>CAZENM010000093.1:0-10759 GCA_964513575.1 uncultured bacterium | reverse complement strand
AGCCCTTTCGTTATCTTCGTTTAGGGGGCGTCCCTTAAGAACTTTTAATAAAAACTCTTTAGCAGGCTCTCCGATCGATTTTAATGCGCGCAATATCCCCTCATCATTAAAGAAGTCTCCCTCACCGATCGCTTCGAATAGAGCGATGATTGCCCGGCGATCTCCAATTTTAGAAAGAATCTCGGCGGCGTGTTCCGGAGCATATCCATACCCGGGAAATAACGGATCGTAAAAGTTGGGGTCTCTAAGAAGTTCCATTAATGCAGGTACGGAAGATTGCTTATAGGGTAGAAATGCGTTAATTTCTTTTTCAGGGTGCGTTTCCTCCGATAGAATAAGATCCGCAATCAGAGTAGGAATCGGATTAGAGGCATTTTTCACCTCATAAAGATCCCTTAGGGTTTTATAAATATTTCGGATCTCTTGGATTTTTTCCGCATCAGCACCCGATAGTAGCAGGGGAGCCATGTTTTCCGCAGAGCTTTTTTCAATCTCTGCCAGCTGAATAATTCTAGCGGTATTGATGGTTGGAGAGCAGCCCTTTCCTTCCTTTTGATAGTAATCGATCATGAGATCGAAATTCCCTCCAAAATGAGCTTCACGATGCATTAATATTTCGACATCTTGGGAGTCTGTGACCTGATGTTCCCACTTATCTGGGTCAAAATGATGTATCATGTAGAAATCTCCGTGTGAGTGTGACTAAGGATTTTATTAAGAATATAATCGGCGGCATGGCCATCGCCATATAATGTTTCTAGAGCGGGTAGCGGGTTTTTTTGACTGTTAATGAAAGCCTGTTCGATTTTTTCCGGACAGCTACCAGCAAGAATATTAAAACCATGCTCCACCAATTCATGCCATTCCGTTTCGTTTCTTAAGGTGATGCAGGGCGTTTGCAGCCAATAGGCTTCTTTTTGAACCCCTCCGGAATCTGTTAAAATAACGGAAGCCCCTTTTTGGAGCGATAACATATCGAAATACCCCACAGGCGGGATGAATTTCAAGGACTCCGGGAATTTTAAGTCAGGCAAGTGTGTTTTAATCGCCTGCTGTGTTCGCGGGTGCAAAGGAAAAATTACAGGCATGGTTTGGGCAATCTTAACGAGCCCTTCCATGATTCCTCGCAGATCGGGTGGAGAGTCGGTGTTTTCCGCTCTATGAACAGTCGCAAGGGCAAATTTATCCAAGTTTAAGTCTTTGACGATCGTGCTGACATGTTCGGACTTTTGGGAATAATAATTGACGGCATCAAGCATGATATCGCCGGCAGCGTAAATTTTTGCCCCGATAATTCCTTCGCGAAGCAAGTTGTCTGTAGAAGCCTGACTGGGAGTAAATAACAGTTCTGAACATTGATCTGTCAGTATTCTGTTGATTTCTTCCGGCATTTTTCGATTGAAAGAGCGAAGTCCAGCCTCCACATGGGCAATCGGAATATGCAACTTAACCGCCGCAAGCGCACCGGCAAGTGTGGAATTGGTATCTCCGAAAACAAGCACCCAATCGGGTTTTTCGATCATTAAGATCTCTTCAATTTTTTCAAGCATTCTTCCCGTCATGGCACCCTGTGTGCATCCTCCAACTCCTAAAGAATAGTTGGGAGTGGGAATTTCCATTTCGGTGAAAAATATTTCAGACATCTGATGGTCGTAGTGCTGCCCGGTATGAATAATCACTTCGGTAATAGAAGGGAATTTTTTCAAGGCGCGGCTAAGGGCGGCAACCTTGATAAATTGAGGTCGAGCCCCGATGATCGTTAATAGTTTCATAGTTTTTCCACTCTGTTACCGGTTAGCCGGTAGCGTTCTCCACTTTCTGAACAGACAGCTTCTTGTGTATGACCTTCAGGTAAGTGAAGAGGCAGCTGAAGTTTTTCACCATGCACGCTGACCCAGCCGGTTTGTTTGGCGGGGTTGCCGATCACCAAGGCAAACGGTTTGATTGATTTAGTCACGACAGCGCCCGCGCCGACAAAGCAATGCTCGCCTAATTCATTTCCGCAGACGATTGTGGCGTTCGCTCCGATTGTCGCGCCTTTCCGCACCGTGGTTAGCTTATATTCATTTTTGCGGTTAACGGCGCTTCTGGGGTTGATCACATTCGTAAACACCATACTGGGGCCTAGAAAGACATCTTCCTCGCAGACAACGCCGGTGTAAACGCTGACGTTGTTTTGAACTTTTACATTGCGGCCCAGTTTTACTCCAGAGCTGATCACAACGTTCTGTCCGATGTTGCAGTTGTCTCCTAGTTCAGCACCATCCATGATATGGCTAAAATGCCAAATTTTGGTTCCGGACCCAATGGTTGCTTTTGGATTAATTTCTGCAGTCACGTGCGCAAAGAAAGAGCGGGTGAGGTTTGCGTCTGTCAGCGTTTCGGATTCTCCACCCCTTTCTAAACTTTTCTGTGCCGAGGTAAGTACTTTTAAAACGCGAATTCCTTCCGTTCCGTTAGTCCTCGGAGCGGTTCTTTCATCGCAGGATCGCAGAAAGTGCAGGCACTCCTCATTCAATGGCTCTCCAAAAGGAACTGTAAGGAATTCTCCATTCACTTTATTAGCCTGGGGAATCGTTCCTTCTTTCCAAGTGACGGGGTGTTTGAAAAATTGCAGCTTTTGTTCCCAAGGGAGCGTGTCATCGAAGACCACCATTCCGTGGGATCCTGTGACGACAAGTTTTTGCTCTTTAAAGGGGTGAAGCCAGCTCACATAAATGTGCGCCAAGATATCGTTGTCAAATCGAAGCGTTGTTAGGGTGGTGTCTGCGATCCCTTTGGATAGATAATCCCCCCCCATACAACGTAGTTGCTTAGGAAGATTCCCCCCGGCTAAAGAAAGAATCACCGAAATGTCGTGCGGAGCAAAACTCCACAGAGCATTTTCCTCCGTACGAATTGTCCCTAGATTAAGTCTATGTGAAGATATCGTGAAAATACGGCCCAACTCACCTTGAAGAACCATTTTTTGTAGATGGATCACGCAGGGATGATACTGGAGTAAATGCCCCACCATCAGGATTCGCCCTTTCTCTTCAGCAAGTGCGTTAAGCTCTTCAGCTTCACTAATATCCAAACATAAAGGTTTTTCAACGAAGACATCTTTTCCGGCCAGTAATGCCTGTTTCGTTAAGGTATAGTGAAGGGGGGCTGGCGCGGCAATGGCAACCCGATCGATAGCCGGGTTATTAAAAACAGCCTCGACAGATTTTTCAAGATGGACTTCAGGGTAAAGCGGGCGATACGATTCCAATAAGGCGGCATTTGCCTCGCAGATCGTATGCAGCGACTTTAGAGCGTGGAAATTCCGAGCAAGGTTTTTCCCACATTTGCCCGCTCCAATAAGCGCTAGTGTGGGATTTTTCATTTTAAAACCTCCAGCCCAACAAACGATCTAACTCCATCGGCCACTTTATCGATCTCTTCCATTGTTAACCAGGGGTGCATAGGAAGGCTTAAAACTTCTTTGGAGGCTTTCTCCGATTCCGGAAAGCTTCCTTCAGTATGCCCTAAATAGGCGTAAACAGGTTGCAGGTGCACGCACTTAGGATAATAAACGGCAGAAGGAATGTTTTCAGCTTTAAGATGAGCGCTTAGGGCGTCTCGCTGTTCAGAGCGTATGGTGTAAATGGCGTAGACGTGTGTATTCCCTTCTCCAATCTCAGGAGTGACGCAGATATCTTGGAGTCTTTCTGAATAAGCCGCTCCTATAGCGATCCGCTTTTCAACTTCTTCGCTGAAGTGGGCTAGCTTAGTCAGCAATATCGATGCTTGCAGGGTATCCAGTCTGCCGTTCATGCCGATGTAATGATGCTCGTGCCGCACAAGCGCGCCGTGAGTACGCAGCGCTCTCATTTTCGAGGCGAGGTGATCGTCATTGGTGAATAATGCGCCGCCATCCCCATCGCATCCCAAAGGTTTTGCGGGGAAAAAGCTAGTTGACCCAATCGTTGTCACTCCACAGCTTCTTCTGCCCTTTTGGGTCGCTCCAAAGCTTTGAGCTCCATATTCAATGACCGGCAAATTATACTTTGCCGCGATAGCATTAATAGCCTCGTAGTCAGCCATTCGGCCAAATAGACTGACCGGTAAGATTGCTTTTGTTCGAGGTGTGATAGCCTTTTCAATTTTTTCCGGATCGATCATATACGTTTTTGGATCGATGTCAACGAACACAGGCGTTGCTCCGACGAGGTTGATCACTTCGGCTGATGAGATCCAAGTAAAAGGAACCGTAATCACTTCATCCCCGGGACCAATATCCAATGAGCGTAAAGCGATTTCGAGAGTATGAGTTCCGCTGGCGGCGGAAATGCAGTGTTTAACCCCAACAAACGCGGCAAGTTGTTTCTCTAGCTCCTGAACCTCAGGACCCATGATATACTGCCCGTGATCTAGGACTTTGTGAATCGAACGATCAATTTCCTCTTTATAGGTTTGATACTGCTGTTTTAGGTCGATAAATTCCATTTGTCACTCCTTAGGCCGGGTAAACTAATTCTGTTTTAGGTAAAAAATTACGGGTGTCTACGACAGGCACTTGATATTTTAAGATTTCTTCAGCGGAAAAACAACTGTGTCGAGTCGCCAAGACAAAACAGTCATATTTGTCTGATAACGGAGCAGATTTCATTCCTGCTAACTGCTTATACTCACGCGTGGGTCCAATTTCTGCGACAAAAGGATCGTGGTAATCAAGGAAAGCCCCTTTTTCCTGTAAAAGACGAATAATCTCTAAGCTTGGGCTTTCTCTCATATCATCCACATCCGACTTGTAAGCAAGACCTAACACAAGGATCTTTGAACCTTTTAATGCTTTCGAAAATCCATTTAAACAGTCTTGTACTCGCGAAACAACATAATGGGGCATGGAACGGTTGATTTCTCCGGCAAGCTCAATGAATTTTGTGGTGATGCCGAACTCTTTGGCTTTCCAGGTGAGATAAAATGGATCAATCGGGATACAGTGCCCTCCAAGTCCAGGTCCAGGCCAAAAAGGCATAAATCCAAACGGCTTGGTCGAGGCCGCTCGAATCATTTCCCAGACATCAATGTTCATTGAGGCGCAGATTATTTTCATTTCATTAACCAGCGCGATATTAACGCTTCTGAAGATATTCTCGAATAGCTTTGCAAGCTCCGCGACCTGCGTGCTGCTTAAGGGGACCACTGTGTCGATTGCTAGGGAATATAATGCCACAGATAGCTCCAAGCTTTCCGGGTTGATTCCCCCGACAAGTTTTGGAATGTTTTTCGTATTGTAGTTTTTATTGCCCGGGTCTTCCCTTTCAGGACTGAAGCATAGAAATAAGTCTTTATTAATCCTTAGCGGACTTAGCTCTTGCAGTAATGGCAAAACGATTTCTTCCGTTGTTCCCGGCCATGTTGTACTTTCTAGCGAGACTAACGTACCGGGCTGTAAGTAGGGGGCGATCGATTTGCATGATTCAACAATATAGCGGAGATCGGGATCTAAATGGTAATCCAGTGGAGTCGGTACACATAAAATAATCGCGTCACATTGCGAAATGCGGGCATAGTCGGTTGTAGAGGATAACAGTTTGTTATCGAGAGCTTTTTTTAATCTTTCGTTTTTTATATGCTTGATATAGCTTTGACCCTTGTTGATGGAATCAATCTTGCTGGGATCGATGTCAAAGCCAATGACGTTAACTCCCGCTTCAGCAAACACAAGCCCTAATGGTAACCCTACGTACCCCAGACCTACGATTCCTACCGTTACTTCTCGTTTCTTGATCTTCTCGAGTGAGATTGCCATTTGCTACATCCATAGATAATTTTTAAAGCCTTATTTTAGCAAATGTGATGAAAACTCGAAAGAAAAACAAAAAAATGACATACTCTCGTTTCTTAAAAACAAGAGGGAGTTGACTAATGTTTATTCGTTTCATGATCCTTGCGATCCTTACCTGCTCGTGTTTGACCGGAGAAATCAGTTATGATTTTCTATCGGATTATTCTTCTGACAATTCGATAAATAAAATTCCCGTCGAGTGCGCGATCAAAAAAAGAAGACCTCCTCCGGGAGTCAAGCCCACCTATCGGATCTTAAAAAATCCGAAATGTCACCCAAGTTTTTTTTCCGCCTTGTTTGTTGTGATAGGATTTTTAGAAGATTATGAAAAAGAACAATGGCCCGGAATTCTAGTCGATTTTAGTGACCAAGGAAACTACTATGAACCCTCGATGGGAAGAAATTGGTGGAACTATTACTTTAAACCCCTCTCAGAAACCCCAAAAATGGACTATGAGGAATGGAATGTCGTTGAAGACCGCGCAATGCAATACTGTTTTAATACCCTTTTCCACACCAGAGCAGAAGTAAATAAAATTCTCGAAAAATACATCAGAGTCACTGATGAGGTAAGTTTTGAAGTTGAATCATTCGCCCATAATAACTTTGATGACTCTCCGGTCCTCGGGGTCTGCTACCTGGGTCCTGAAAAAAAGGTTAATGTAACTCCTCCAAGCTTTAAGAATTTTTATGACCGAATTGACATTATGCTTCAAAAAAATAATTTTTTTGGTTGCATGATCTTCGTTTCGACAGATGACGCTGTGTTTTTAGAAGAAATGATTGAAAGATACGGTCCCAGAGTCGTTTATAGAGATGTTCCTCGGGGCGATAGCACAGTCTCGGCAGTTTATAATTCAAGAACGCCCCATTTCGATAAAGGATTCGATGAAATCGTTGATTGCTTGCTGTTAGCAAAATGCGAAGGAATTGTTCGTACAAACTCCAATATCAGCACCGCTGCTGGTTTCTTTAACCCTGACCTAGAGCTCGTCACAATTAGAACCTTAGCGCCGCCTGTTAAACGGCAGTAAGAGAAACCCCTCCGAAACATCGTTTTCGGAGGGGTTTTGCACCTCCTAAATAACGCATTCGCTGGCTTGTTTAGAAACGCAATTCAACACCACAAATCCGCAAGTTTTTTAGGGCATTTTAAACGCAAAGATGCAAAGACGCAAAGGGAATGCAGACTGTTAGATAGCCTCAAAACAATAAATTGATTGTGAGTTTGAGGTGTGCTGTAAGCTCTTCCCCTCCTTTGCATCTTTGCACCTTTGCGTTTAAAAAAATCAGCGACTCCACCACCTACCAAAAACTGTTATTTCCTGATAGGAGGGCCGAAGGAACTACAACGCTTGCGTTAAATTTATTATTTTCAGGTCATTTGCGCGATGAGCCAGATTTTCCCCCGCGTTCTTGGCAGGATCGTGAATTAATTTCCAGTTCAGGAAATATAAGCTTTAGTTTGGTAATGTTTTTTTTGTAGTTTTTAAATACTGTGTTTGTTATAGTACTTTTTATTAATATACTTAACTGTGCGGTATTATAATGAATAACATAACTTCTGGTGTTGATCCGAATTATAGAACAGATCCCTTTCTTCACAATGTTCGTCCACTTCGTCATCCTACCGTAGAACGAGTGTCGAGTCTAGCACTCCCTTTTTTAGGACTTTATGCGCCTACACGAAACGCACTTACTGTCGGCTTAGGCGCGGTTAAGTCGTGGAGAATTCTGACTAATATCGCCCAAGACTGCCAAAATAGACAGTGGGGGCAAATGAAGACAGATATGATGCATTTAGGGATTTGTGTAAGCTCTGTTGCCTTGAATATTTTATTGCCGGTTGTCAGCGCTACTTTTTCCTCCGTCACACTCATTATCACCGACAGTCGACAGATGTATCTACATGTAAGGAATGGAGAATGGCAAGCGGCTTCTTTAAAGTTATTAGCCATCATCAACCACACGATTTATCTGGGATCGGTTGTTTTTGCTTCCACAGAACTCATCTTACTTTCTCTAGTCGCGCAGGCTGTGAAGGAGCTCTATCTTTCATACCGGGAATTTCAGCGAGACGGCCGTAAACCCGAGTGCTTAGCCAACTTATTAATGGCGATTATTCGAGTGTCGCAGGCATCAACACATGCCCAGACAGTCCATCGTAATTATTTTGGAAAGAAAATGACACAAGATGATCTCGCGATCGTGATAGAAGAGATCCAAAGAAAAAAAGCCGAAAATCCTGAAAAAACTGTTGAATTTGAAAAGATTTTAGTCGAACGCAACTTCTCCAGCAAAATCCAAAAAATTTCCTTCACTGCAATGAATCCGAAGGGACAAGAAGGAAGTTGTTTAACTCCGTTATCATTTAAAAATCAGTCGTTTACAGATTGCGACTTTTCCTCGCAGGATCTTAATGGATTCGTTTTTGAAAATGTCTCAATAAACCGCTGTAACTTTCAGAATTCTTCTTTTGTACATTCAACTTTTATAAATTCTCATTCTTTAAATAGTAATTTTATATTTACAGATTTTGCATTTTCCAAGATTTATTCCAGCTCCTGGACCGACTGTTCTCTATATAACAGTAATTTCTACGGCTCACTTTTTATGGATAATAAATTCCAAAATTGTGATTTTACGGAGACTAATATCTCAAACGCATATCTGCAAAATACCCGCTTTGAAGGCTGCGATTTATCTTATACCTCGTTCAATGGCGCTCAATTGGATCATGTTCTTTTGGATAAGAGCAAACTTTTAGCTACCTGTTTCTTAGAGGCTGTCCCCCTGAATTCAAAAATCAAAGACTGTGATTTAACCGATACGCTATTTGTGGATGCAAAAGAACACTTTGAAATCAGTGGGGGGGCTCCACATGTCATTACTAGACCCGTGATTGGGATCTTATGGGATTTTAAAGGCCAAGGTCGCATGACCGAAGGAACTTACCTGTCATTAAAAGATTGTGACGCTATCCCCCTAAGGTTTGAGCAAAAGGTAAAAGGGGTCACTGCGGAAGCTTTGCATACCGAAACCTTGTTTGCATTGGACGCGATAGCCAAATACGGTCTGCCGGAAGACGCGATCAGCATCCCTGATGCGATCTTAAAAGGTGCAGCTCCGGATTCCGCAATCGGGCGGGTGAAGCAAAGATCAGAGATGATTTCCGAACATATCCAAGGTTTAGTTTTACCGGGCGGGCTGGATGTTCATCCTGAATTTTATGGTCATCAAAGGGATGTTAAAACTTATACAGATTCTGATTATCAACGTAGCTTCGTAGAATTTTCCATGATATCCAGCACTTATCAAAAAGGGATCCCCATACATGGGATATGCCGAGGGTCTCAAATCGGAAATGTTTTCTTTGGTGGAACATTAAAGCAGCATGTTGAAGGCCATCTTGGCGCAGTTCATAATTTGACAATAAAGCAGGGGGTTGATTCCAAAGCAGCCTCCGTCATTCAAGAGATCATTGGGGATAGTACTAAGGGGTATTCTGCACATCATCAAGCAAGCGACCAAATAGGTAAAGATCTTCACACGGTAATCGAGTTTGATAATGTCCCTAAAGCTATTGTCAGTCGAGACGGAAAAGTGGTGTTAACACAATTTCACCCTGAAGTGTACTATTACAGCAAGCTCAGGGATGCGAATAGTCCGGAACCAAAAGGACCAAATCAGTATCCCTATGCAGATAATAAGAATTTCTTTACCGCGTTAATAAATAAATCCAAAACGTATCAGGAACAATCAAACTGGTGATGTTTTTGAGGTTGCTGAAAAATCCTACTTTTTAAAATAGTCTTGTAGGTTTTCGCAAAGTAAGCTACATTTATTTCTGTTCACCAGGGGTGCCCATGAGTCATGGGCTGAAAGAGCGAAAGCTATACGCGAAATTTGTGTATAAACCCTCATTACCTGATCTAGTTAATACTAGCGTAGGGAGTGTGAAAAAAGATTTTCTTTTTGGTGGACATTTATTTTTTTTAACAAAGGAATTATGATGTTCACCCCTCCAACTGGCTCCCACACCAACTCGTCCCTTCGATTTACTTACAGACAACCAACCCTCAAAAGTTTTTTTAAAGCAGTAGGAATGGATTCCTTGAGTTATTGCAAACATGTACAACCCATTGAATGCGATCCCAAATCTACGGATTTAACCTTGCAAAAGAAGTGTCAGGAAATTTTTACCGAATGCCTAGAGAATGCCAGACAGATCGAGCGCTGGCACCGAGCTAATTGAGTTTAGGTAATGAAGATGATGCGTATTTATTGGGTAGCGATTGTTGGCAATGTTTTAGAACATTATGACCAGGCTCTTTATGGTTTTTTGATTCCATTTCTGGCGCCGCTTTTTTTCCCACATGTGGATCCGATTTATTCATTAATCGCAGGATATGCTCTTTTACCGATGAGTTTAATTCCCAAATCCATCGGAGCCTATGTCTTCGGAAGGATCGGTGACCGGTGGGGAAGGAAATCAAGCCTGTCTATCACTTTGTATGGAATGGCATTTTCAACCTCTATAATCGCATTCATACCCAATTTTGAACAGGCTGGGTGGTTAGCGCCGGCGCTTCTTTCTGTGGGGCGTTTCCTGCAGAATTTTTTTGCTGCCGGAGAAACCACCGGCGGTGCGTTATTTATGCTGGAGAACACTGAGATGCATAAACGAGGGTTCATGAGCAGTCTCTTTGACGCCTCGGGCATCGCCGGCATTTCTCTTGCCGCGCTAGCGGCAGCTACCCTTGGTGAAACACAGTGGCGCTTGCTTTTCTTGTTAGGGGGGCTTACCGGAATTGTAGGATTGATTGTGAGGCGAGGGACAACAGAAATACTCACACAACCTAATAAAGAATGGCACTGGCAATCGAGTGATTGGATTCCAATTCTCGGAATCGCGGCTGTGTCAAGATTTTCTTATGCTCAGTA
>CAZENM010000092.1:0-11059 GCA_964513575.1 uncultured bacterium | reverse complement strand
ACGCTCGCTTCGACCTGGGCTGTAATATTCCGTCCCTTCGGGACTTAGCAACATCCTATTTGTCACCCAAGGCTCTTAAATTTAAGTGATTGCCGCTAAGTCCCGAAGGGATGGAATACTACAGCCCAGGTCGAAGCGAGCGTCAGCGAGCGGAGGCCTGGGTAAAGGGCGATATACACCCCAGAGCCCTGTAAGGGCGACATAAGCTCTTAAGTTGACACCATTGGGCCCAACCCCGATTGATTACACTCCGTGGCAAACACCCTTATCAGTTGCTGTAAGAGACTCACTTGCAAAAACAATCTGATGTCGTAACATAAAAATTCCCGTTAGGTTGATAATCAGAAGCAAAGCTCCGGCTAAAGACATTACCAGAAGGGCTTGTGACTGATTAAAAAAAGAAAAGAAAATCAGCGCAACGACACCATAGATTAAATACAGCTGCGTTCCATATTTTGGGTAAAGGAAGCGAGCACATTTAATTCCCACACAGAAATAGGCAATCATCGTTGAATACCCAACAATAAAAAGAAAAATAGGCATAAAGATATGCATAAAGGGAAAATATTGACTCAAAGCGGTTTGAACAAGTTGTGAACCCTCTATAGGATCTAAAGATTTCCAAACTCCCGAAACAAGAACCACTAAGATGCTCATTGTGCATACAAGATTATCTATACAGACTCCCAGAACAGCTAATCGAGCCTGTCTTTCCGGATAAACTGTATTAGACTCGCTTTGAATGATCGAATCATAGCCAATGCCTATATCTGAAGAATAGGCCGCTCGTGAAATTCCATGTTGAATGGCCAGTAGCACGCTACTCCCAGCAAAGCCACCAACAGCCGCATGTCCCGTAAATGCAGATAAAAAAACATTTTTAAGAACACCCGGTAATAAGGTGATCTCTTGGCAAATCACCCATAGGCTCATCGTGATATACAGTGCCATAAAGAAAGGCATAATCCAGCTACAAATTTTTCCGATGCGAGGGACTCCACCAGCACTTGCATATAGAATGAGAATCAGCAGAAGCACTATGACAACATTCCGATTGATATCAAAATTGGTCGAAAGGCTGTCTGTAATCACGGCGAATTGATAGATTTCAACACCATAGGTACACAATAGGCTGCAGATTAAGATCGGTAGCAAATGGTAATAAAAAGCCGATCGAAGAAAATACATCGGCCCGCCATCGTATCCTCCATGATCATTTGCCACACGATGCTTGAGGCCGAGATAAATCTCTGAATATTTGATGACCGTGCCGATAAGCGCAGCGATCCAGACCCAAAAAAGAGCCCCAGGGCCACCTATCTGTACGGCTGTGACGATTCCAACGACATTTCCGATGCCAATCATGCCGCCCACCGAAGCAAAGAACGCTTTTAGAGGGTGCACACCTCTGGCATCAGGTGATGAATTAGATAAAAAATGAAAAAATGTTTTCACAATAGAAGGAAAGGCGCGAATTTGAAAAAAACGCGCTTGAATTGTTAGGCAGCATCCTAACAATATAATGATGATAAAGGCGATATAGCCCCAAAAAAGGCTGTCAACTTCTGTTAAGAAGTTAAAAAAAGAATTCATAGCACAAATCTCCATGCGTAAAGCAAGTACATAAAAAAAAGTCGTAATAGTAAGGAAGTTAGCTTATGCGCAGCGCAAAGCCAGCTTTATGTAAGAGTCAAAAAAGTAAAAAGGGGATTATTTTCGTTTAGAAAAAACGAAGGAAGACTTGCGTTTCAATAACGCAGAAAGAGAAGAATAGAGGTTTGAAAAAGAACGCGTTGATATATTGTTTAAATAAAGACTTTCGAGTCGTGGACTCGGCAATCTTCCATTGTTGGTACACATTAGAGAACTCCTAATCATTTAGTTCAGGTACAGGTAAAAATATATTTGACGGATGTTTCCGAAAAACAATACAAACCTTAAATAAATTGTCACAAAATAACCATTCGCTTGTCAAGCGTTAAATAGATCCTTAACGAATAAAGTCACACCCCACAGTGATTCCACCAATATTCAACGAGGAAGTCTTTCGTTCAGACGCTTCAAATGTTGGAGTAAAAGTCCGTGTGTTCTTGAACAGTGTTGGTCGATCGGTGAAAATTTTCCTTTTTTTCCCGCGTAGGCGAAGTCTGAAGGGTGGGTGGAGGCTAGTTTAGAACCTTTAGTGATTTGAATAAAATTTTCCACAATCGCATGAGTCCTTCTTCTTGGATGACTATGGGGATAGCGCCGTGCGACACCAATGTTATGCTCTTCAGTTTCCTGTACGAATGTGGGTGACATCGTTAGGTCAAACTTTTGCTGAAAGAGAGTGAAATCATGACTGCTAGGTTCGCTAACGGAAACTCCTTCTAGATTTTCAAGGCAGCGGTATGATCCCTCTATGACATAGTGAGCGCCAGCAACGATATTACGGTAATGGTAAGCAGAGAGCGCGGAGTCTGGATTTCTCTGCCATGCGTCATAGGCCGCTTCCCAGCGGAGCGCGTGGCTGAGAGTATCGCGTATCCACTGATTTAATTTTAATCCTTCTAGACGCGATTCTTGCGTAGAAGCTAGAAAACGTTCCCGTTCTATTAACTCATCAGTTCCAAGCATTCGTGCTGCAGGAGTTAATTCCCCACTTGCGGAACTGGATGAACAGATGATCAGGCCGATGTCACTTGCAATATCGTCTAATATGTGATGAACTTCATTGGATTGCAATTTTACTGAACCACCTAAGCGCTCTATGTCCGATAGGATAAAGTCTATAGTGCCGCAGTAGTTGTCTCGGACCTCTTGAAAGACCTCAGACCATAATTCTTCGTCAGGGGCTTCGGTCAGGCGTAAAAATTCCGCTGCATGCTGTACTTGACTAAGGCCTTTGGGAGAGACCCATGTACCGGAACTTTGTGCGGTATAACGTTCCCACAAGCTTCCTTGTCGAAGTTCGCGTAGGATCTCGCTGTTCTCATTATCAACACCAAGATTTTCCCCTAATTTAGTGAGCGAGTGTTCCTGTGGCCAAGGTTTTCCTTCGGCGGCCAAACGTAGTTTTAGCCAAAGCTCCAAAGTGCTGTGCTCGTCTAATACAAGTGTCATCATTGCCAAAGCTGCCGCGTGGTGATTTTTTTCGCGGTGACTCGATAAGAAAAGTTCGACACCATTATGTAAAAAGTGGATGTGATCCAAAAGGTCATTAGTAGCATTCCGGTACGGGCTTTGAAGCTTTAATCCAGCGATAAAATCGCGACAGTTTCCTTCAATAAGATTCCCAAGAAGGCGTAAAGCCTGTTTAGAATTTCGAGTTTCGGGTTTTAAGTAGTGGTTGATTTCCCCAAGTATTGTAGTGGGCTGTAACGAAGACTTATTCAGCAAGGAAGTGTTATTTTCCTCTATTGGGGCGTCTTCATCTGTAGATGATTCGCTTGAATAGCTGCTGGATGTTCCAGAAACTTCACATGAACTAGAGGGGAGGTTCTTAAACTTCATTTTTTTCGCAGAAGAAATCTGTGTAATCCATTCGGGCAGAAGACCATCATCATCGGTATGGGAAATAGTCTCTTCTATCTTCTTAAGTTCTGCAAAATGTCTTTCTAGGTGATTGTTGAATTTTGTAATAAGAGTTCCTGCAACAGGTGAGGTTCTGTTCATTGCCACTAAGCTAATTAACAGCTCCTTGTGAAGGGTGACGAAATCCAAAAGGGTGGGTGAGGAAAGCTCTTTATTTGCTTGTTTGCTTTGATTGAATTCTGCTTGCCTAATCGAATCCTTTATCGCATTTACTTCTGATGAGCTATCGAATAATAGTTGAGATAAAGAATTCTCAGTTTCCCAAATTTCGTTAACATTAAATCCGGTTTTAATCCCAAATAAATCATCCGTTTGGTTCGCCATTTGCACGATTAAGTCTCGAGAGCCTAGGATGTCTAGTTGAGACAATGTAGTAACAATATCTTTATCGATTTTTGATTGAAGGATGGCACGCTCCATTGTAAATTCAAAAGCAGTCGCTGTGTAATCTTTAAAAATATCTATGATCTTCTCATACAATTTGGAAAGGCTACTGCTATTTTCACAGTTGGCAATCTGACGGGCCAATGGATAAATCTTGTTTTGCAGTTTTCGTTCTGTTTCTTCGATCTTTTCCATTAATTCATATGCGCCTGGGGCTAAAATACTCACCATTTTGCTTTCATGGCTTTTTTTACAATTCGAAATCTGACGGAGCAGTGCCTTGTTCTTTGAATTCGTTCGTTGATCTTTTGTAAGAAGTATTTCTTTAGGAGCGTATTTGAAGTGACCAATGTCTCTTACGGCTTTTTTGTATCTTTCCGCCAATTGGGTTAGAGATGAAAATGAAACCAGCGCAAGTTTTGTATAAGCAAGCCGTAGGCTCTGTAGCTGGACTCCTTCGATTTTTACTTCTTCCAAGCCTCCTTTTAACATGCCAATTCGTTGTGTGCGAACTCCAACAACGCTGTACGCTAATAACATCTGTAAGATTTCTCGTTTCAATCCCGTATCTTTAGGGGGTAAATTCATCATAAACTTTTTGGAACAAAGAACCTTTTCTTCGGCATTCAGCAAGTAAACAAAGAGTTCCGCCACAACCGGACTCCGCTGCAGCGATCTGGACTTTCTTACTAGCTGAGCGAGTTTTAAAATCAGCGCTTGTTGCACAGTGAAGACATCGGTATTACAGCCTAAATCTAGGGTCTTTAGTTGTTCCAGGACGAATTTTTGTTGGCTAGGGGGCACAGGCGCCGCCGGCTCTAAAGAAGAAGCGGAAGGTTCATTATTTGCTAATAATTGAGTTAAATAGGGGTCGAAAATTTTACCAAAAACATCTACCAAAGAAACTGACATAAAAACTCCTGAAAAATAAAACAATGCAATTCGATTGCTTGGTTGTGGATTAAAATCTATCATTATTTAAGTTAAATTAATAGTGATATCCGAATAAGCTACCATAAAAAACAAATAGTTACCTTGGTGGGAGTTCGTATAAATTATCTAGCCTGATGGACCTTACCGGAAATGTTGTTCTAACATTATAATAGTCTATGAGCTATACCTATTATTCTCAAAAAACTAGGAGAGAGTCATGATAAACAAATTTTTTGCCTTGTCCATTTGTCTTATTTTGCCGGCATTAAGCTATGGGCAGCAGCTTCCCCAGGAAGGTTCGCAAGTTGGCCGATACCAGATGGTGTCCCTAGGTTCACAACTGTACCTTTTAGATACAACTAATGGGTGCTTATGGATCTCTACTAAAAAAAATTGTTGGGTGTTTGGTGACAGGATGGATATCGAGGCTTGGACGCCACTGATTACAATTCCTGTAGAGAACTAAAAAGGATTTCTATTTCTTCACAACCTCAAAGAGATGACTTGATCCAAATGGGCAGGACTTGTAGATTGTCTATTTAACTCAAAATCAACTAAGGGGTTATCAAATGAGTGCAGGAATACAAAAACACTGGTTTTCTAATGCCCTAGATCTCTTTGTACGTTTACACGAAGAGCCTACAACTGAAAAAAACAGTTTTTTAAACGAAACGACTTCATTGACAAAACAGATTCAAGAGCTTGCCTTAACAAAGTTTAATCTCGATAGTGAAAAGCTTCAAAAATTAACGGAAAAAGCATTTAAAGCAATTTCAAGTGTACCACAGGAAGGTAGAATATCGACATTGGTGAGGACGAAGTTATTCGAGCTTGTTGTAAGTACACGTGGAGAATTCCTTGATCCCAAAGATCATGAGTACTTCCAAAATGACATTGTCGCAAAAATGTTTCAGGGTTATTCAAAAATGAATAATCTAGATTTAAGTTATATCCAAAACAACCCCGAAGCGTTGAATTGGATCTGCGCAGTGAGTGAAACGATGCTGTATCCTCAAGAACGACATGACATGCGTATTACTATGAGCCAGATTCCTGTGGACTACTACAACAAAACGCAAATGAAGCGTATGGAAATAGGCAAACTGATCACAACCCGAGCGCTTTGTGAGTTGGTTCAAGCAATTTTGAGCGCTGAAGGGCTCGGCGATGCTGTCAAAGAGCTAACGGTGAGGTTTCAATTGATGCAAAGTAATAAACAAGACGACGAAACAATTACCGCCATTGCTGAAGAAATTTATCAAAAATTTCGTGAGGAGATTATACAAACAGCTCCAAAAGAATCACAAGAAGCCGTTAGATTAAATTTAATCGTTTCGTTGGGGATTCGCGCTAGACAACTTCCCTAAAACAAAGAAATACATTTCTATGAGTAATTATGAGAATAAAAAATAGTTTAATCGCGCTTGTCATCATCCTTCTTTGTCCATGCACTTCCTTGAGTGTGTTCAGTCAGGGAACTGATGATGAAAAAATCATTCGTGTCGCAACACAGCTGAGTCACTGGAATCCTGATAATATCCAGATTACAAGGTTGTGTGGAGGACAAACTAATGATAATTATAAGGTCACTTCAGGCTCGATTTCATGTTTTTTTCGATGCGTTAACGGAAGCAATGCCGCTTTGGGGTCCTCCTTAGAAAGGGAGTTCCAAATAACTTCTTTGGTATCAGAAGCAAGAATTGCTCCCAAAGTTATTCACTATTCACCCCAAGAGGGGGTTCTTGTCACCGATTTTATTCACACATCAACCGATAAGGTGAATGTACGAGATGTGATGACGATGCAGAAATTCTGTCATTTGATTGCTTCTGTGCACAATCTTCAGGTTGAATTTCCATCAGAATTTTGCCCTTTTGAAACCATACAACAATATACTAAAAACGCGCTTGATGCCGAAGTGGTGTTGCCACCCACACTAAAGAGTTCGATTTTACCAAAAATGGATAGGCTGCAACGCTTTCTGCTTGGGTTAAGAGCTTTAGAAAAAAAGCCTTCACACCTTGACCTACACGGTGGGAATATTATTGACGATGGCGAGAAGTTGTGGCTCATTGACTGGGAATACGCTGCAATGGCTGATCCGTATTTTGATTTAGCCACTCTGGCATCTGTAGAAAAGTTTTCAGACAACGAGATGTACGACCTATTATATTGTTACTTAGGTAAAAAACCAGCTCAGGGAGAGTTTCAATATTTGTATTTAATGCGGATCCTTGCGGATACCCGTTGGGCATTATGGTCATACATCCAAGTAAAATTGTCTACGCAGGATGAACCTTTTGAAGAGATGGGAAATGAATTTCTTCAGAGCGCCTTGGAGCGAATGAATCAATTTCTATTAGAAGCCGGTGAGATTTAAGAATGATTACTGAGCTAGTAGGTCAACAAATAAGCCCTGGGTTTATGCAGCCCTTACAAGGCTCTGAATGGTTTTTGATGTTCACCCTGGCCGCCGCTTCGCTTTGGCCAGGGCTATCTTAGGGCGCGACTTCGTCGCTCAGCGGCAATACCATATCCTAGCGGATCTTAAGGCAAAAGATCTGCAGCTGAGCTCCGAAGGAGCGGCCTGTGATAGCCCAGGTCGAAGCGAGCGCCAGCGAGCGGAGGCCTGGGTAAAATAAAAGGTCATTCAGAGCCCTGTAAGGGCGGCATAAATCCCTATTTTGACACCATTAGCCCCGGGTTCGCTAATCCGGTGAAAAATCCTCAGGATCTTGCTTTACTCGGCCTAGATATTCCGGCAATTCTAAACCGGCTAAAGAAGCGATGTCATGCAAGGCTGGTAAGGACTTTGTGAATTGACTGATGAAGTTAGAGGTTGAGGATCCCTTTCCTGAATCATTACTTCCGCTATCCCAGACAGTAATTTTATCGATTTTGATGTTTTTAATCGCTTCCACTTGAAGCTTGACGATATCTTCAAGTTTTTCTATTAATAGCATTGTTGCAGCGCTCTTTGCGTCAGCTCCGCAAGCTTCCATCAATTGCTTATAACCTTTAGCTTTGGCGTCGAGCAGCATTTGAATCCCTTCTGCTTCAGCTTCTTTAATGGCTAGAATCGCTGCAGCTTCTCCTTTTGCGATCAAGATGACTCTTTGGGCTTCAGCATCGGCTTCGATTTGTATTTTTCGACGTCTGATTTCTTGGGGGACGATCACTTCTGCTTCAAGCTGTTGTGACATTGCTGCTGCTATTGACTTTTGTATTTCCAATTCGGCTAATTGCTTTGCAATCTGGGTCCTTTTATCGGCTTCGGCTTGTTTTTCTGCTAAAGTTGCTGCGGATAATGCGATATTCCCTTGTGCTTCATTTTCCCCTACATTGGCTTCTGCGTGGTAGCTTGCTACTTTAATTCTTCGCTCTTTGTCTGCGAATGCTTTTCCTGTTTCCCCTAAGCGTTCTTGTTCAGCGATATCAATTTTAGCTTGATTTGAGGCTATTGCTTTTGCAGTCTGAACATCAATTTCGGCAGATTGCTGGGCTATTTTACTTTGTCTATCAGCTTCGGCTTCCTTTTGCGCTAATATTGCTGCGGCTGCAGCCATGCTTCCTTGGGCTTCATTTTCACCAAGAATTGCTTCGGCGTGAAATGTGGCGACTTTAACGCGACGTTCTTTGTCTGCTAGAGTTCGGCCGATTTCCCCCTGTTTTTCCTGCTCAGCGACGTCAATTTTCGCTTGGTTTACAGCCATAGAGGATGCTTTCATTCCGATGCTGCTGATGTAGTCGGATTCATCTGTAATGTCTGTGATGTTGACGTTAAGAAGGGTTAGACCAATTTTATGTAATTCCGGCTCTATATTTTTCTTGATAGCCTCTAAAAAGCGCTCTCTGTCTTGGTTTATTTCCTCAATTCTAAGGGAAGCTACCGTCAGACGGAGCTGACCGATAATGATTTCCATGGCCATTGATTCGGTTTCTTTATGGTCTAGGTCTAACATCCTTATTGCAGCGTTATTCATAATTTCTGGAGTGACTCCCACAGCAACGGTAAATGTGCTGGGAACGTTTATCCGTATATTCTGATGGGATAATGCTCCTCTAAGTGGGATATGTATTGTTCTAGGTGTCAGATCCAAAAAGGCACAGCCTTGAATCAGAGGCCAAACGAATGTGCCTCCTCCATGAAAACACTGAACGGTTTTATTTCCGGAGATTCGCCCATAAACAACAAGGACTTTATTCGAGGGGCATCTTCGATATAAACTGGCCAGAAAGTAGATGATGGAGAAAAAAAATAGTAGAAAGGCGACTAGAGTCGTGGTTAGATTGATATAATCCATTTTTATTCCTTGTGTATTGGTATGACGACAACGGTGGTATCATCTAATTTTTTAATAATTTGGACATGCGCAAACGAATTAATTTCTTCTTGATTATGGGAGATTGCATCGACCTCAAAGGAGTGTTCTTGTAGAGAAACGGTGATTTTTCCCATTCCTACATGGGGGATTCGTTGGTAGACAAGCGCCTCTTTTCCGATGGTGTCCTCGACTCTGAACACATTTCCGGGGCTATGTAGTTTTCCGGCGGTTTTGAAGATATATCCGGTGATAAAGATGGTAAGCAATCCGGCAGCAAATGAAATTAATATGGCCATGCTATTTTCAAGTTGAAATTCGGTTTTACAGGTGATTCCCGTCCAGCCGAACATCATTAAAAACCCTGTTAGCGCTTGCTTTGATAACCATTTGACATTGTTGTCAATCGAGGTTGTTCCGTTATCGAAATCCTCGTGGCCATCAGCGCCAAATAGAGTCAGCATAAATTGGATGACAAATAGAGTGGATCCAACCGATGCGCAAACCCAAAAAAGGGGATAGGTGTCGATTGATATTTTTAGATTAGTGATGATTTCGAGCATTTTTGTTAGTGTCTGATTGTAAAAGACTTTAATTCTATTCTTTCCGGAGGTTTCTCGCAATAGAATTAACGTAGGTTAGCGATAGAGTAAGCGTGGATTCACGTTGAGAGGCTTGGAAAAATTAGATTATTGGATATGCATAGGAAATAACAATTTTCCAAGTGCCCTCTTGTTGTTTTTTAAAGACATCCAGCCCTTTTTCTTTGATGATCTGTATAGGCAATCCGTTGGGATCCGAAATTTTCAGCGTCCAGATGAGTCTTACAACAGCTATGTCATCCTGTATTAATACCTGTTGTATCTGTGGAGCATCATAAAAAAAAATTCGATCCTGACGAGTAAGGGTTTCAGTTAATTTATGACACATGGTTTCATAGTTTTTATCTGTTGTTTCGGGATAACTGGCGATAAGATCTTCAGCAAACAATCCGCAAACAGCCGGAATGTTTTTAGCATTGAAATCACGCGGCCACTGCTCCAGACGGTGAACGATTTCCGCCTTAGCGGTATCTGAAGAACCACTTAAAGCGATTTGTAGGGCTAAACAATAGATAAAAATTATTTTTTTCATAATAAAAACCTTTAAATCGATTTTGTACATGAATTTGGATCATAAAACAATGAAAAATGAGGATATGCGAATTTACGCGCAAACGAATGCATTCGACAATAAATATATTTATATTATCATGTAACTTCGTTGTTGTAATACCTGTCCATGACCTATCATGAATAAGGTCGGAAACGGAACAATGGACCTAAGCGACAACTTAAAACAAATTGATTAAGAGATTATGGAAATTTCAAAAGATCGTTTTTTCTCAGCAGCAGCACTTTCGGGCATCTCCGAATCTCAAGTAAAAGTGCTTTGGGAATCGCTTGAAAAAATTGAAAACGATAATAAAGAATCTTCATTTTCACTATGGATGTATTATTTTGGGGCGATGATTGTCATTTCCGCAATGACTGTGTTTATGGGGTTAAGTGGGGAGTGGTTTGGTGGGGGAGGGACATTTTTTATTTCTATCCTCTACGCGATGCTATTTATTTGGGTGGGAGCCAAACTCTGGGATACGGAACATTTGAAAATTCCTGCCGGGCTCTTAATCACCATGGCAGTTTGCATGACTCCCTTAGCCATTTATAGCCTGGAAACATTTCTTGGGATGTTTCCGGACGATTCTGTGACAAACTATAATGATTTTTATCGATTTGTTATGAGTAGATGGATTTTCATGGAGTTAGGAACAATTCTAGCTGGCTTGGCTGCATTAAAATTTTTTC
>CAZENM010000091.1:0-11542 GCA_964513575.1 uncultured bacterium | reverse complement strand
TTCACCTTGGAAATGAAGAACCTGATCGATTTCTTTTTTTTTCGTTAGCTTGATGTCCATGGAACGATTAAGCACCGATTCCCCGCTTAATACGGAAACGACAAGATCATTATCGAGCCACCGCGTTAACTTTTCGTTTTTTTCGGTCATGTAAAGCCGTTTTACATCCTCATCTTCGGTATCCACTTTTTTAAGAGGAATCTCAAAAACATCATTGACGCGTAGATGTCTATCTTTTAGTTCGATGGCGACAGCTCGAAAAAGGAGGGGAAGACATTCCACTCCAATGCTTTGATGGGCGCTAGGTTTTTCCACAGTTGAAATCCGTTATTAAAATCGGGAAGAAAGTCATTTTAACATTTATGGGACATATACACAATGATACACGAGCAAACCAACGATTTGGTTTACATCCGCACATCATCGTAAGTATTGAGGGTTTAAACTGCGAGACTGTAAGGCTGTGAAGGAATCTAATTCTATTCCTATTTTTCCGAGGCTGCTTTATCCACCCGAGATTTGAATGATGTCATGAACAGGTCGAACTCCCTATCAGAATCTTTCTGGATTTTATCGATATTGGCGTTGTTTTCTCTCAATTTAGCCACCAGAGGCGCTAGCTTTTCCGCGAATGAATTTTGCTTTTCCATGATCGGATTTGAGGTTTGGGATTGTGAATTTTCAGCAACAGGTCTTGGGCTATTCGCGCGGAAAAGGAAGGAAAACATGAGAGTCCTTTAGGTGAAAAAGTTAGCTTGTAAAATTTATTATAACAAACATTTAAATTAAAAACAACAAAATTCACGCCAAAAAAACAAAACAAACAAAACATTATTACTAATGATATAATAAATATATGAAAACAAACACAAAACTATTTATCTTTTAAAAAAAAGAACTCAAAAAGGTTACATTATGTCTTCATCTTTTTTTATTAGTAAAGAAAACGGATTCCTCACCAATGAGAGGGGACAACTACCTGAATTAACGCAGAATGCTTTTCTTCCGCACGGTATGATGGATACAGCGCGAGAAATCTGTGAGGAGGTTGCGCCTCAAATATTATTAGCGGGAGCGCTCTATCTAGGAAAACGGTTTCATCAAAATAAATTAGATACAACACTAACCTCTCTTATTAGACCAGAACCCCACCTGAAAGGGATTCGTAGCACCCCCCAGCCAGCGCGAAAAGCTCTAACCCAAAAAAAATCGAATGTAAACAAGAAAAAACAAGAAGTTAAAGATCTCCAGAATAGACAACTTAATCTTGAAATCAGACAAAACAAAATGGCATTAAACATACTGAATCAAGCTAAAACGAAAGCTATTTCAAAAAATGAGATCAGAGCCCAAATGCCGCGAATAACCAAGCGCAATGAAAAATGGATGCTGGAAAACACAAAAGCAACCCATAACCAATATAACAACTACCGAAAAACAGCTTTTTTCCATAATGCATTGAAACACACAGCAAGTTTTTTCATTACATATCTTGTTTTCAATCATCTGCATCAAGACTTTGTTAAGAAAGATGAATTTAATGAAATTTTGCAAGTGACTAGCGATAATATTTCAAACAATAGAAAAAACTTAAATGAAAATGTATTATCTAATTACTTAACCATTAAACATGATCTTGTTTATGACGTTGAAAAAAAACACAAAGAACCCTTTAACGCTAAACACCAAGAGATCAATGAAAAAATTGAGAGCGAAATAAAAAAGACCGAAAATCTAATAATTGAAACAAAAAGCAAGTTAAATTCCAAAAATATCGGTGATAGCAAAACAAACGAGTACGAGCAAGAAATTATGAATCTTGAAGCGAAATTAGCCGCTTTTAAAACAGAGCTCTCTAACACTCAAGCCGCGATTGATGCCACGAAACATGAAATTGATGATGGGGTAAAGACGATGGAGTCTTTTATGGAGAAACAATTACAAGCTGTTCTTTTGAACGTAAACGATATAGAGCTGGGTAAGGAAGTTAATCAAAATTATCTTACCCAAGCCAAAGAAGTTGCCTTACACACAGCGCCTCTTCTCGTCGGTTTATTTATGGCCGTGGCATCACGAAAAATGAGCACGGCAAAATTTTTTTTAGAAAACATTAAACTTAATAAGATTCCTGAAAAGGCCAAAAATTATATTGTTCATGCCACGTCCGTTATCACCGCAATGGCTCTTCAAGAATCCCTCAAGAACGTTGTTGATCCTTTCGTTACCAAAGGCCAGGTTCGCGGCGAAGTCAGTCATTTATTAGCCCAATATGGGATTACCCCGGAAGCGCACGAACCTAAAATAAATCGAAATATGGCTGATTTTGCTACAGGTGTGTTGAGCGGTTTGATGTCCAATTTTATTAAAGCACCCTTTCAATCAGAAATGGGAGGAATTTTATTAAATACCCTTTTACAGACTAAAACAAACCCCCTCGCCGATAGACACGCAACCTCACAATTTACAAGCGAATACATTGAACAAGGGCTAGAGCCTTTGAATAGAGAAATTCATGAGATGGAGGTAAAAATTCAAAGCTTGATTGAGCAAACCAAAGATAATAAAGCAGAGTTTTTGAACGCCGTGCAAGACAGACATCAACATGAATTAAGTCACCTAAATGAGACCCTAGAAAGGATTAATGAAATTAAAAGCGAGGTAATATACGCTCAGAAGGAAATAAACCTCGCACAGGGATCTTTATTCACAAGATCGTACAGCTGGATACTTAGCGGGGACAACCAGCGTTCACGCCTAATCTAAATAAGATCGAATGGGAGCGTCAACGCTTGAGACAAACCCAAAAACGTTAACTTTTTCCTGAATTTGATCCTTTTTTTCTGTTTCTTCGCTCCTTACTCCCTGAAATTTAACGATTTTTCTCTTTATAGGAATCTTTTGGTTCGGTAGAATGTAAAGCAGATTTACAGGAACGTTCTATGTTACTTCGAATTGTTGAAACATTTTTTAACATCTATATGATGATGTTGTTTATCCGGATTCTATCCTCATGGGTTCCGGAGTTAGCGCAGACTCGCTTTATGCAATTTATTTCCTTTTACACCGACCCCTATCTTAATCTCTTTCGGCGCATCATTCCCCCATTGGGGATGTTTGACATCAGTCCGATCGCAGCCTTTTTTGCCCTTCAGCTTATCGAAAGATTTGTAAAATATATTATTCTCAGCTTTCTATAGAAGTTTTCAAAGATGATAAAAAAGCCTTTTCAATTCGGAAAAATCGTTCTACCCAACAACATCTTTTACGCGCCCTTAGCTGGTTGTTCGGACTATCCCTTTAGACATATGTCATCACTTTACAAGCCGGGGCTTATTTATTGTGAAATGGTTAAAATGGATGCCTTAATCCGAAACGACCCAGGCACTTTTCACATGCTCGACTACAGCACGAATATGCACCCTATAGGTGGGCAGCTTTGTGGAAGCAAGCCGGAAATCGCGGGAAAGGCGGCAAGAATCATTCAGGATTTAGGATTTGATGTTGTCGATCTTAATTGTGGATGTCCTGTCGACAAAGTTACTAAAGATGGAAGCGGATCGGGGTTGTTGAAAAACCCGCAACTCATCGGCGAGCTTGTCTCTAATATGGTTGCCGCAGTTTCAATTCCCGTTACCATCAAAATTCGGGCGGGTTGGGATGATGAGAATATCAATGCCGTCGAAATCGCTCAAATCGCGGAACAAGCAGGCGCGACAGCAATTTGCATTCATGGAAGAACTCGTCAGCAGGCTTACAAAGGGCCGGCCAACTGGGATTGGATTAAGGAATGCAAACAACCCACTAAAAAAATCATGGTGATCGGAAATGGAGATCTTTTCGACGCTCCCGCAGCAAAAAGAATGTTCGATGAAACCCGTTGTGACGCAGTCTTGGTTGCTCGCGGAACGATGGGTCCACCCTGGATCGTTCAAGACATTCTGACTCACATTGAAGGGGGGGTCGTAAAAGAAAAAACTCACGAAGAACACCAAGAGTTACTTTTAGAACACTATCAACACATGAAATCATATTTATCAGATCGACAAGCCTGTATCGAGATGAGGCGTGTCGGATGTTGGTATATAAAAAAATCAACAGGAACTAGATCTGTCAGGGAGCAAATCAGCCATGCGACCAACATTCAAGAGGTTGAAGAGGTTATCCAGAACCTAGTTTGCGGAGACTGTATCGATTAAGAAAATAGGGTTTGACGTTAAAACCTGATTCCCACTATTCTTATTCCTTTGATCAGGGAATTCACATGAAAAATATTGCCGAAAACAATTTAATTCGATTTATCAACATCACCAAAAAAAAAGACGGCATTTTTGCCAACTTTAAGGTTAAGGGTGTACGTGGGGGGATGTTATATTCAGCATCGATCTCTGTGGACATTTCTGCAGCTGAAGTAGATCCGGCGGATCCTTTAGAAATGATTATCGAACGTTCTGCAAATATGGCAGTCAAAGAATTTAAAAAATGCGAATTGCAATTTGAGGGTATTCCTCAAGCAGTTTAATCCCCAACAATCACTTTTATCTGGGTGTAGCGCAGCTAGGCTAGCGCACTTGCCTGGGGGGCAAGGGGGCGGAGGTTCAAATCCTCTCACTCAGATTCTTTTTTATTATGGACTTATGATTAAACCTCCGGTTTACATAAGTCTTTTTTTTTATTCAAATACCTGATGTATGATCGCCACGGAAAGACTTAGCAACAGCTGGTACATGTTTTTTTGGTGATTGCTTATCGCTTCAATTATCTTGATGATAAATGGATAGTGGACCATTCTCAAAGATTTTAATCTTCATGATTAAAAAATTCTAAAGCACAGACTTAACATAAAACCCAGGGGATTTTCCTATGATAAGCTCAAGTTCTCAAAAAGAGTTAAATTCGAACGAGATCGCAACTTTAATACATCAAAATTCTCAGCCTGAATCACTCAACATCCATATTATCAATGGAAGAAAATACACTCGATTATTCGCTGAGGCGATGGAGTGCGTCAGAAAAAACCCATCTTTATTAAACTTAGAATTATCCATATATAATTTAGGCGAAAAAAACATCAAACGACTTGCGTTTTCGCTACAAGAAAATAAATCGATACGAATTTTAAAAATAGCAGGTGACTGCAACGCAAAAGAATTTAACCATATAGCTCAAGCAATTCTAAACAGAAATATAAAAATTTCATTGTGTTTTGAACCCTCTTACAGTGATAGGATTGGTGGACATGGTAAACCACTTGCCAATGTACTCCCACTTTTAGACTCTCTTGACTTCTCTAACAAATCTTATACTACACAACAAGATATGAACTTGTTAGCCCTGGAATTATTAAGCAACACCTCCCTAACAACGCTTGAGATGGGTACTTGCACATTTAAACTATTCCCCCAAAACACCTATACCCTTGCCGCCGCAGTTGCTTTAAATTCTACGCTGACATCCCTAAGCTTGTCTTGTAAATATCCTATTGATATCAATCGCTTCTGCAGACTCCTAAACCTAAACTCATCTCTACAACACTTGAATTTATCACTAATTCCACCTAGTTCCCCCCTCACAAAAGAAGCTATCCGCCTAATTTGCAACTACCCAGCTTTAGAGAGGTTGGAATTAAGTAATAATCACTTTGAAGATGGTGCTATAACAGAATTAGCACACAACCTTAACGGTCATACCCAGCTAAAGTTACTTAACTTAGATCTGTCTATTTTCAACCCAGATGAGTCTACAACACTTTGTCAATCCTTTAGAATAAACTCAACTCTTACAGCTATCTACCTCATGACACGTTCTTTAAATAATGGAAGTGGAAACGCTTTAGCTGAAGCGATTGAAGGAACAACAACTCTTAAAACGATATCATTTAGTGATCTCGGCCTTGATGATGAAACAAAACAAAGAATCCAAAATGCTTTTACACTAAATTATTCGATTATTAATTTGATCCAACTAGGTGTTTCTATGAAAAAGCAACACAAAAGAAACGATTTTCTAGCTGTAAAACTGAACGCGCATAACGATAAAACAAAAACCACAACATTAACCGCTAGATGTATTCAGACAATTCTCTCAAAAAATCTAGCGACAGATTCTCTCCCCTCTAACATTCAACTCTTATGCAAGAAACTCCCTTCGGGAGATAAATCTCATTTTGAAATATCTATCCCCAGTCGACGATAGGAATGATTTAAACAGTGAGGCTGTCAATATATAAAAATGATTCCGTAATTAAAATGTCCTGATATTTTAATTGCGGAATCACCTCAACAAACCGCGAGTTCAATTTATTTTTTCAAACAAACTTAACGTTTCGATATGATCGCTGCCCGGAAAAAAAATATAAATCTCCCCTTTAAGTAGCTTCCAACCCGAATCTAATAACACCCCACAATCTCTCACAAAAGAACTCCACCCACAACTCACATAAACAAGTTGTGTTCCCTTATTCAATCCCTTCAAAACCTCTAAAGTTCTTTTATCTAATCCTTTTCGCGGGGGATCTATCACAACAACATCGTAGTCCTCAATCCCTTGAAGAGCATTTTCTGTTGGAGAACAATTCCAAGAGATCGTTTTGCTTTCTAGACGTTTTTTTGATTCATTAAACGCGGGTTCGCAAGCCGCGTTCACCTCGTAACACGACACAAAGCACCCTTTAGCCGCTAAACTTAAACCAATGACCCCTGCCCCAGCATAATATTCAACAACCCGTTTATTAGGAGAGATCCATTCTCCAACCCTTTTTAAAAGCGCTTCAAAAGCTGTTAAGTTTGCCTGTGCGAATCCTGCGGGATGAAAACAACAATCAACCCCAGCGAGTTTTTCCCAAAGCCATTCAGACCCAAACAGAAGTTTCCAATCCGATCCAAAGATCACATTATCGGTTCTTTGATTTTCATTAACCCAAATCGATTGCCAAATAGGAAATTCATCCCAAAGTTTTTGGACCGCTTCTTTTGGAAGGGGTTTATTGCAAACCAAAGCTAACTGAACTTTTCCGGATGAGCGTTCAACGCTGCATTGAATGTAACGTAAAGCCCCACTCCTGTCGCTTTCGCGATAAGGGGTGACACAACACTCAACCATCCACCTTCGAACGCTCTCAACCGCCTTATTAATCGCAGGATGATGAACTCGGCATTGGGGGATGGAAAGGACTTGGTGAGAATTTTTTTCGAATAAACCAATTTCGGGATTTTTTAAGGATCCTCGCACAGCCAGTTTAGCTCGAGTTCGCCAATCATGCGCGCCAAAATAATACACAGGGACAGCTTCAAGTCCTTTATTAAAAAAGAAGGTTTTAGCCTCCCTCACCAAAGAAAAGTCGTCTAAGGTTTTTTCAAAAACACACCCCGCGCATTGTTGAAAATGCACGCAATCTAAAGATTTATTTTCCCGATCCGCAACACTTTCACTCGCTCCGGAGTTGCCGGAATCAAATCTTTCCATCTGTTACACCTTGATTGATGAGTGGATTTTATCACGCTCAAATGAATGTTCACAAGCCCCCGTTTTCTGTCGGTTTAAATGTTCACGACTATGTTCACAGAATAAAATTGTGTATAAACCACCCAGTTATCAACAGCCATCAACAATTTATCGACAGAAAACTTCACAGGAGAACCCCCAAGGTTATAAACATTTCCACCGCCCCTTAGAATAAGATAAATTCTTTATATAATAATTCTTCTTATATAGAGGGTGTTGAAAATAATGTTTTGTCGAAATTTCGATCCTAGACAATTTAAAGATTTTCTTTTGAAGGTCGGTAATGAAGCTAATCCTCGATTCAGGTGGTTATTTTTTGTTCATGAGTGCCTTTTTTGTGTCGATTCTTTTGTTCATGAACATGTTCATGGAAAAATTTTGTTCAAAAGTCGCCACTTTTGAACAATGAACAAACATTTTATCGACAACACAAAAGCACGCTACAGAACCCCCCACTTACGAACATTCCCACCGGTTCTAAATAAGAAGAAAAATTCTATATTTAATATTTATTCTTATAAAAAGGGTGTTGAAAGTTTGCATAGAATCTGGTATAAAATGTCCTTATGAACAGAGCAACCCCCATCTACTGCTTCGATGTGAGCAAATATTCCCACGCCAGTTTGTTTACAAATTGTCAATACGCGTGGGATGCCCTATTCAAACTCCCTCAATTTTTCCAAAACTTTCCCAAATATGAAATTCTCACAGAAATCCCCCAAGGCGCTTACATCGTTCACCCCGAATCCATTTTCATTGGAGAAGGCACAATCATTGAACCAGGCGCCTACATTCGAGGACCCTGCGTGATTGGTCGAAACTGCACCATTCGACATGGCGCTTACATTCGCGGTTCTTTTGTTTGCGGCGATGAATGCACGATTGGACACGATACTGAAATCAAAAATGCCATTTTTTTAGATGATGTTCATGCGTCTCACTTTGCCTATGTGGGTGACTGCATCCTTGGAAATCGTGTGAATTTAGGTGCCGGAACGAAATGCGCAAATTTACGGTTCGACCGACATGTTATTGAAATTAAAGGGATAAATGGCAGTGTTGATACACACCACAAAAAATTTGGGGCTATTTTAGGCGATGACACACAAACGGGTTGCAATTCAGTAACACTGCCTGGAACATGTACCGGAAAAATGGTAATAATCAACGCCGGGATTACCATTGGTGGCTTTATCCCCAACAATCAACAAGCTTATTGTCCCGTTAAACCTGCCCTTAGAGAGCGAAGAACATGAATATTAAAAATTACCAAGAACGCGTTGATCGCGGAATAAACGAATCAATCTCGCTGTTCGGGCCTAAAACTCCTCTAAGAGACGCTTGTGAATATGCGCTAAGGAATGGGGGAAAGCGGTTTCGCCCCTCTATCGTTTTGATGATTGCAGATGCGATTGGTAAAGGGGTGAATGTGATGCAGGCTGCTCTTTCCATCGAATACTTTCATACCGCTTCGTTGATCGCGGATGACCTTCCTTGCATGGATAATGATGACTTGCGTCGCGATTGCCCCTCTCTGCATAAAAAATTTAATGAATCAATCGCTCTTTTAGCCAGTTATACGCTGATTTCTGAGGGGTACGGCGCTGTCGCGCGCAATAGCGGCATAATCGCAAGATCGGGCCTGGGATTTGCCCACGAGGCAGACCACCGTTGTGTTTTAACAATAGAAAATATCACTTACAACACAGGACTTTCAGGAGCTGTTGGCGGACAATTTTCAGATTTGTTTCCATCCGACCTGTCTTTAAACACAATCCTAGAAATTATTCAGCAAAAGACAGGTTCACTGTTCGAGATCGCTTTTGTGACCGGATGGTTGTTTGGCGGTGGAGCTACAGAAAGGCTTCCTCAGATCAAAAAACTTGCCCATCATTTTGGAAACGCCTTTCAAATTGCCGATGATTTGGGTGATATGGAACAGGATGTCAAAAATGAACGAAAAGTCAACGTCGCGAATCTTTTTGGAATAGAAAAAGCCACGTCTTTACTGCAAGAAAACACGCGCGCTTATCAAACAATCTTGAAAGAACTCCACATTGATTCAGAGACTTTAATCTCCCTTGTGGTGCCGCTTGAAGCTGTTGTCTTAAACGCTTCTTTTTAATCAACACACTCTTTTTTCCTCTTTAGCATGTTCTAAAAACGATTGTTATAATCATTCAAAAATTCTTTTTCCCTTGATTTGATATGTTGTTTTTGAGTACAACTATACGATCAGTTGTATTTTTAAGTTTAATTAGGATGAAAAACATGAGTATTGCATCATTTTCTGGTCGTATTTATTATCCTCAAGCCGAGAACGAGGCTTTTAATGAAAACACCCCGAAACCATTAAATCATAGCTATGAAACAGAAAGCGATATAAAGGTCTCTACAACACAAAAAAAAGAAGCGGCGGCTGCTTCATCATCCGCGGCCATCGCGGCTACAGAGACAGACTCTTTGTCCACGGATAAGTGGATTGCGCAACAACAACTTTGGCAAATTCTTGAGAACCCTAAACCTCTATCAGAGGAGTTGATTCTTGAATTTTCTGCTCTGCTGAATAAGGTTGAATTTCCATTTGAAGTTGATTCTGTGCGTAACACCTCCCTTTTATATACAGCGGCCAAAAAGGGAGCGATCGCAATCGTTCAAGCGATCATTAGACACGACTCTATCCTAAATGAAGCCGCGTTTGCATGGGATAGCATTGATCAAAAGGAGTATGTAAGGGTTTTTTCCGATAATCTTCTTTCACACAAAACACAACGAATTCCACTTGATCTTGATGCTAAAATAGGCAACCAACAGATGACAGCCCTGCAGGTTGCGTGTCAAGAAGGACATGCCGAGGTTGTCGAACTTTTACTTGATGCGGGAGCCTCTTTAGCCGGCGATGTACCCCCTCTTTGGATCGCATCGTCCATGGGAAGGTTGAATGTCATTCAGGTCCTAATTCAATATACGTATGAAAATACAATTCATTTAGATCTTGATGCCAAAGTCGGGACCTATCAAACAACAGCTTTGCACATTGCTTGTAGAGGTGGGCACGCGACTGTTGTTGAAGCCTTGGTTAATGCCGGAGCTTCCGTGGAGTCTCGTACAACAGATGATGTCACGCCGCTGTTTCTTGCGGCCCATTGTGGAAAAGCTGAAGTTGTTCAAGTTTTAATTCGAAGCGCTCACCAGAATAAGATTAATTTAAATCTGAACGCAAAATCAAACACCACCCAATTAACAGCGTTGCTCGAAGCTTGTTGGCAAGGTTATGTTGATGTTGTTAAAGTTCTTATTGAGGAAGGCGCCTCTACAGAAGCACGAACCTTAACCGGCAGCTCACCGTTATGGTTAGCGTCAGTGAATGGCAAACCCGAGGTCGTGAAGATGTTGATTCGCTATGCCGCGGACAATAAAATCAACTTAAACATCAACGAAAGAAAAGCGTTTGATCTATCAACAGCATTGCACGGGGCATGTGAAGAAGGATTTGAAGATGTTGTCGAAGTTTTACTCCAAGCCGGCGCATCAATTAATATTCGCGATTCCAATGGACATACCCCTCTTTTTTTAGCGAAAAATCATGAAGATGTTCAAAGAAAAATATTCTTTCATCTTACAGGCGGAGAAGGAAATACAGATCAATTTTTAGATGAAACTGAGAAAAATTTTTCATCATTGTTGAACAAATTGGAGCGTAGCGAGCCAATAGATGATTTTGAAGATTTTTTTGAAGCTGTACAAGTTGAGCGACGAATCCACAAGGCGATTTCAATGGGGGTTTCGGGATTTTCACAAAGAAGGTCTATAGAAAGTTTCGCAAAACTATTTTTCTGCCGACAGCTCTATGATCAAATATCCCTACAAGCTGATCTTATTTCTGGTTGGTTAGATCAACAACACATTCAAAGAGATCAGCTTATGGATATCTGTAAGGTCTCCCGCTATTTTGATTCGAAAATTTTAAAATTATTTTCTTGTATCGAAGAATGTTTTGAAAGAACGGTTTTGGCTGGTGAATTTTTACAAAAACTCGGAC
>CAZENM010000090.1:0-11706 GCA_964513575.1 uncultured bacterium | reverse complement strand
CATTTTGGATGTGAGTAAAGGGGTTGAAGCCACTTTCAGAGAACTTGCTGTAGCGTTATCCCAAAACGGGGCTCACGAACTCCTTCACTTTATTAACGATTTAGAAAAACTGACCCACTCCTCACTTTTTGATTCGAATGGAAAGATGGTAGAATCCCGTCCGCAACTCTTTGGAACAATACAAAAGATTTTAAAAGAGTTCGACTACGCGATTCACCATATAAGAGACTTTGCTGAAAGGCTAGACGTTGTTGTTAAAATCAAGCACAAGGTTATAGAAACCCCCTCTAACACGTTGAATCTTCGAAGCGATGTAGATGACATTCGCAACAAGTTACGCAACTACGACTACCTTACTGTAACTATCCAAGAAGAAAAAGACAAGATCATCCCATTAGGGGTTGTCTGGGCCAGCGACCTGAGAAAATCGGTCCTGGGAACAGTGTCCTTCAGAGACTTCTGCAATTTGGAAGAGGTCAAAATGGCCTCTTATCTTGGTGTTATCAGCGTGATCGACCACCATAAAACAAGCTTGGTTACAGCATCCACGCCGATGGCGCTCATTGGGGATGCCCAATCCTGTAACGTTCTTATCGCTGAAATAGCATTCGAAATTAACGACCTTTATTCAACAGCGGGAATGACTCTCCATTCCATTGAAGAACAGCTATCCGAACTAAGACATGCCCCTTTTAACGAATCTACTGCGCGAAGAATCCAGCAACTGCTGTTAAAAAAACGTGCCGCAACAGCAACTAACCACTATTTTGTTAATCCACAAAGGGAATACTATGAGTATTTCTTATTCCTCCACGCCATCTTAGACGATACCGATCTTTTAACAAAAATGTCTAAGCGCGATGTTGACTGTGTTGTGCAGCTATTAAACCGCATGAAAACCCTGACAACAAAAATCGAAACTGAAACAGTCACGGTCGACGACATCCCCTTAGATGATCAATTTGCGAAAATTGCATCCAAAAGGATTCTGCAAAATCCTGACATGCACGCTCTTTATGATGAAATCTTTTTATTCAAAGAAAAAGAAGTGGAATTGAATTTTGAACTGGCATCAGAAGGAAAACCCAACAACCTTTTTGCCGACACAAAAGAACAAAACGGCTGCTGCAGAATCAGTCAAACAAAGCTATTTTCTTCTAACTACCCCATATTTGCTAAAAGCCACCAGAGAATCATGCACCAATGGCTGACGAAATCAAAAGAAGTTCACAGGAACCATCCGGAAATTGACTTATACATCCACATGACCAGCACAATTCCCAGCGCTTCAGAAGTCTACAGCGACACCGTCGGCAGCTATGATCATAAGGATGAATTGTGGTTCTGGAGACCAAATACTCAAACAAGTTATGAGCACCTAGGTTCGTTCCTCAGCGGCTTCCAGACCGCACCGGAAATTATTAAAAATGAGCTGACAGTAGAGTTTCTAGGTAAGGATACCAATGAATTAAGAGAGATATTCAAAAGAAACTTCCCCCGAGCCAAAGTTGTGGAGAGACCTAATGAGCCAGGCTCTGAAGAAGCTCCCATCGCAATCTTAAGGGTCAAAGCAGGAACAATCAACTCGCGCAAAGCGATGATCTCCCCCTACCTTCCAAAATTGATCACTTAATCGGCCTGATTGCGATCAGTTATGTGTGTTTACAGCAACCCCCGAAGGGTGGTGTCGGACTGTAGCCCTTCGGAGGTGTTTTTTTTGCAACATTAACCGGGGCCTTTGAATCCTGTATTTTCAACAAAAGAAAATTTTAGCTCTGCAATTGCCTCTGAGGCTATAAAAAATCTCGATCGAAATCAAACGGATTCTAATTTTTTCACAGCCTCACCGGAGAAGCGACAGAAAACATATAAATATTTTCGAATCTCGTTTGGACAACGAAAAATTTGTCCTCATTGATTACAGAAGATTCCCAAGTCACATTATTGGCTTAGGGATACATTAAAATCTGTTGGAGAAAAATTGAAAAAGAGAATAGGCATTTGGGCTGCATGATATTGCAGAGATTAATCGATTGCAAGTGAGTCAATACAAAAATATTAGCTCAGCTACAATTACTTAACCTCTAGGGCCCAAACGCCAATTCTTAAAGATAGTTATGTAAAAAACGTGTTTGGTTACTCGCCTGTGGAGTCTACCAAAACACCTTCTTCTAAGATTTCTAGGTTTACACGGATACCATTGCGGCTAGCCACTGACATAAGCAGTGTACGTATCGCGTTGATGGTTTTTCCTTTCTTCCCAATAATCTTTCCGATATCCGATTTTTCAACGGATAGTTCGATGATCAAGGTTTGCGTCCCGCCGATCTCGTTTATTTTAACCTTGTCGGGGTGATCAACAAGATTTTTCACAATATATGCAACAAACTCTTTCATAACTCGATCCTTAGTGAAAGATAAAAAATTCTAAATACCATTTCTAGAGGGCATATCGTAAACTACGCGCCATAACTTCCTGGGAAGTTCTTATCTCTATTTACTATCCTATCCTTTGTGACGGATTAGGGTCTATAAAAAATAAAATTTTAAACAAAATTCGGGATTTTATCGCAGTGGAATTTTTTCATAAAAAACTGCATATCTTCCGGCAAAGGGGCGATAGCCTCTACCTGAACCCCTTTAATCGGGTGAATGAACCTTAGAACTCGGGAATGCAGCAATGGTCTAGAAATTCCGATTTTTTCATTAATCTGTGGATTACCATAGGAGGTGTCCCCAAGAATCGGACAATTTATCGCTTTAAGGTGCACCCTAATTTGGTGAGTTCTTCCCGTCTCTAAAACCAATTGAACCAAGCTTAATTTTTCATCATGGGCGATGGAACGACAATGAGTGATCGAGGGGCGTCCTAGGTCAGACACAGCCATTTGCTTTCGGTGTACCGGGTGTCTGGCGATGGGTAGATCTATCTTTCTACTTCCCGGGTTCCCAACGCATACAGCAAGATATTCTTTGTAAACTTTTCTGTCAGAGAAAAGCGCGGACAGCTTAGCCGTGATGGCGTCATCCTTTCCCATAAGAATAGCACCGGAAGTGTCCTTATCGAGCCTATGGACTATTCCCGGTCTAGGTAGAGATTCTTCTGTATATTTTTTGGATGTGTGAAGAGTCTTACAATGGAACAACAATCCATTTACAAGAGTGCCGCTCCAATTTCCCGGGGCGGGATGGACGACAAGCCCCGGGGGCTTATTGACAACGAGTAAATATTCATCCTCGTATAAAATATCTAAAGGGATATCCTCGGGTTCAAGAGTGATTTCTTTAGATAGAGGAAAAGCAACTTGCACGTAATCTCCCGACTGAGGAGCAATTCGCTTTTTAACTTGTGCCCCATTAAGTAAAACCTGCCCTTCATCGATAAGCGACTGAAAATAGGTGCGGGAGCGGAAGTCTTTGTAGCGGGCAGCAAGAACCTTGTCTAGACGCAAGCCGGCTTCTTCGGGGGAAACATAAAAGGAATCTGAGGTTTCGTTCACAATTTTTCTTAGGTTACGAGATTTTACATAAAGACGCATCGGGGAGAATAACTAAAGAATTTTCATCAAATCTTTCATCGGGGCAGATTCGCTTTACCAGGGAAAGAACATTCTGTCCTGCTGTGTTCAAAGAATCCAAGTCCACGGGACACTCGACTTTTTTTCCCCAGTAGATCCCACTTTCCGGTTCTATTCGCGTTAAATAATCAGGCGAACCGGTGACAAACATTAACACCATCCCAGCTCTTGGAAGAAAACGTTCCTGCACGCGAATTGCGATAAAAAAAGATGATCTTTCCATAACAACATTTTAAGGGGGATTTTAGGAATTGTAAAGAAAAAAAACAGTAGTACAAATCAAAAGTTTTGCGCGTAAACTTTAACTTCAAAGTCCCGAGGGGTTTGAAATTAAAATTTACGCGCAAAATCTTCTAGCTTTGACGCCATAGCTTTTTGATTCTTTCTTGTCCTTCTTTCATCTGCTTACAAATACTTTGAGCCAACCCATCCATCATTGCTTTAAACATCTTTGGAGATTCTGTCCGCAAAGCTGACATCGAACTTATTTGTGTGGTTGCGCTTAAATCTCCACCAGGAGTTCCTCCGGGTGATTTATTCATTCCCGCAGCTGGATCTTGGTTCGTTTGTGTTGTCAAATCTGTATTAAGATTTTCATTATGTGAAGGATCCGCGCCCGTAACTGGATTACTACTCATATAACACCTCTTTTTGAGCTTCCTACACCTTAATTTTACTATAACTTCACTTTATTGCAATATAAATTAATTTCCAACAACAAATCAACTACAACAAAAACAAAATCACTCAACATTAGTAACTTGTAAAATCAAATCCAGGTTGAATCCTTTACGAGCCAAAGCAGCGATTGCCTTTTGCCGTTGTTTAAAGTCACTCAAATCAAATTTTCGGTAGCGCCCCTTTAGAAGTTCTAGAATTTGCTGCCGCTGCAGGGATTCGTCCCTGGGAAGAAGCTCATCAATTAATTCTACCTCCACCCCCTTAGCTCTTAGCTTATGCTTTATCGTCATGGGTCCATCATGTCGTGCTTGTTGCCTACGAATAAAGGATTCAACCCAAAGCTTATCATCTACGAATCCTAAGCGAATTACCTCATCCAGCAATTCTTCTACCATTTCTTCCGGCACTTCTCGGCGCTTAAGTCTTTGACGGATTTGCGCAGAACAAAGGCTTTGCTTACAAAGGGCCGCCAAAAGGTATCGTTTGGCGGCCGGAAAATCAAGGAGGGGTGTTGGCTTCATTACCCCTTCACGAGCTTTAACTTTTGGACAGGTCGTACATCCATACGAATCCCTTTAGCCGTTACGCCTTTGATCAAGACATCATCTAGATTAAAGGTCCCTGAAGCTTTGGATTTAGGCTTGGGGAAATAGGTCATTTCCAAAACAACCTTTGGGAGGCTTGTGACATATTGCAATTCCATTCCCTCGTCAAAATAGCGGTAATCCTTATCAAGAATGTACTTAGCCACGACAAATCGCTTTGCGTAACATTGACGGGTTTTGGGGTCTTTGTAGGCAACGCTGATCACAGTTTTCTTATCTGCGGGTCCTGCGTAAACAACTTTATTGTTTTCGTGATGTACATACTGTTTTTCCGGGACATTTGTGACTGTATAGGAACCATCTCGGAATAGAAGAAGAATTTTATCGAAATTTGTACATTCGAATGAAACGTCGCTCTGGACTTTCGTTCCAATGAATCCCGTTTCCGGATCAAATCCCACTTTAATCGTTCGGGTTTCGATTGCTCGCAGGTCAACCTCTTCGATTTCTTGATATTTCGTTTTACGAGGAAAATGCTTTCCAAACTTCTGTAAAAGGTCTTTCAAGTAATTGATCGAAAACTTCACCATATTTTTAAGATCTTTTTCAACAGCGAGTTTATCCTGGGAAAGCGCGACGATTTCCTCTTGGTTTTTGTCGATGTCGAAGCGGGAAATTCTGCGAATAGGAATGTTTAACAGTTTTTCTCTATCTTCTTCCGTTGGAACGCGAATCAATGAATCGTGATAAGGCTCAAGCGACTTAGCGATAACCTTATGGATTTCTTCATAATTTCCAATGGTTTCGATCTTTTTATAGAGTCGATTTTCAATAAATATCTGCTCGAGGGACTTTTCAAAGATTTTTTGCTCTAGCCTGTCACGGATGAGTTCTAGCTCCTTCTGCAGGTACCCTTGTAATTTTTCCACATGGAAGTGTAAAATCTCATCAACAGTCGGTTCCCAAGGGATATCATCCCTAATCACAACAATTTGGGAATTTAATGTTACTTCACACTCCGTATAGGCATACAAGGCGTCAACAAGATCCTGCGCATAGTGGCCGCGTGGCATTTTGATCTCGATCTCAACCTTTTCGGCGGTGTAATCATTAATTGATTCAATTTTGATTTTTCCACGTTTGGCGGCCTCGTCGATCGAGCGGATTAACATCTCTGTCGTGGTTCCATAGCAAACTTCTGTGATCACGATCGTTTTGGGGTCTGTAATTTCAACTTTAGCTCTAAGCTTGACCTTTCCTTTTCCTTTAGCATAGTCCGTGGCGTCCATAAGACCGCCTGTAGGAAAGTCGGGATAGAGCTCAAAAGGACGATTCTCCAAAATAGCGATTTCCGCGTTTAGAAGGTCTGTAAAATTGTGAGGTAAAATTCGGGTCGCCATTCCAACGGCAATCCCCTCTGCTCCCTGAAGAAGCACTAAAGGAATTTTTGCGGGCAGGTAAACCGGCTCTAAATTTCGTCCGTCATAGGAGGAAACCATTGGAGTCAGGTCGGCGTTAAACATTGTTGCCATTGCAAGGGGTGATAACCGAGTTTCAATATAACGCGCAGCAGCTGAGGGGTCTCCGGTGTAAATGTTTCCGAAGTTACCCTGCGTGTCCAACAAGTAGCCCTTATTCGCTAAGTTAACAAGAGCTTCTGTGATTGGGGCGTCTCCGTGGGGGTGTAAAGCCATTGTCTGCCCAGCAACGTTAGCCACCTTATGAAGCTTTCCGTCGTGGATAGTTCTTAGAATGCTCAAGATACGTCTTTGCACGGGCTTCAGGCCATCGACTACGTCAGGAATTGCCCTATCCAAAATCACATACGAGGCATATTTTATCCAGTTGTCTCGCATGACATGTTTTACGTCATCTATTGTAATTTCATCATTCTTCATTTTTGCCTCCCGCATTGATGAGCTCTAAAGCTTCCTTGTCCTCATTAATCAGATTTTGCATGATGAATTGCTTACGTTCCGGGGTATTTTTACCCATATAAAATTGAAGTGTTTGTTTAATGTCTGAAAAGGTGTTCACAGTGACTGGAATGAGTTTTATATCTTTTGATATAAATTGCTTAAATTCGTTTGGAGAGATCTCTCCCAATCCTTTAAATCGGGTAATTTCCACCCCTTTTTTCAGTTTATTTATCGCCTTATCCCGCTCTTCTTCTGTATAGCAGTAAAAGGTTTTTTCCTTATTACGCACCTTAAATAAAGGGGTTTCCAGAATGAATAAATGCCCATTGACAACCAAAGATTCGAAATAGGTAAGAAAAAAAGTAATCAACAGGTTTCGTATATGCATTCCATCGACATCGGCATCAGTGGCTAAGATCACTTTTTGGTAGCGAAGATTCGCGATATCGTCCTCGATGTTCAGGGCGCTCATGAGGTTATACATCTCTTCGTTGCGGTAAAGCTGATCGATCTTCATTCCGTGAACGTTTAAGGGCTTTCCTCTAAGCGAGAACACCGCCTGGGTCATGGGATCCCTAGAGGACACGACCGAAGCACTTGCTGAGTCCCCTTCCGTCAAGAAAATCATTGTATTCTTGCCTTGAGGATCTGCCAAATGGAACTTACAATCCCGGAGTTTGGGAATTTTGAACGAGATCTTCTTCTGCTTCTCTTTAGCTTCTTTTTTTACAGAAGCCAATTCCTTACGTAATTTCTCGTTAAAAACGATCCGCTCGATGATCTGATTGGCGATAGTCGGGTTTTTATAAAGAAGTTCCGCGACGGCGTCTTTAACCTCTTGAACCACTGGACCACGCAACTCTGTATTTCCCAGTTTGTTTTTGGTTTGAGATTCGAAGATCGGATCTTTAACTTTTACTAATATAGTGCCGACGATCCCTTCTCGAACGTCAACCCCTTGGAAGTTTTTCTTTGAGTATTCGTTAACACCCTTTAGAATCCCCTCACGGAATGCTGATAAGTGAGTTCCTCCATCTGCGGTGTATTGCCCATTCACAAACGAGAAATAAGTTTCCCCGTAATTTTGGGTGTGCAAGAAAGCAAATTCTAAATGCTTCCCGCGGTAATGAAGAGGCTCATAAAGTCTGTCGTCAGTGACTTCAACGTTCAGAAGGTCCAAAAGGCCATTTTTTGATTCGATTTGTTCGCCGTTATAATCCAACACAAGCCCGGTATTCAAATAGGCGTAGTGCCACATCCTTTTCTGGATGTATTCGTGCTGGTAACGGAACTTTTTAAATATTTCGGTATCGGGAATAAATTCAATGTAGGTTCCATTGGGCTCGGTAGTTTTTCCCTTTTTTTCCTGCAATAGTTTCCCTTGGGAAAATTTTGCTTCAATGAATTCCCCGTCCCTGAAACTGCGCACTAAAAAGTGACTGGAGAGCGCGTTTACAGCCTTTGTTCCCACTCCATTCAATCCAACGGAAAACTGAAATACATCATCATTATATTTTGCGCCTGTATTAATTTGACTAACACACTCAACAACCTTACCTAATGGGATTCCGCGGCCATTGTCTCTGACAGAAACCATGCTGTTTTCATAATCCACATTGACATAGATCGTTTTACCATGCCTCATAATAAACTCATCTACGCTATTATCTACGACCTCTTTTAACATTACATAGATACCGTCATCGGGATTAGAACCATCCCCTAATCTGCCTATGTACATTCCGGATCGAAGTCGAATATGTTCAAGCGCGTCAAGTGTCTTTACACTGCTCTCATCGTAACGTTTAGTCATCGTCACCTCAAATGATCTTTTTATTTAAAATATAACGTTGAAGGAACATCGATCACGATCACCCACAAATCTTATCCTATACAGAAAAACAAAATATGAAATATAGGTAAAGGGATTTAATGGAGAAAACATGAGCCACCACCACCAAAACCCCCTAGAGAATAAGAGTGTCCTGATTACAGGAGGAACCGGATCGCTAGGAAAAGCACTCGCTAAGCGATTGATAGAACAGGACTTATGCAGAAGGGTCATTATCTTCAGCCGCGACGAATGGAAACAATGGGAAATGCAACAATCTTCCGCGATTTATCGCAGCCCAAAAATGCGCTATTTTTTGGGGGACGTTAGAGATGCCTCCCGCCTCGACCGGGCCTTTAAAGATGTCCAAGTGATCGTTCACGCAGCAGCCCTTAAGCAAGTTCCTGCCGCAGAATACAATCCCACGGAATTCGTCAAAACAAACATCAATGGCGCGATGAATGTGATCGACGCGGCCATTAATAACAACGTTGAAAGAGTGATCGCCCTTTCCACCGATAAAGCCGTGAATCCCGTAAACCTTTATGGCGCATCGAAACTTTGCTCCGATAAATTATTTGTAGCCGCACGCGCTTATGTGGGAGGAAGCAACCACACCGTCTTTGCCGTTGTACGTTACGGAAATGTTTTAGGAAGCCGAGGAAGCATTATCCCAATGTGGAAAAAAATGATCGACGAAGGAGCCCCCTCTCTTCCCCTCACAGACGATAGAATGACCCGCTTTTGGATCACCATCGATCAGGCCGTTGACTTCATTTTAGCGAATTTTCAACGAATGAGGGGTGGAGAAATTTACGTCCCCAAAATTCCAAGTATGAAAATCGTGGATCTAGCTGAAACGATCGCCCCGGGCAAGCCCTATCACATCATAGGAATTCGTCCCGGCGAAAAACTTCATGAGTTGATGGTTGGTGAAGATGACGGCAGACATACCATAGAGTATGATGATCACTATATGATCGTTCCGGAAATGATCTCTTCCGATCCCGTCCAGACTGAAAATTATTTAAAGGGAAGAAAAGGAATCATTTTAAAAGACGGATTCACCTATTCCTCGTTAAATAACCCCTTATGGATAGATACAAAGCAGCTTAAAAAAGTGATTGAGCCTTATCTTCATGAATGATTTGCAAAAATCCCCAAATCGTTTATAAAAACTTTTTTACTAACGGAGCTTTACGCATGCGGATCGGAGTTGTAGGGATCAATCACAGGCTAGCAGAGCTGAAACTAAGAGAATCATTAGCACGAACCTGCCAAAAGCGGTTTGGGCCAGGTTACATCCATCACCCTAGTCATTCATTTGTTCTGCTATCTACCTGCAACCGCACAGAAATTTATTTTTGTTCGGATGATCTTACGGAGACCCACAGCTACCTAATCAATCTTCTAAGGACCGATACTGAAGAAGATTTCGACCAAAAGCTATACTCCTTTTTTGGACCTGACTGTTTTCTGCATCTCTGCCGCGTAACGGCCGGCTTGGATAGCGCGATAGTTGCCGAAACAGAGATCCAGGGGCAAGTCAAAACAGCCTACGAAAAAACGTTCGAACAGATTTCCATTCCGAGCGATCTTCATTTTCTGTTTCAAAAATCTTTGCAAATTGGAAAAAAAGTCAGAAGTAAGCTCCCCATGCAACGAGGCCTCCCCAACATAGAACACGCCATATTGAATGCCGGAACGATGAACAACCCCAATTTCTCAAGGGATTGTCCTGTGCTATTTATTGGAGCCTCCGAAATCAACCTCAAAATCTGTCATTTCCTCAAAACAAAAGGCTATTCTAACCTAACAATCTGCAATCGCACACCCAAAAGGTCCGAAGAATATGGCGTTGATATACTTCCTTGGGAGCAGTTTAACCGCTGGATCGAATTCGACTGGATCATTGCAGGAACAAAGGCACAAGCACCTCTGATCCATGCAGGAAACCTACCCGGGGGATTAACAGCAGGAAAAATTCTTTTTGACTTAAGCGTACCCCGCAACATTGATCACAAAGTATCAGAAGACTCACGAATCACTTTGTGGAACATTGATCAGTTAAATCAGATGCTCCACGCGCGTCGCGAAAAAATGAATCATCTTCTGCTTTTAGCGGAACAGATAGTCACCACCTCCACAGAAAACTACCTCACCAGTTTCCGAAAACGGGAACACATTCGCCAAGGGCTTCTAGAAACCGCAACAGCCTAATTATTTGGCGAGGAACGGACGTTTTTCATCCCCCACACTAACATCTAATAAAAACGCTACCTAAAACAACCACTATATTGTTAATCATATGAGCACAAAAACAGGCAGATAGACCGTCAGTTTCCTTCAAAAACCCAAAAAACAATCCAGCAAAGAATGCAACATAAACTTGTTGGTCGATAGCTTCCCTAGCTAGGAAACTAAAATCAGAGTCATGGGATAAAGCAAAACAAATACTTGTTAAAACAATCCTGCAAACTGCATAAATCTTAGAATCAACTAAATCTGCATGGTCAGGAGAAATTTTTTGAATGACTTTCCTGACTCCATCTTTTAAAACAACTTGTTGCAGGCCTTTGCGAAATACTAATTCTTCAAGCACGGGCGCCCCTATTCCAATAGACATAATCAGACCAGGTAGGCAAGCAATTTCATAAGCTAGAGGAGATTGCCAATTACTCATAACGGCAAATTGTTTCATAAACTCCCCTTTCGGGCAAAGAGATTCCAGGATTTTTTCTGGATTCACAGAATCGGGTATTGATAATCCATTAGCTTGGAAGTGAAGGATATATTTTTCCATTGTTTCCTTCACATGAGCCGGGTTTGCTTTGATCATACCTGGATAAACAATCGCCTTGATATGATCCAATCCCCCTTCGCCACCTGTAGAATTAATAAGGAGATTAGTCAGCGACAATTTTATACACTTAGTGGGAGATGACAAAATTGAATAAACCTGCTTACCTTGATCTACGAGAACATCACCGATATCGTTTGTTATGTCGTCGAATTTTTTTCCGAAATTATTAAATGTTAAAAATCTAGACCCAGAATCGTTAATTGATGATGCGGACATTGAAAAACCCCTTTATTGAAATTAAATAATTATTCATTTTAACACACATTAAGATTGATGTAAATATTTTCTA
>CAZENM010000089.1:4895-11779 GCA_964513575.1 uncultured bacterium | reverse complement strand
GGGTAACGCTGTCATTGATCTCCTAGTAGCCCTTAATAGAGAATTCGTCACCTTAGACGGAGAAAAGCAACAAGAAGTTTGTTTTGTCGATGTTGTGGTCTGGGGAAAACAAGCCGAAACTTGCGCTCAAATACTAGACTGTTCCTCTTCGGTTCTTGTCGAAGGGAGACTTCAACTGGATGTCTGGCACGCAAAAGACGGTGAAAAGCGTTGTAAGCTGCGCGTCGCCGCAGAAAAAGTTCAATTTTTAGATAAAAAGAACAGCTCTGAAAAAGTCCCTGAATATGCCATGGGGGCACAACAATAATCGCAACCAAGAAAAGGTATGTGGCGAGAAATAAAGCGTCTGATCAATAACTTCCATAGCTTTGTTATCACTACCCATGCAAATCCAGATGGTGACGGGTTAGGTGCTGCTGCTGCGATGGTTGAGTTATTGCTTCAGATGGAGAAAAGGGTGCAGTTTGTTTGCGACAGCCCTATTTCTGACAAGTTTCGATTTCTCGATTTTCACAACCTTTTTTCAACATACAACACTCTTCTCCCTCCTGAAGGCGAAATATTAATCGTTTTGGATACTCACAGAAAAGAACGGATAGGGAGATTAGCTCAACTTCCTTTTAAAGCGATCTGCTGCATTGATCATCATGAGGTAACCGAACCGTTTACCCGTTACAACGCTATCGATTCTAAGGCCTGTTCTGTCGGCGCTATGGTGTATACTTTAATAAAGGAATGCGGCCACGACTTAAACTTTGAGTCTGCCACCGGTATCTATTGTAGTATCATCTGCGATACCGGCAGGTTTTCCTATTCCTCTACAAACAGAAAAGCACATAAAATTGCCGATGAGTGCATGAAATTAGGTGTCGATCCGGACCAAATGTACGCTAGACTTTATCAGCACGTGCCCCTTTCTCAGGTGCGTCTGTTCGCTCAAGCCTTACAAAGAATGGAAACCTACTTGGACGATCGTGTGTTAATCCAAGAACTGCGTCAAGAAGACTGCAACTTAGATGGAATCAACCCAAGCGATCTAGAGCATTTAGACTTGGACTATATCCATGAGTTCAATAAATGGATCGAAGAAGTGGAATGTTTTGCTCTTCTCAGGGAACTCTCCGATGGAATGATCCGCGTTTCAATGAGATCAAAGTCTGACCTCGATATAGGTAAAATTCTTCGTAAATTAGGCGGAGGCGGCCACACTAAGGCAGCCGGTGCGAATATGAAGGGACCGATTTCCGAGGTCAAAGCAAAAATTCTTCAGCTGCTAACAATCGAGCTCTCAGCAACTACCACAACTTCCTAAACTATCTCATTCTGTAGAATTATTATCAGGCAACTATTCCCCTGCGAGATTTGTGATAATATCAACCGCAGCTTGAATTTCAGCAGGTTGTGTCATCCGGCTAAAGGAAAAACGAAGGGATGAGGCGGCTCTCTGCCTTGAATAGCCCATTCCAATAAGGACTTTTGAGGGCTCTAAGGCTCCGGAGGAGCAGGCAGATCCATGACTGCAGGCGACCCCTCGGAGGTCTAATTGCTGAATCAACAACTCCCCTTCAACACCCGGAAGGTAAAGATTGCTTGTGTTGCAAATGCGGGGCCCATCGCCATTGACTAAGAGCCCGGGAATTTTTTCCGTAAGAAGTCGTTCGAACAAGTCTCGCAGCTCTCTGATGTACTGAATGGATTCCGGTTGAATTAATTCTACCGCCTTTGCCATTGCTGCGATGAGGGGAACCGGAACGGTTCCTCCTCTTCTCCCTTGTTCTTGTTCCCCTCCCACAATCAAGGGAGCAAACGGCGTCTTAGAATTTAGAGTGAAAAAGCCAATTCCTTTAGGGGCGTGAAATTTATGGGCACTGAAACCCATCCCCGAGATACCTCTTACAATTTTTAAATCCATTTTTCCAAAAGCGCATACTCCATCCACCACAAAGGGAATCTGATAGCCTGCGGCGATTGCCGCAATCTGTTCGACAGGGGTAATGACACCGGTCTCGTTATTCGCGGCCATCAATGTGATCAACTTTGTGGAAGGACGGATGGCTGATTCGACTTGTTCCGCAGTGGCGGCGCCATAGGAACCGGGATTGAGATAGGTGACCTCAAAACCCTGCGTTTCAAGTTTTTTTAAAGCTTCCATCACACAAGCATGTTCCACGGTAGAAGAAATAATATGACCGTGGCTTACCCCTTTTAACACTCCCTGAATGAGGGTATTCATCGATTCGGTACCGCCGGATGTAAAGACGATTTCCGTGGGCTTAACGCCTAATTTTTCCGAGATTATTGTTCGTGATTGGTTTAAAAGTGCCCGAGCCTGCCTGCCTTCTTCGTGGAGGCTGGAGGGATTTCCAAATAGATCTAAAGAGGAGATTAAAACATCCTTGACTTCAGGGGCCACAGCTGTGGTGGCATTATTATCTAGGTAAATTCTTTTGTTCATTTTCCGACGTTACTTTCACGAGCATTACAGTGACATTATCATGAGCACCCCGATCCTTAGCTGCCTGCACTAGGGTTGCGATAGCGTCGGGAAGCTGGGTGTGAAAATTGAGTATTGACTCAATTTCTTCTTTAGGAATCAGGTCTGAAAGGCCATCTGTACACATGAAATAGAGATCGTCTGAGTGAATTTCGGCAATTTTAATTGTTGGTTCAACTTTAGGTTCGGTTCCTACAGCCTTCGTAATGATATTTTTATAAATATAGTAGTCGCCAATTTGTCTTTCTGAGAGCTGTCCATGTTCCACAAGCTCTCTGATTAACGAATGATCTTTCGTTAATTGCTCAAGCTTATGGTTTCTGAGCCTGTAGATGCGACTATCTCCCACATGCCCATAAACGAGTCCTTGCTCATGAAAATAAAGAAAACAAAGAGTTGTCCCCATTCCCTTAAACTCAGGCGAGCTGCGCCCTTTTTGGTAAACTGTCTGATTGACAATTTCTATAGCATGTTTAAGGTAATTAAAAGACTCAGTGAGTGGTTCGCGCGCAAGCTCTTTACTTTTTCCTTTTCGGACGAGATCTAAAAACGTTTCTACAGCCGTTTTTGAAGCTATTTCCCCGGCTTGATGCCCACCCATTCCATCAGCTACAATATAAAAATGACAGTCCGGAAGCTCGGCACATACATCTTCATTGTTTTGCCTGACTAATCCTATATCAGAAACAGAGGCAGATTTTAAAGTAAACGTCATCAACGGAAAATCCATGTAGGTTGCTGTGTCCGTAATTCCTTCTCATTACAGTGAGTGTACATGATCTTAAATAAACGTACCAGCAAAAGTTCCTGACCGCCGCCTCCTATTTAGGGCCTTGCAATTTTCCCCATGAATAAGACAGTTCTTGCCTCCTGATCCACAATTAAAAATAAAAATGGATGATCCGCAGTGAATAATTTCGGATTAGAAAGAGAATCTGACGAAAGTGGAGGTAACGCGACTGCGTAAGGTGTGCCCGCGTCTGACCCCGCTTCATCGTTCGAAACAGAGGCGCGATGAAACATCTTATTCAAATATAAAGTAGTATCTTCGCTCATTTCCGATAAATCAGCCCCCAAGCTAAACAAAGAAGTTATTCCCATCGCTTGAAAAATCCCATTCATCGTAAAGCTACTATTCAGGGAAAATCTTGGAATCGAAACAATCACCGGCGCCGGCATCATCATATTCCACCAGCTTTGCAGGGAGTCTCCTCCAAATTTCTCTAGCACTTTATTCAGGGTGAAAGTCTCTTTTGGAAGCAATATCAACATACTTAATTTATTTACACCCGCTCGACGCGAGGTATAGGGAAGCTCAATCAGTGAAAATTCGGGTGTTTCTATATAGGAAAATATTGAAGTTTTTACCATTGTCGGGACAATAATGGTTTCACCGGCCCCCGGAAAAAAAGGAACCCCGCGAGTCACGCGCGGGTCAAACTGATTAGCCCATTTTGCGCGTAAATAGGTCGCGCTGATTAGCATCAGCCTGATATCCTTAGTGAGCTGCTTCGATTCAAACAACTCGGACATCCTTCCTTTCGTCCGTTGATTGATCCATGAATTAATCTCTGTGCGAGCAAGCTCCGGATATTGCTCAAAACTAGTGCTGCGGATAGGGGCGAGGTAAAAAGCCTCTATCATCGATCTAAATTCGGGTTTAATCTGCACACCGCGCTGGGTCCATATGGCATTAGAAACTGAAAGAAGAATATCACTGCCCGTTTCTTGAGGCTTAAATGCATATCTCGATGAAAGCCACTGAAAAGCGTCGTTTAAAAACCACTGCCGCACCTTAAAGTGCATCGCCCTAACCATTTGCTTTTGAGTGACCCCGGCAGAACCATTGAACATCATCGCCATGGCTGAAGAGATCCCATAGGGTGAAAAGACAAAATTCCCCTCGTTTCCACGAGAGATCGCACGAAAAGCATCGAAAGCAAAATCTATTCCATCGAGGATGACAACTTGAGTGTTTGGATTATCCTCGAGTTTATTGGAAGGAAGCGGTTCTTCCGGAAAAGGGCTATCATCCTGAGCGACAACTTGAGAACTAAAAAACAGGAGGAGCGTCAATACTAATTTTTTCATCCTATTTGCTCCTGAAAAGACAAAAAAAGCAAACTCATACCGTTAAAAATCGCGTGAAGGATAATCGAAGCGTTAAGAGATTGATAGCGCTCGCGAATCCAACCCAAAAAAAGCGAGAAGGTAAAAAGAGCCGCAATGAGTTCTACGTTCATCCATCCCTGTTCTAACGAAAAATGAAACAGGGCAAAGACTCCCGCAGCAATAGCCACGCTAGCGAACACGGAAAAATAATTTTTCAGGTATTGCTGTAAAAAGCCGCGAAAAAGCACCTCTTCCACAAACGGAACCATGGTGACAATCGAGATCGACGTCAACAAATACAACAAGGGATCCGAGAGCGAGGATTTTACCTGTTGGACTGCGATCTGGTCAACCACAGGGACGGCCACCCACTTACTGATGATTACATGAACCAGACCATTAACAATTAGAACGCACGGGTAGGCTAAGCACCAATAACCGAACGCCTTAAAAGGAAGGGTAAATGGCAAGTGATACTTGCCCCAAATTCCCTTTAACGCCCCTTTTTCGATGCTAAAGGCGTACACTGCCATAGCGATAAACATAATCAAAACAGTCATTAAGGTGAGCCAAGGACGCACCGTCGCGCCCCCTACCCATTCGACGATTCCCTTCCACTCACCCGTCATGGCGCGGTGTAAAATTTGCGCAATGATTGGAACAAGAAGAAATTGAGCGGCAAAATAAAAGGTAAAAGCCCCAAAAACGTCCCTAGAAAAAGGTCTTTGTAACATACTTTACAACATTCCCCTTTGATGCAAACGTACAATCCGGGCATAGAGATCGCGGATGAAATCACCATGAGCGTGCGCTAACGGTGTTAAGGGATAGCTTAGGGACCGGTTGGAATACCGGCAGTAATCATACTGCAAGTGGTCAAAATCCAACACGTGATCGCTGTTGATAACCTCTTCATGAACTACAGATCCACAACAACACATAACGGTCATGCGGGCCTTTATCTTTAAAACATTCAGACACCGATGAGCGTCGCCCGGAAAAAGTGCTGTCTTTGGCTGCGACTCAAAAGGAATCGTCTTATATTCAAGAATATCCACTTTGACATTATCCAAAGAAATTTTCCGCAAAGCGGGATCTTTAGAATTTTTGAGAGCGCAATCCAACATGGAAGCAAGATCATCGGCTATATTCCAACAACCGACCCATCCTTCATTAGAATCAGATCGATCGGTGAATACAATTCGATCTGTCTCTGACAATGTCGAAATATTTGCCGCTAGGGAATTGCCCAGCAAAAGTACAAAAAAACCCAGCGTACTGACTATCTTACGGATCATAACACCCCACTGTCTCGAGATTAACGAATTCCACCCATAGAAAGAAATACAAAAATGAGGTATAGAAATGGACATGAATAATTTAGCCGGAATAGTCTACCCAGACGTCTACCAAAATACCCATCAACTTGCAAAGATGCTCAACATCATCGAGCATCGCATTCCTTCACCCCAAAGAAATCTGCAAGATATTTATACTCATAAGAACATCGAGCTGGGTGTTGCTGAAAAAAATTTGACGAGGAATTCTTCCGAAGATCTTTTTGTGGGAATCGATGGAAATATCTTTAATCAAATCGAATTGGGTGAAATCCTAAAAAATAAGGGTTATCCCCACGCTCACCAAAACGCCGACCAGGTGATTCTACCCGCTTATGAAGAGTGGGGACCTCATTTTTTGGAACATGTCGAGGGTGATTTTGCTCTATTCATCTACGACAAAAAAAAAGGAACCTTACTCATCGCCAGGGATAGGATCGGAAAAAAACCACTTTACTGGGCGGAAGAACAAGGTCATTTTCTATTTTGCAGCAGTATAAAGGGCATATTGGCAACTGGCATCGTTCCGCAAACTCCCGAAAATGACGCTTTGGCCGCCTATTTTTATTTAGGCTATTTCCCGCAAGACATGACCCCTATCAAAAACGTTAACAAACTCCTTCCCGGCCACTATCTGTTGCTGCAAAAAGATGGCAGCAAAATGATTTCCAACTACTGGTCCTATAGCTCCTTTTTTTCAAAGCCTGTGCAAATCCACAAAAATACAATTTCACAACACCTTAACACATTGCTTTCCGAGGCAACAAAAAAAAACATTCCCTCGAACACCGCTGTTTTAGGAACGTTCCTTACCGGGGGCCTTGGCTCATCCACCATCGCCTACTACCTAAAAAATAATGCGGGGGATAAAACTTTAGAGGCATTTACCTCCTGCTTTAAAAAAGAATCCGAAAAAGATTGTGAAGCAGCGCACGAGGTTG
>CAZENM010000089.1:0-4885 GCA_964513575.1 uncultured bacterium | reverse complement strand
CACTGTCATATTGCCTAAACCCGCGCAGCCGTCTGGGCGGAAAAGTTTTTAGATGACTCCGCGACAATTGCCTGGCATCTAGATGAGCCTATTGCCGATCCCAATGTGATTGCTTATTGGAGAATGGCCCAAACGGCCGCGAAATATACAACAAATATTTTTTCCGGAATGGGCTGCGATGAACTTCTGGCAGGTCACAGCAAATATAGCGAGGAAGAACAACAAAACAGCTTCTTGTTAGACATCCAAAACTCCCTGCGCCAGCTCACACGGAAATATGTCGTTCCCCTTGTAAACATTTTCAACAGTCCAATGGCTTATGACCTGCTAAAACACTGTCGAAAAAATGTATGGCAAAGTGAATACCTTCGGTCAAACGCGCTCTTTTCCGTTGAAGAATTAGAACAGATCAGTCCCACACTATGTCATTTATTTGATCCGGAAGTTTTTCTAAGCAAATTCCATAACTTATCAAACATCGTTTCGCCCACCTCCTCCTACATTTATTTTGACGTAAAAACTAGCCTTCCGGATTTGTATATTTTGGAGTTGGAGAGAATAACCTCCGCATTTGGCCTACTGTGGCACACACCCTTCTTAGACAGGAGAATTATCGAATTTCTTGCCACTGTGCCATTAGAAGAAAAAATTGCGGAAAAAGAAACAGCCTCCTTTCTTAAAACAATCATGAAGCCTATTTTCCCTAGCACCGTCATAGACCGTCCTAAACGAAAAAGACCCGATTTCTTAAAAGAGTGGATAGAAAATTCAGAATTACACCTCATTTTTAATGATTTAGTCCATGGAACCTTAGTGGAAATTGGAATCATTAGTGATGAATGGATCAGAGAAGCGGTCAAAACCGCCGAGAGTAGAAACGATAATTTCCACTATCTATGGTCGATATTTGCTCTGGAAGTTTGGTTTAGACTCTATATAAACCGTCCCATTACCCCAACCCCACCCGATCTGTCAGTTAGAGATCTTTTACAGAAAGGACAGCTATGAAAGAACGGTTAAAGATCGTTTCCGGAGATCGTGAAAACCCGATTCCGAAACAATCCACTTTGGGGAGCAGATCTGAAATCCAAGCAAAATTTGAACGTCAATGGCTTACAGACCCCGAAAAATTTAATCCGGACAAAAGCCTCCTTGAACAAGAAAGAATCCTGCGAACCCAAAATCTTTTGGAGACCTTGTCAAACATAAAAACTTGTGTGGATTTAGGCTCCGGATACGGTCATCTATCCCGGTACCTTGCCGACAAGGGAGTCAAAGTCACAGCCGTTGATATCGCAAAAAACGCGCTGAAGAGATTAGAGGACGATCCTCGGATCGTTTTAACTCAAGACTATGTCCCTGACACTAAACTACAGGATAAGAGCTTTGATCTAGTGCTCAGCGCCGATCTTATCGCCAACCTGAACCCGCATGAATACAGGCTTTTTGTCGCAGAACTAGTGCGCTTAAGCGGAAAAGAAGGGGTGATCGTCTGTTCTACACCGATCGATATTCATTCTGATGAAGCGTTAGAAAGGTTTGTAGCTTTAATGGAAACAGAGATTATCATCGACTGTTGGGTATTCAGCTACCACCGTTTATTCATCCGATGGATTGAAGTGCTGGATGCTCTGGGGCTGAAGCCGATAGCAAATAAGTTGCGCAACAACCGGTTTTTAATGAATTTCTGCGAAAAAATTACTAAAGCGGTCTGGCAGAAAGAAGGAATAAGTCATGCTCTTTTTCTCGGAAGAAAAAAGCCGCTAATGCCGTTGCCTCCGAAAAGTGAACAGCCTATTGAACGTAAAGACAAGAGGTTCGTCTGGGAGTAATCCAGCACAGTCTAAGTGGGCGAAATTTTGATCATAAAAAAAAACAGCACTACCTACATAAATCTAAACTGAAATTCGCTTGCATTAAAAAATTACATCTAATAGCATTTTGAACTAATTTCAAACACCTTAGTGATTATGAACCCCCTCCAAATTCATCAGAGCTCCGTTATTCCATCTTATGAACCAACCCCGTTTTTAGAAAGCGCACGCTATGCTGATCTTATTTGCGGAAATGCAACAATGGAAATGGCTCAAGAAACGCTATCCCGCCCTCCGGCAGATCCAGAGCGAAGACAGTGGGCGATCGACAACGCGAAAACTCTCGTTCTTAAGTATTGCCTTTACCCACTACCTGAGTGGATGGGATTTCCTCCAGAGAGCTTTAAAATAACTATCATGTTATCAGATCCATCCATTCTACATAATGAACTTTTCGCAAACACTCCTGACCCTTTGTTAATCGAAGCCTTAAGAGGTGAACCCTCTCGAGATATGGCTGGACAAACGATTTTCCATTATGCCTGCAAGTGGGAACATCCAAATAAATATCAACTAATCGAAAAGCTAATTATTCTTAGTTGGAATTCATATGTTGCGGATGCGGAAGGAAACTTTCCCTTTGACTTTCTTCAGAAATCCGATGCAAACAGCCTTATTCCTGTGTTATTCAAGACTGAATGCCCAAGATTAACAGAGGGTGAAGCACACTGGCTAGGGGTCTTATGTTTATTGAAAAATCCATTTTGGACTTCATACTATGCACGAATGAACTTCATGACGAATCAAATAACGATTATCAAGGATCTCTCGCACGAAACAATTTACTATATCACCAGAGCTTGTCATAACCCCATGTTCATGGAAGAGCTTGTCGTCTATTTAAATAATCCAAACTTATCTCAACATGATCTTAATGTCAGAATATCTCACGTTGTCACATTCATAGACAATATTTTCAAAGACAACGAGGAGGACAAAAAACGGTTTTATAAAAATGGGATTCATCACCTTATCACGGGTTGTTTGGACTTAGAAACATCCAATTCTCTAGAAATATCATTTTTACAGACGTTGGGGTTAATTCCGGCTGTAATAATATACGGTAATGACGAAGATCTAAAACATCTAGAAAATAGGATTGAGCTCCTTTACGAACGAGGAATTTTATCAAGGGATCAAACGCATATAGCCGCCTTTTGTTATTATTACTATGCCAGCGAAAATTCGATTTCTACGATTCGGGACACCATTACGAAACTTCTAAAAAACACTTACACTATCCGGATGTTTAACTTTGACTATTATAAACACAAAAAAACAAACATCAAAATTAAATATTTAGAAATCATTCTTCCTGTGATCCCGGAAGCTGATAAACCCTACTTTATTGATTCTCATATAAAATTTTGCGATCCTGAATTGAACCTTTTCCTTCTATCAACAGGCCACACAGAAATATCAATACATCTAGATGGGATCTTGATGTTCACGGATGAGTGGTTGCAAATTATCATCACTTGGCTTGCGGTGGGGGGGAAGTTAAAAAATTTAAGGATAGATGAAAAAATTGATATCACCGCAGGAAATTTAAAAAATTTCATTCCTAATACGCATATAATTCTTGAGCGTTTTCCGTTTTGCAGCGATTATTTTGAAGTGATGTTTAATTTACTCATAAAAACGAGCGGTTTTATTGAACACAATCAAACCGAACAACTAATAGAAATTTATAAAAATTTCAAAACTAAACTGAACTATCAAGATCTGCTTTACAACCACTCAAAGACCCCTAATAAATATCGAATTTTTAAGGCTCTAGGGGTTTTTATTCCAAACAGATATTATCGCCATGAATTTAGCAACGATGCCCTACAGACATTTAAAATAATTTCCCCGGATGAGAAAACAATAACCACAACCGTCCATCAAGTCTTTTTTGAAACTTCTCTTATTTCTTCATCAGGAAGAAGAAACGTAAAAATTCAAATTTCCGCAACGAAAGGTGATATTTCTGTAAAGACCGCGGGATATTTTACAGAAGAAGGGTATAGGATCTTCCTGTCAAATTTTGCAAAAGCAATCCTCGAAAACACCAAACCAAAAATATCGAATGACACCACCCTACGTTACGTCCGCTTGATCTCTCGGTTCAATAGCAGAAGATCGATTAATCCGTTAGATAACTACAAAAATCCCACCCGCAATAAATTGCCGATTCATTTCTGTTTTTACAAAATCGTTGAAACATTCTTTTTAAAAATTAACCACTTTGATTATCAAAGTCAAAAGATCATGACTTTTCTCGCGCCCTACAGGCCTTTTGTGATTGCGGGGGTCATATTCGATATTAAAAAAACATTAACCTCGTTTTTACAGCAATATTACCTAACCAATAAAAAACATATCGAAAGCTTCCAAAAGGACTTAAAAGAAGTCGTTCCCTCCAGCGAAGGCAACCCCGCTTCAATTGCTATCGAAGTCGAAAACGACGTGATATGGCTTGAGGCCGCTATCGCAAAGAATTTACAGCGCCCGGTCACACTTGATTCTATTGGAGGGCAGACTTTCCATGAAAAAGAACTGTTAGACATGCTTAAAGAAGACCCTGAATCGAGCGATGACCTTACGGTTCTAGAATCAATAAAACACGAGCGGGAATTGAAATTAAAGAACGAACAGGCAATACACAACGCCCTTTGGAATGCCTATGAAGAAGCGATTAACACCCCAGCCAACTCCTCGACAGAAATTTCCGAACCTCACTCAAGAAAGAGAGTGTGGATTTTTGACCAATCCGGTTCAAGTAACCTGCAAAGAGTACATAATCCAATTGAAGGTACTATGACAAACCGACCGAAGGGAGTGGATATCATTCTAAAAAGAATAGAGCAAGACCCTAAAATACAACATATTCTAGAGCAACAACGACTAGTTAGAGAGTCTGAACAAGCAATTTACAACTACTTGACTCTGCTTGCGGTAAGCCGGAGATAACTTATCAATGTCATAGCAACACCTGCAATTCGACGATACGAAAAGGGGATTTTGCG
>CAZENM010000088.1:0-11823 GCA_964513575.1 uncultured bacterium | reverse complement strand
CAATACTGTGCAGATGACAACAATGAAACGATTTCTTGCACAGAATTCAATAATGGAAGCGATCATTTTTTATCCATCTCCATTCCCTGCATTCCTCCCCCAGAAGCTTGAATGCGGCTCTCTGAATCCATCAAAAATTGAGAGCTTGTGACAACTAAGTCATTCTCACTCAATCCTTTTAAAACCTGATAGTATCCTCCCCCCTTAGCTCCTAGTTCTACTTCGACAGGCCTGTAAAGACCAGGCCCTTTCTCGATAAACACAATTTTTTTTGTTCCGGTGTCGATGACTGCTGCTTCAGGAAGAGCCAATACAAATCCTATCGGGATCGTTAACTCAACAACCCCATACATACCAGGTTTCAAAAGCATTTCTGTATTATTGAAATCAAAGCGAAGCTTTGTCGTTCGCGTCGTTTGATCAAGGACATAATTAATAAAATCAACCTTCCCCTCGAAAGTTCTTCCAGGATAAGCATTCATTGTCAAAGTTGCTTGCTGCCCAATGCGAATAGAGGCGATATCCTGTTCAAAAATATCAGCCAATACCCAAACGTGAGAAAGATCGGCAACAGTAAAAATATTCATGCCTGGTTCAACATTCATCCCAGCAAAAGCATTTTTCTGTAACACAATACCATTGATAGGAGAACGGATCGTAAGCGTTTTCATAGGGATAGCTTGACGATCTAAACGATCTATTTCTTCTTGGGGTATATCCCATAATTCTAAGCGTTGCCTGACCGATTCAAGAAGTTTCTGATTTGTGCGGGAGTATTCCTCACCAAAAGTCCCTTGAAGTGAGTTCTTTGAGCCTTTCTTTGCGATTATATATTCTTCTTGAGTGGCAAGAAGGGCGGGGCTATACACAGAAAATAAAGGTTCGCCTTGATTGACAGTCTGGTTTGTGAAGTTCACATAGAGATCGACAATCCATCCACTAAACTTTGTTTGAACATTTGCGACACGCCTTTCATCAGCAACTACAATGCCCACAGCACGAACAGACTTGTTTAATTCTCTAGAAATAATTTTTTCTGTACGTACTCCAAAAAGTTGGATACGCTGCGGATCGATCTTCACCTCCACATATCCAGCGGGAGGCATGCCTTCCATATTCGGCATACTTGTAGATTTATCGTTCTGCTCTGATTTTTGTTCCTGTGGTTTTTGTTCTGATTGGCAGCTTATAACCGTAATAGCCACAAAAAATGCTACGATCACACCTTTTATCGCATCGTATAGTCGCATAAGATCTCCTCCAATGTCATACCCATTGCACGCTCTAGTTCTGCGATGATGATTTCGCGCTCTGAAAGAAAGCGTTCATACTCAAGTTCAGAATTAAACGCTTGGCGCCATGTATCAAGAAGAAGTACGAACTTTCCTTCACCTGAACGGAAGGAAGAGAGTAGTGCGGAGAATGCTTCTTTAACCTTTGGTAAAATTCCATCTCTATAGAGAGAAATTTTGTCATCAGTAGATTTGAGTTTTGCAAGTAGCTCTTTCAATTTTCCGGAGATCATGGCTTTCATCCCTTCCAACTCCTTCTGATTTGCAAAAGCATTTGCACGTGCCTCACGCACTTCTCTTGCTTGTTTTTCTGGAATCCAAATCGGAAGATTAAATCCTACTTTGAACATTATGGCATCATCGACATGGCCATCAAAATTATTATTCATTCGTTCATAGGCTACACCCACTTCGAAGTCGGGATAGTAGTTACGGCGTGCTAGCTGCGCCATTTTTTCCTGTTCCATGACCATTGCCTGCATTCGATGCAGTTCTGATCGCGAAGTTAAGGCAATCGATTCAGCTTGAATGTATGAGAGTTGAAATGGTTTGGTAAAAGAGGCTATAGGATCCCCTAAAGCTTCATTGGGAGAACGATTCAATAAAGCATTTAGCATACTCTTGAACATTACTTTTTCAGATTCAAGCATGAGGCGCTGTTCTTCTAGCATTTGTAGCTCTAACTGCATCTTAATTGTATCTACATATTCTCCTTTTCCAGATCGATACAAAGCCATGCTGTCTTCAATCAGAGCACTAACAAGGCTAGAATTATCTGTATTAATCCTTAGAGAAATAGCATTAGTGTACAATTGATAGTAGAATAACTTGGTTTGCCGAATGAGCTCGCGATAGGTCGTAATCTCTATGCTTTGTTGCTGCAACATGACTTGTTTGGCAATTTCTCCTTTCAAACGCAATTTGCCCGGGAAGGGAATCATCTGTCTAATTTCATAGTCCATCATAGGGGTAAAATCACTAGTCTTATGAAATTTATTTTGATCGGAGGTGATCATTACTTGAGGATCTTCGAACACCTGTACCCTGTGAACAGCTTCATGGGCAGCTTGAATTCTTAAACGCGTTGCATCAAGGTTTGGATTTCGACGAATGACTTCATCTACTAGAACATTCAATTGGAGAGGAGAAAAGTTAATATTGTCATCAGCAATACAAAATGCTCTTAATGAACAAAATAAAAGGAGTAGGCCAAAACCTATGGTTTTAATCATGTATCGCGCCTATAGCTATTTTTTTGGCAAGAGGCATCAAGAGCGCTTCCCTTAATAGCGACGATTTCTCCCAAATGTGCTTGATTTTGACCACTCATTTATAAAACCATGAATATGCATGTCTTTGAATATCAATAACAAACGCTATCATTGCATCAAATATTAAAATTCTTTGTGCATATCCCTTATCATGCCTTATAAAGTCTTTTTTGATTTGACGTCAACGATAAATTCTTCAAAAACAACACATTTGACTTAAACGGGTAGATTTTGTAGATTTAAGAAATGAGACAATCAAAATATATGAAGCAGTTAGAGGCGTTTCTCAACGTTCCTTTTTTCACAGCAGCAGATGCAGAGAAACAAGATATCCCAAGGCATGCGTTGGCTTATTTAGTGAAAAAGGGCACTTTAGAAAGGATTTATCCAGGAGCTTACCGCTTTACTCAATATGAACCAGAAGTGGAGTTTCAGTGGGAAAACTTAGCATTGGTTGCAGCGAGTGTCCCTGATGGAGTCATCTGTTTGATTTCTGCACTCTGTTACTTCGATTTGACGGATCAAATTATGCGGGAAATCTGGATTGCTGTACCACATGAGTCCCATCCTTCAAAGCGACCTAATACTAGAATCGTCAGAATGCGTAATACTGAGCTCGGAAGAATCGAAATTGCTTTAGGTGAATATAATATCCATATTTTTGATAGAGAGCGTTGCATTGTCGATGCATTTCGCTATCTGAGCAAGGAAATTGCAATAAAAGCAATTCAGAGATATTTTCAGAACACTAAATATAAGCCAGACCCTAAAAAACTTGGCGCATATGCAAAGACGTTGCGTGTAAACATTACCCCATACATTTTATCTTATACAACATGACATCGGATTTAGAAAAATCATTCAAAGCAAAACTGCGAGCTATCGCGAAAGAAAAAAATCGAGATCCTGCCGATCTTTGGCAGAATCTCACACTTGAGCGCTTTCTCGTGCGTTTGGCTAAGTCGAATTTCCGTAGGCATTTTGTCTTGAAAGGCGGTATTCTTCTCTCCAAATATATCGAAATTGGGAGAGAAACAAGCGATCTGGATTTTCTCGCACAAAGGTTGAGTAATGGAGTTGGAGAATTAAAGAATATTTTTGATGAAATCGCAAGCATTGACCTTAAAGATGGATTTATCTTTCAAAATCTTAAAGTAAACGAACTGGCCCATCCTCATATGGGATATCCAGGAGCTGAGATAGCGATGATTGCATATTTTGGCAATACTAGGTTCAAGGTTGCTATAGATATTGGCTTTGGAGATATTGTAGAACCGATTGAATATTCGATTCCTCTTACTAGATCTTCTAAAGGCATTCTTTTTGAAAGCAGTGTAAAGCTATCTTGCTATCCCAAGGAGTTTATTTTTGCTGAAAAATTGGAGACGATTGTCCATCGAGGGTCCTTTAATAGCCGCATGAAAGACTTTCACGACCTTTATTCCATGATATCCTCTTCACAATTGCCGCTCTTCCTAAATCTAGAAGGGATTATACGTTTAGTATTCGAGCATCGGGAGACCGTCCTTTCTTTGCCGATTGCATATGAGAAGGACGAAATGTCGAGAATGCAAAATTTCTGGAGCGAATATCTAAAAAATTTGCGTGCAGAGAATTTAGACACCTTGCCAATAAATATTGCTCAAATTTTAGCTAAGATTAACGATTGGCTTCGATTAAACACCAATCTTATCAGCAGCGAGAAGTGAAAGTCATTAAATTGACAAGAGAATAGGGGAAATATCAATGTTTTTTCCAGACCGTTCAGGTACGTTCTTATCTCGATTTATTATAAATTTTTATATAAACATTTCCATAATCAGTCGCTATGCGAAATTTAAATTGGAAATCTGTATGGTAATTACAAAAAAACATCTATAGCAAAGAGGTACACAATGCCTGAAAATACAGGTGAAATACAGGAAAACGGCCGTTTTAAAAAGGGTAAATCCGGCAATCCTAGGGGCAAACCAAAAGGAGCCAGACATAAATCTTCAATGATGGCAGAAATGCTATTTGAAGGTGGAGTCGAAGCTGTTTGTGAACAGGTCCTGAGTCAAGCCAAGGAAGGTAACTTACATGCCGCTAAAATTATTTTAGATCGTCTCTTGCCTTCAAGAAAAGATCGTTTAATTAACTTTAAATTACCTCATATTGAAAAAGCTTCGGATGTAGTAGAAGCTGGGAGAATGATTTGCTGCGCTGTTGGAAAGGGTGAAATTACTCCTTTGGAAGGCGAGTCCCTTTCTAAAATTTTGGAAATCCAAGCAAAAAATATCGAGCTGTTTGATTTCGGAGCTAGGCTTGAAGAAATTGAATCTAAGCTAAGTCAAAAGAGCTATTCTTAATGATCGGAGAGTGAGTGTTCTCGATGATGCATACAAACTATAGCTTAAGCGAGCTCCAAATAATAACAGGGCCATTTTTGAATGATTCAGGGTAAGAATATCCTTCAGGAAGCCTGCAACGACCGTTGTAAGGATGAATTAATATAATATCCGCGTCTATAGTAGATGTATCGAAGTTTTCCTGGCCTTTGTCACATATGATTTTTGCCAACCTTCTATAATCTTGTTTTAAGTTTAAGCGTTCTTCAATTTTTGCTATTTTCCGTTTATGGTGAGCTTTCACGATTACTTCCTTATTAAAACGTTTTCATATTCCGAAATCCCATTATGAATCCATTTTCGAAGACTAATCCCTTCTTTAAAAGCATCTCCAGGACTTTTAAATTTTGGGATTGGCCATGCACGTAAGTGAGAATAGGCCTTTTTCCAATATGAAAATTGCTCTTTACCTGCATCATCAAAATCAAGCGCATAAAGTAATAAAGAACTTTTTCTTAATCTCTGATCCGTAATTAAATCAGGCTTCTTTTTTGCACCACCAAGAGCTAAGGTTGAACATAAATTACCTGCTTCTTGGTGAATTAGCATAGCATCAAATTCTGCCTCTACAATGACAGCCGGCAATTCTTCATTTATGCTAAACCACGAGGGTTGCTGCATACTCCCTGTAACTTCAACATACTTAGGCCATTTATCTCCTTCATACCAGTCTAAACGTCGAATTTTAATTTTTACCACGAGACCATTAGACCCAAAATGTGGAATAACAAGCCCATAGGGGAGCCATAATTTTTTGGCCTTCAGACCCTCTTTATGATCATAGTTTAAACCCCAAGATGCTTTTTCCCTAAAGAAGCCTGAGGGTGTTCTTTTGCTTAAATCAAGACATAATCCTAAGCAAGACTGAATTATCGTTTCATGATTAAACCCTCGTTCTAATAGGTGATCGATGTGATTAGGGTTAGACAGAAGACATTCGTGCGACCATTTAACAAATACTGTTGCTTTCTCTTGCCACAGCCTGTGCGGTTTATTTGCGACTTGTAAAATTTTATGTTCTTTTTTAAATATTCGTAGGCAATCTGATCGAGTTTCCAGAGAAAGTTTTTTACACGCTTCCACATAACTTAAACCAAGAAAATCTCGACAAAACTGAATTGAATCGCCTCGTTTATCGCATCTTCGACACCAATATCTATTATTGGGCCAAATAACAAATCTGTCGTTTCCTCCGCAATCAGGACAAGATGAGGCGTAAGATGAGCCAATTCGCGTAGGTGTTAGGCCGGCTTCTCTTGCGAGATCAATCAAATTCATCATCAATATCCTTATGTTCAAAGAGAGAATAGTGAGAAATGTGAGAATCGCTGTAAGAATTGTTCAAACGGTAAATTTTTGCTAAGTGAGAAAAATGAGAAATATTCACACAATTCTCACCCAATAATCCAGAATCAATAAAAACCCTAGCTGACGTACTTTCAACAGTTTGAATAAATTTTCTCACGTTTCTCACAAATCTCACTAATAAAGTGGTTGCATTACTTTAGAGGTAAACCGATAAAACCTTGTTGTGATTTTATTGATTGAAACGGTTTCACTCCTTGTTGATTTTTTATCAGTAGAGGGTAGGATCAGACCTTCTTCAATGCACCATTTTGCTAAAGCTGTTGGATCGTGTCCTGTTGAAATTTCTTTTTCAAATAAAGAACGATTCACAAAAAACTCTATGTTGCCTTGCCTATCAAATTTTTTGAAACTTGCTTCAAGGGCAACATCGTTTGAAAGGACTGTATCCCAATGCTCAAATCGATGAATTCCTGATGAAAAAAAGTTGTGAACCTGTTTTAACGCCCGCATTTTCTCAAGGCTTTCAACCCCTCCTCTGGTAATAAGCCAATCATTAAAGCATTTACTCACACCTTCTATCGCAGCCCCTTTTTCCCATCCGGTTAATCCATATTCTGTGGCTAATTCACCACCAGCAGCAATGATGGCAAAACGCTTTAACACTCTCGCTACCTGCCCGCTAGCTTTCAAAGGGCGATTTTGATCAATAAAAGCTTTTTTGATTTCCTCTGAAAAAAAGATTGCAAACTCTGGATTTTGAATAATTTTATCGAGGTACACGCGTGAAACGGTTCCATAAAAATTATTACAAGCATCGGATAAAGTATCTGCAAATTCCTCCCCAGTAGCATAACCATGCAGTTCTTCAAAGCAGCCAAACGCTCCTGTATCCGCGGGAATATCAACCATGCGAATTTCTTGTCCGCCTTTAGATTTTTTACCACATTGTGCCATATGCTCTTCGAGGCTAATTTCGCCATTTGAAAGAAAAAATAACTTCCAATTTTGTTGTTCAGTGCCTACTCCTAATTTATTAGCTCTCAATTTCCCTTTCTCGTTAGCAAGAAGATAGGCTGTTTCACCCGCTATCACAGGGTCGATTTGGGCAATTTCGTCTAAACAAAGTAATGTGTCATTATACCCCGATGCTATAGCTTCTAGACCATTTAGGGTGGAATTCCATCTTTGAATAAATTTCTCATCCCCCCAAACAGAGCCCGCTGCTCTTAATAGTTTTGATTTACCAGTAGAACTTAATCCTCTGAAGTGAACGCCGCCCCCTTCAGCCTTAAGAAGCCTTAAAAGAGGCCCTGCAAACGAAATTGAAATAGTTAGCAGCAAACGAGAATTCTTTCTGCATAGCCTTGCAACATTATCAATCCATTCGTTTACAGTGCCTTTTTGAGAGTAGTTGGGAGCAATAATATTAGGATTTTGAAAAATCAATTCCTCATTTCCTTTAAACCCAATGATTTCTTCTGGAAGAATAAAGTTGTTTTTATACCACCCTAAATGCCTTACACACCGTATCCAACGAGAGGGCTTACAATTAACAATGTATGAAGACAAAAGTGATTGAGTGCCACGAGCCATTGATATTTCAAAACCTTGGCTCAATAAGGCTGCACGATATTTTGTACCGTCACCTGCAATTAGCTCCATGGGCATAGGCCATTTATGAACCACGCCTTCCGGATCTTTAAACATTAATAACTTTCCATAATTTTCATTGTTGTCATCTCTGATATAAGCAATGACTTCAAGTTTTGCGCAAACATAAGTCGGAGTGACTTCCGGAGTGTTTTCCGTTGATGCTGAAAACATTAATTTTTCATTTTGAAAAGAGAATCCGAGTGGTAAATCCGGTAAATTTTTCTCGAATTGTTCTTCAAGTTCCTGTGCTCGCTTTTTAGAGAGATATTTAAGATGTTCATCTTGATATTGCCCTTGTGAATGAACATTCTTTGTGTTATCATGTGTCATGTAAATTCCTTTTATATTACTGCCCATCAAGCTGGCGTTTGATGGGCATATTTTTTAATCAATGCTAATTGCAATGCATCTTATTTTCTGTTCATTTTAAATTTGAATTTTCTTTCTTCGGCCCATTTGAAAAATGCCTTTTCGTCTATTAGCCAAACTCGGCTCGGACGTTGAAGGACTTTTTCGAAACCATTTTCTTCCCGCTCATAGATTAAATGACGCAGGCCTCCAATTGGTGGCCAAGAGTGGTACTTGTTCCATTGCGTAATCGGGATTAATCGATTGTGTGTTTGATTTTCCATAAAACCTCCTGTGGTCGTTTAAAGTAATTTAACTTAAAGAACCGTAGTTTATGGGGGACTGTAGGAATTGTATATTCATTCAGATGAAATGAAAAACTTGATAGCGCTAAAGCTGAAATTGATACAGCTTTAGCTATAGGAAAATAATTGATGATAGTTTCAAAACTTCTTTGGGCGTCCTTTTCCGGCTAATGCAATGTTTGCCATTGTGAGCCATTTAGTGACTGTAGTTTTTTTATAACAATTGGCTCTAGGACACCTGTCATATATAATTTCTACGATTTGCTTTTTTTTTAAATCAGGATTTTGACGATGTATTTTTCTGCCAAGTTCCATAACAAAATCCCTGTCATCAGCCTCATGTAAAGAACGCCCTGAAATTTTAATCTTTCCCTTTTTTTCTTTCATACATTTTTTGATATTTGATTTATTGGTACTAGGATCGACGTATCGTTTTTGCGCTCGTCCTTGATGAATAACCCACGCTTCAGCAATTCCTGGACCCATGTATAATCCATCTCTAAACCGGTCATCATCTCTATATTCTGCTGCAATGCATATCCAGACCATAGGCTCTCTTGAACCTACTTTTTCACCATATGCAAAAGCTTCAGTACGCAATCTTAATTGACACGGTTCTTTGAATATTTTATAGTAATCATCGATATCAGGATAAAGCAATGGATTGTTTGCAAAAACCTCAAGAGGAATTGGTCTTATGCCTTGAATACAACAGGCAGCTTCTAATTGCGTCCAAAGCGGTTTTCTAATATAGTTCCACGCTTCATCCACTTTCATGAATTCGGCTTTTACATACTTAAAACAGTCCGACATAATGTTCACCTTATATTGTATTGGTTAAAAATAATTTTGTCTGTAGCTTCAAGACCCTTTCACGCAAATGCTTATCAGAAAGATGAGCATATCTTTTGGTTGTTTGCAATGTTTTGTGACCCAGCAATTCTGCAATTTCAATAAGACTTGCATAATCCATAGCCATGTTGGAAGCCGTTGTATGTCTCAAACTGTGAAAAACGCAGTTTTCAATACCGGCTACTTTTAAAACCTTTTCCCACGCTGATCGAATGTCAATAGGACTACTGGGTTGTTTTGATGAAGGAAAGACTAAATATTCTTTGGACTGACCTGCATATTTTGATTTCAATAAAGTTAATGGAATCCCTATGAGTGGAATAAATCTCTGCTCACCATTTTTTGTTTCATCAAGCCAAATTGTTTCGGTTTCAAAATCAATATTTCTCCAGCTGAGATTGAGAATCTCTCCTCTTCTCATACCTGTGGAAATAGCAAGTATAACAATTAGATATAAGTCTTTTGAATCGCTTTCCTTACAGGCTGCTAATAAGCGATCTTTTTCATCAATATTCAAAAAACGGAGTCGTCCTTTTGCTGGCTGTGGCTTTTTTATTTTTAAGATGGGGTTTTCTTTGATCCATTCCCATTCTTTACATGCTATAGCAAAGGCGTGCGATAACGTACTTAAATATCTGACTACAGTTGTTGGGGAAAGAAAAGTTCCCTTTATGGTCTTTGTTGCCAAAAGTTCGTCTCGCGCTAAAGCGATTAGATTCGGTTTAATATCACGCAATGGGAGGTAGCCAAATTTTTGATTCCACCAAAACAAATGTCTTCGTTTGTTGCGTGAATTTTTGGGGTTTTGTGGTAATATCGTTTGGATATACCGTTCTACCAGGTCTTTAAAAAACAGTTTTCCTAAGTGCACAGATTCAGCTTGATCTATTTCCAAGGCACTTTCGATACGACATTTATTTTTTTTGGCTAGAGTTGCTGTTCTATATGTCTTAGAAACATGTTTTTTACCCTTTTTTCTTATTCTTATTCGAAATCTTTCGACTCCATATTTATTTTCTCTAATTTCAATTCCTCTCATAGACGGTTCACGTTCGTTTAGAGATTGTTGTTCATTTCTCATGATCACTCCTGTTATTTACAAAGGTGAATTCCCTTGAATCGCTTTATGTTATCGTGAATTGCTGTACGCGAAAATTAATTCAGATGTGAAAATCACTTTTTTTCCAAGTTGAACATTTTATCATCTAAATTTCGAACCATTGAAAATAGATGAGAGTCCGATAAATGAGCATATCTTTTTGTCATCTGTATTGTCTTGTGACCCAATAACGTTCCTATTTCAATAAGGCTTGCGTTATTCATCGCGAGATAGGAAGCTGCAGTATGACGTAAATCATGAAATTTGAAGTTGTAAATACGTGCTTTCCCAATTGCCTTATCCCATGCTGATCGGATATCGATCGGGCTATTAGCCTTCTTTGAAGAAGGAAATACAAGTTTACTTGTTTTCCTCATTTTGATTTTTTTGAAAAGTTCAAGTGATAAGCCAACTAGTGGCACTATTCTTCGATCTCCATTTTTTGTCATTTGTAGAAGAATTGCACCTCTTTCAAAATCTATATCATCCCATGTTAGAGTTAATATTTCTCCTTTTCGCATCCCTGTTGATAGCGCTAAGACAACTATTGGAAAAAGATACATCGAATTACTTTCCTTGCATTCTTTCAACAAGCGATCTTTTTCTGATGGATCGAGAAATCGAATACGCCCTTGAGGTAATCTAGGTTTGCTTATTTTCAGAACTGGGTTTTCATCAACCCATGCCCATTCTTTAAGTGCTGTTGTAAAAGCGTGAGACAAGCTGGCAATATATCGAACGACAGTTGTTGGGGAGCGAGCCTTTTGATAAACAGTCTTTTGAGAAAGCAATTCATCTCTTTTTTGAGCAATGTGACTAGGCTTAATATCGGAGAGTAAACGACAACCAAGCTGTTGCTTCCACCATAGCAAGTGCTGTTTGACGTTTTTTGCATTTTTAGGTTTAGAGGGCAGGATGTTATCAATGTATCGATCAATCAATTCCGCTAGGGTGTGCTTTTTTTCTAAAGAGAAAAATTGAAAACGACCTTGTTCTATCGCTGATTCAGTGTCGCGTTTCCATTTTTTTGCTAAAGCGAGGGAACTAAACGATTCGCTAATGGAAGGATGCCCCTTGATGCGGACTCTCGCACGGTAAGTAAAAGAGCCGTCTTTATTGATACGTTTTTCGATGCCTTGCACAATCTAATCCTTTTGTTGGATTAGCTGTCGCCTTTGACGTTATTGTGAATTGCAGGAGCTTGTTGTTTGTCAATGACCCAAATTTGCCCCAAGGAACAAATTGAACAGTCTTGACTTGCTGAATTTTTTAGCAAATTAGTTACAAAAATAAATAAAAACTAACAAA
>CAZENM010000087.1:0-11978 GCA_964513575.1 uncultured bacterium | reverse complement strand
ATTTAATAGGTCTATACATTCAGCATACACTCGAAGATGCTCTCAATGACTTCCCTCACATTTTTCCAAGAACAAGGGACAACTGGTTACCCTATCAAATTCTGTTCCCGTTAGCCATGGGCACTCCAGAAACAAGACATCTCGTACGTACTAATCTTCCAGTCATGCTGTTAAGTGAACTCGAACCTGATTGCAAAAACCGTGCAAATTTTTTACAATTGCTCATTGAGGAAAGTCCTTTTGGAGAGGAATTGCGAGCTAAAGTACAAACGCTAAGAAAATATTTAAAGCACCGTCAATATACGAAAGATGAGGACAGGTTTATCGGTGATCACTTATTTGAAATAGATTCAATGATTGACTATCGCCCCAAACAAAAACTTCAGCCTATGCTATCCTCTTTCAACACATCCAGAAGTGTTCAGATAAAGAATGCCCCCGTTAAGCTCCCCTCAATCCTTCCTTCCGTGGAGGACCGACTCCACCTACAACTTGCTCCATTGGAGACACAAAGAACGATCGTCATTTTCGAAAAAAGACCACGGCCTATAATAGAACATAAAAACCTTCCCGCATTTCATTTACCCGACGCTTTTGCTCAACAAAAGTATGGTGAGTTAATTGAAGATTTTGAAATAGGAAAATTCTTAAATGACAATGCCAATGAATACGTCTTCAACGATCTTATGCAGATAAAAGCGCTGCGCGAAGCTACGAAGAGCGAATACAAGGCTCTTTGCGAACAAAAAAAGGTGTTTGAGGAGACTCTGATTGCCTTGGCAAATACACTACCTTCAACCGATCGACCAACCACGCGGCTTAAAGCGCAGCTTCAATTGGGCGGAAGGAAGCGGAATCCTATTACTTTAGAAGAGTGTCTCGGAACATTTTTGCAATCTAACCTGCAGGGATACCGAAAGCTTAATCCCTATTTGAATTCGGATCAAATTCAGGCGCTCCACCAACAGATCGGACAATACCTGCAATACAGCGTCGAAGCGTCGCAAATGAAAAAGCAATTGAAAGCAATAGCCAAAAACGATTTTCAACTGCTTGGACAATTATTAGAACAAAGCTCCGCTTACGACCCGAATGAGTTTCCCGCATTTCTTGTCTTTGAACACTACATGGGATTTAAGATCCGTCTCGACCAGGTAGCTGATATAAAAAAAATGATGACTGATGAAGGTGGGTTTTCCGATTGCATCATTCAAAAGATTATGGGTGCGGGGAAAACATTAGTGTTAGGAACATTACTTTCACTATTGAAGGCGGATGGTTACCACCTTTCTGTCCTTATCCCTCCCGATTCCCTCTTCAATGTCAATGCCCAAGACATGAAAACCCGCGCTGATGCGATGTTCGGACAAAAAACCCGTACTATCTTCTTAAACAGAACAGAGGAGCACCAAGATCCCAGCTATCTTCGCTTTATTCGTGAAACAATCATCCAAGTCATTCAAAATCGTGAAGTTCTCATTGTACCTCCAGACGTACTGCAAACAATTAGAAATCAGTATCACGCTCTCCATTACGAAGTTCAACTCTACCCCGATCGTTATGTAAAATTACTGCCTAGCATTGAAGAACTTAAGATGATCCTCATCATATTCAAGGAAAGAGGAATATTCACCTTTGATGAAGTAGATCTGGTGTTAGACAGTACAAAAGAACACAATTTTTCGTTAGGTATTCCCACCACTATTCCCAGGAACGAGATTGAAGCTGTTAAAGAGCTTTATAAAATTGCAGCGTCAGAATTGGGGTTGCGGATTCAGGAAAATCGCCAAGCCGAGGTGACTGATGAACAATATAGTCGATTAAGAGAACCTTTTGCCAGATCTGTCGTAGACATTTTGCTGCGATCGGCTCAATGGAGGAAAAGGCTTTCAATCGAAGAAAAAAACCGATTCGAATTAGAGTTGTTTTTTTCCGATCCTCAAACCCCCACCCCTGACTTTATCGCCGAATTATATCATTCGAAAAAAAATCCGCAAGCCGCTGACCTGCTCATCATGATTCACCAAGAGATTTGTCGCTGGATTCCCGCCAGTTTAAAATCTACAGCCAGTGTCCATTACGGATTAGGTGCTAAAGATGTGGCAATTCCGTTTAGGGCCAATAATAAACCTAATGAAAAATCTGATTTTTCAAACCGTACCGAAATGATGAATCGCACCTTTCAGCTTTATCTCTACCACGGACTAGATCCTGCTAAAATTTCTTCCCTCGTGAGTATGTTAAGACTCAGGCTTCACTCAGAATTTGAGTCGCAAAGAAGAAAAACCTCACTTAATCAATTGCCGATGGCTAGGGAGTTTAAAAGAATTTTCGAACTCGACCTCCCCTATTTTGACTTATCAAATCCTAAATCAATTCAAAGGATTCAAGAAAGATTAAAGTCCCACGATCCCATTTCTGTCCAATTTTTCGTCGATTATATCTCAGTGGAGATTCTTGGACGGGAAAAAATCTATACGAAACAGCTTAATGGAAATCCTCATAACCTTGTTAAGATGCCAAAAGTTCGGCAGGGTTATTCCGGTACAATGGACAATAAGGACACGTTTCCTTTTGACCCTATTTTAGAGGTTGGGACTAATGGAAAAATTTTAGATACCCTTCTTAGTAAAAACGAAACGGTTCACATCGCAGATGGTGAAAGTGTCACCGGGGTCCTGGAACAAGTGTTGAGAGACCCATCCACGCACAATTTCCGCGCTTTGATCGACCTAGGTCCACGCTTCAAGGGGGTCGACAGCAAACAGGCCGCGTTGGAAATCTTGCATTTTATGAGAAATCATCCTGAAAGGGGCGTTGGTGGGGTTCTTTACTGGGATGACGACACAGAAATGCTATGCTGCGTAAAGCAAGGAAGAGAGCAATCCCCCATAGTCCTCCCCTCCAGCGACCCCAAAACAATTTATGCTGTTACGGAACTCGGCCCTGATCAACTATTCGTTTTTTACCCTCACCATAAACTAACCGGTGCCGATATTCCCCTACCAGACGATGCAAAAGCTTTGTACACAGTCTCCGAAAAAACGACACTACGAGATTTATATCAAGGCTGCTTCAGAATGAGAAAGCTATTAGGCGGCCAACGAGTCGAAGGGGTCGTAACAAGTCAAATGCTGGCACTTATTCGTGAAAAGATCGGAGAATGCTCTGCCGATATTTCCATAGAACAATTAGTTTCTTTTTGTTTTCTAAATGGCGTAGATAAGCAACGGAGCGATTTGCTTTCTTCAGCTGTTCAGGAACTGAATGCCACCGTCGAAGATTATATCGACACATTGATGCTGAATTCACACAACTTTAGCGAAGAACATAGCCATTTTTGCAGGGCGCAAGAGCTGTTTATAAAAGACATGGAGATCCACTTTTTCTTAATGTACGGGCAAGAAAAAACGGATAAATCTGTCAGTGAGTACCTAACTGAAAAAATTGACGAACTCATCGCGACTGCCATACCCAATGTTAAAGGCAACATGAAGCTACTGACAAGACAAGAATTGGAGCTTCTCACGAAATTGGACGAATTGAAATCAAAGTTTCTAAGAAAACTCCCGGACATCAACGTCGATAAAGCACAAATTGAGTCAGGCGCAAACAGGGTAGTCATACAGGCCACAGAAGGGGCTCGGAAAGCTGAAACTCAAACTGAAACTCAAATGGAAGTTACACAACAGTCTCAATCTCAAGAAAGTTATATCCCATCGGCGGTGATAAAAGAATGGGAATCCACTACTCAATCAGCATCCACAACCGCTAACATATTCAACCTTTGTAGCTACCCAACACAGTCTACAGTCAATCCTTCATTATGGAAAATGAATCGTATTGAAGCCAATATTCCCGAACAAAAAGCTTTTGAAGTTAGTATGCATGGCAATGTTTATGCTTCTGAAAACTTTGTCCGCACACTCAAAGATCGCGTCAACCTATTCGATGGCAATAGAAAACCTATCCAGGAAGTCCTTGTCCTCTACAACAACCAAGTTCGTGAATTTGAAAACCCCTGGACGGTTGTTTTGCTTTCCGCTTATGACGCAGATTATTTTAAAGTAAATCTCCCCTTGCATTTACCTCAAATGCAACACGCCATGCTCCTTCGGTCTGATATGAGTATCGTGCAGCAGGGTGCTTTAAAGCTCAACACCATTTCTAGTGCAGCCATAAAGCAGTTACGTCGGTCTCTGATTCCTTTATTGTTCCTGAAGGGTGATATCGAAACGCTAAATAACAAAGAGTGGATCAAGGAGTTCAGGGAATGGGCCTCCGTCTATCAGGATGCCAAAAGACTTTTATTCGAAAATCAAATTCTAAAAAATAACTCTAGTGCTGCGCTGCTTTATCATGGAAGCAAAGTTGAAAGGGCTCTTACCAGAGAAGATGCCACACCTCCTAGCAACGCCTGGGGAAATTCATGTTTAATCTTATAGTTTAGTAAGAAACTATTGGACGAAATCACCTCAATAGCCCGTAAGCGCAAAATCTTTCCATGAACAATAAAAGTTGCCTTGGACATAAATCGTTCATGTTTTATGATCTATGCTTAATTTCTAAGTGGAGAATGTTCCTTTATGTCATTGCTAGAAGAAACGAAAAATACCCCGATGATGATCCAATGGAGCACGTGTAAAGAGGTCGCCGGCGATGCCCTACTATTTTTTCGAATGGGAGATTTCTACGAAGCATTCTACAATGATGCTGTGATTATCTCCAAAGAGCTAGAGTTAACCCTTACCAAACGGCAAGAAATTCCGATGGCCGGAGTCCCCTGTCACACATGCGAAGGTCATATCGACCGCTTGGTCGCAAAGGGATATCGCGTTGCCGTCGCCGAGCAAACCGAAGACCCCAAGCTGGCCAAGGGATTGGTAAAACGTGAAGTTGTTCGCGTAGTAACACCGGGATCGGTGATCAATTCTTCTCTACTTTCAGACCAAACAAACAATTTTGTCGCTTCGGTCAGTCGGGTAGGTTCCCTTTACGGACTCTCCTTCATTGACATCACCACAGCCGAATTTCGTGCCATTGAATTCGATTCCGAATCCTCCCTGCTCAATGAAGTTTTTCGCTTAAAACCATCGGAACTACTACTCTCAGCTTCATTCCGTGAGAAAAACGGGAATCTTATTCTAGACCTCAAACAAAGCTATGAGTTTCTTATCAGCGAGAAAGAGGATTGGATATTCACTCACCAAAACGCTCACGACTTTCTTTTAGAGCATTTTAAAACACATAGCTTAGATGGGTTCGGTCTGCGAGGAATGGTTGCGGGAATTAATGCCGCGGGGTCTTTGCTCCGTTACCTAAAAGACACCCTGAGCCTTCCCACAGATCACCTGCAAGAAATTCAAACGTATACGACATCCCAGTACATGTCCCTAGATCGGCAGACACAACGAAACCTAGAGCTGACAGAATCCCTGCTGGATGGAGGCAAGAAGAACACCCTGCTATCAGTCCTAAACCAGACAGAAACGCCCATGGGCGCCCGTCTGCTCCGCCACTGGATTAAACAACCGCTGCAAGACCGTGAAGAAATCCAAAAACGTCTGGATGCTGTGGAAGTATTCTATACACATGGACCGATCCAAGAACGGCTTGCGCTCATGCTGGATCAGATTCGGGATTTGGAGAGATTAATGATGAAAATATCATCAGGTTATGCCTCCCCGCGCGATCTAGTCTCGCTAAAAAATTCACTCGCCCCGCTTCCGGCGATTAAAAACCTTTTAGGTCAGATCCCTGCGACTACGCTTATCGAAAGTCTCCAGACCAAAATACAACCCGTCCCGCAAATTGTAGAGCTCATTCAAAAAGCAATTGTTGAGGATCCTCCGGCTCGTGTAAGCGATGGAAATTTTATCCAGTCAGGCTTTCACCATGAGTTAGACAACCTGCGAATGATCAGTCATGACAGCAAGGCGTGGATGATGCGTTACCAAAATGAAATCAAAGAATCCACGGGAATCAAAACGTTAAAAGTCGGCTACAACAAGGTATCAGGTTATTTCATTGAAGTGAGCCGCGGACAATCAGAAAAAATGCCTGACAATTTCCATCGCCGTCAAACACTTACCAATGCGGAACGATTCATAACACCCGAGCTCAAAGAGTTTGAAAACCAAGTGTTAAATGCCGAGGAACGTGTCGCAGGAATCGAAACCGAACTCTTTAACCAGATCCGTACCGAGGTCACCAAATACTTTAAAGAAGTTCAAGACACTGCCCAAGCTCTAGCCAGAATTGACTGCCTGCAATCTTTAGGTGCCGTTGCCCGTCTGAATCGCTATAACAAGCCGGAATTTCACTCGGGAGACCTCTTAGAAATCTATGAAGGACGACACCCTGTCATCGAATCTGCGACGAAAGTGGGAGAGCGATTCATCCCAAACGATACAATCTTAGGGGATGAAAAAGAAAGACTCTTTCTTATCACCGGTCCGAACATGGCGGGAAAGTCCACTTATATCCGTCAGGTGGCGTTGATTGCCATTTTAGCGCATATAGGCTCTTTCGTACCTGCCAAAAAAACTTCCGTTCCTATTATAGACAAGGTATTTACGCGAATTGGAGCCAGCGATGATCTTTCAAGGGGGCAATCCACTTTTATGGTGGAAATGACAGAAACCGCAAACATCCTTAACAACGCCACAGATCGCTCCTTAGTCATATTGGATGAAATTGGCCGCGGCACAAGCACCTATGATGGTATTTCCATAGCTTGGTCTGTTGCCGAATATCTGTTGACGGCAGAGGGAAAAATGGCTAAAACCCTATTTGCAACCCATTATTGGGAATTGACAAAGTTAGAGGAAAAAGTTCCCGGCGCCGTAAACTACAACGTCGCGGTCAATGAGCTGGAAGATGAAGTGATCTTTCTGCGAAAAATTGTAAAGGGCGGAACCGATAAAAGTTACGGTATTCATGTCGGACGACTCGCAGGACTCCCGAACACAGTCATTCAGCGGGCAAAAGAAATCCTGATTCATTTGGAAGAAAACGCAAATCGAAAAAGCGCGTTCGAGCCCTCTAAACCAAAAAGAACACAGGCTAAGCCACTTACGAAGCCCACAGAACTCCAACTTTCTTTTTTTGAATAAATTTTTATTTTTTTTTTGACACCGATTCTCGATATTGAGATGAAGAAATTGTCCTAACAATTAAATCCTTATGGAGGTATCTATGGCTAATAAGCAAAAAACATCTTATCAAGGCAAAACAAGCCCAGCACAAAGCCCAACAAGAACCGAAAGACCTGCTAGCCCAGCACAAAAACAAAACCCAACACGCAAGCCTTAGTCTTTACTAGGCTGAACCAGTTTTAGGCACAAGTATCATTATGGCATCATCATGGTATTTGTGCCTTTCTATTTTTTTACAGAGGGGTTGTAAAAAAATTAGAATCCGTTTTATTTCGATCGAGATTTTTTCACAGCCTCAGACTCAAAAGCGATGCAAATTGCTAAATGATCGACTGTTGGCTTTTATTTTTCTTTGAACTATGTTACTTTGATCATTAAAGGGAGTCGTCCATGGGATCTAAGATTTTGCCATCTTCTTTTCACCAGAACAATGGGTTGATATTTCAATTCATCCTAATTCATTATTGCTCTGCGATGACGGAAATGATGACCTTAGAGGCTATTCTCAAAAAAAACAGTAAAGGACTAGACGAGAGAGTGATAGAGACTTTTGAACGGCTGCAAGGCCCTCCCTTTAAAAATGGACTCTATCCTTGGAATGCCGACAATGGCCTCTTTTTCAAACTGAAAAACTTCTGCTCCGCGCTAGCGGCTAAATCCTATGAAAAAGATAAAGAAGCCCTCTACCTAGAAAAAGCAGCCGATAAAGTCTGGAAGTTAGGAAGAGATATTCAAGAATCGACATTATGCGTACGAAGTTTCTCTAAAATGTTAAAGCTATCTGCCGCAATGCGCACACTTGCCCGGCAGATCGTTCAAACGATTCCCCAATTTCGTGACGATGAAAATGTTATCTACTTTCTAATTAAGAATCATGAGAGACTAGACTCACTTTTCGGTAGCCATTTCGTTGTGACGCTTATGGATTTTTTATTTCCCGCAGGGCAGGAAGAAACAGAAAAGTTTTTGATTAATAGATACACTCAAAGGGGCTTTACCCAATTACTTCCTATGATAACAAGCCAGACTGAGAACCTTTATAGTAGACATTTAGTAAAATGAATCCATCCTACCACTCCGAATACCAAGAAATCCTAAAAGGGGTTAAAGAACACCTTTGCGAACAGCATCGTAAGGGGTCACACGTGCTCGCCGAGAAGCAAAACTGGGAAGCTTTGCGTCGAATGATAGCATCAGCTCCCAGAGCGCAACCGCAAGTCAAACCTGTGGCGCAACAATCCATTGTGCCGCCGCCCCCTCCGCTTTCGACAACACTGAACTCAGTAGTAAAACCCACCTTCGTTAAACAAACGGAGCTTGAACCGGCCCCCAAAAAAATAATCGAAGAAAAATTTACTCGATCTCTGACATTGGCCGAGCAATCCCCACCGCCAACATTCGATTCAACCCCCTGGAAAGAAACATTTCGTGATAAATTTCCACACGTTCAACTGATTGACCCAACACCTAAATCCACAACAGAATCTTTTGGGATCTCGATCATCTACGACACCGCAACACCCAAAGAAATCGCTTTCTTGCAAAATGTTGCGCGCACAACAACAACACTCCTCGGACCCACACGAGTGCTTCATGTCAACCAACTTGATCAAAAACGAAGAAGTTTGGTTGTGAGTTATAAGGCCGGCGTGGATAATGATCTGTCAATCGACGATTTTTCTGTTTACTTACAAAGTCCGGGAGTTAAGGCTCAATTGTGGAGAACTCTATCCAACCTCTATTTGCAGAAGTCTTCTTAGACGATGCTCTCGAAAAGCCGCTAGATTACCGGGTGCCCGAAGATTTATCCGGCAAGGTGCATCGGGGGTCTCGCGTGCTCGTGCCGGTCAGAAATAGACTGACAAAGGGGATCGTTGTTAATCTGAAACACACTTCTGAATGGGGTAACGCAAAACCTATCCGCGAAGTTCTCTCCGAAGATACCCCCATCCCCGAAGATCTTCTGCAACTCGGCCTTTGGATTAGCAATTATTATCACACCCCCTTCCAAAGAGTTTTAAAAATTTTGCTGCCCTCTAGCCTGCGCAAAGATATGAAGCCAAAAGAACAGCTTTATGTCATGCGCGCAAAAACCCGGGAAGAACTCAGAATTCATTGCGAAAAAATCCGTGCGAAACACCAAGGTCAAGCCATTGTGTTAGACGCGATGCTTAAAGCTGTAAAAGGAATTCTCCTTTCAGAACTCCTTGAGCAAACGCAAGGCTCACGCAGCCCAGTGGATACTTTAGCAAAACAAGGATTTCTGAGCATCGATGTGGTCCGTATCGATCGCTCCCCTCTGGTTCAAGAAGAATACTTCCGCACGAAGCCAAAAAAACTTAATCAGGAGCAGGAAGAGGCTTTAGCAAAAATTACCTCCTCGCTCCACGAAAACAAATTTTCCACTCATCTTCTTTTCGGGATCACCGGAAGCGGTAAAACCGAGGTTTACCTGCAAGCCATTGATCACGCCCTGCAGCAGCATAAGGGTGTAATTATGTTGGTGCCGGAGATCTCATTAACAACACAAACCATCGAACGGTTCCGCAGTCGATTTGAGGATAAAATTGCGATCCTTCATCACCGCCTGAGCCACGGTGAAAAAACCGATGAATGGAAACGGATGGCCAGCGGCGAGGCGCAAATCGCGATTGGAGCTAGATCGGCGATCTTCAGCCCAATAAAAAATTTAGGGTTAATCATTGTCGATGAGGAGCACGAAGGGTCGTATAAGAATACAGAAGATATGCCAACTTACCACAGCCGCGATGTTGCAGTGGTGAGAGGTAAGTTAACCAATAGTGCTGTAATTCTTGGAAGCGCCACCCCAAGTTTAGAATCCTACACGAATGCCCTGACCGGTAAATATGTCTTAAGCTGCCTAAAGTCAAGACCGGAAGCTGCCAAAATCCCGACCGTGAAAATCGTCGACATGAGAATAGAATTTGAACGAAACAAAGGGTTTACACACTTCTCCTCTCTCCTTCTGGATGGGATCAAATCCCGCATGGAAAAAGGGGAACAAACGATCCTGTTTTTAAATCGCCGAGGGTATCACACAAGCCTGATGTGCAATCAGTGTCAAAACCCGGTCAAATGTAATCATTGCGATGTTGCGCTAACTTTCCACCTTGGAGAAAACAAACTTGCCTGTCATCTTTGCGGCTTTTATATGCAACCTCCACCCAGTCAGTGCCCCACCTGCAAAAGCGAATCCACAATGAAATATAAAGGCGCCGGCACCGAACAGGTGGAACGGGCCCTTCACGCCGTTTTTCCAAGCGTCCGAACAATTCGAGTCGACGCAGATTCAACAAGACATAAGGGAAGCCAGCAAAAGCTGCTGCGAGATTTCGGAACGGGCAAAGCTGATGTGTTAATTGGCACCCAAATGATTGCCAAAGGGCTGCATTTTTCCGAGGTGACGTTAGTGGGAGTGCTTAATTCCGATGCGACAATTAATATTCCCGACTTTCGAGCCAGCGAAACCGCCTTTCAATTGATGACGCAAGTCGCGGGGCGTGCGGGGCGGGGCGCGATGGAGGGCGAGGTAATCATCCAAACGAGCATGCCCGATAACCCCACTATTCTTCTCGCTTCCCAACAAGACTTTGAAGCTTTTTACCACATGGAAAATGAATCGAGAAAACTTTTTGAATATCCCCCTTTTACCCAAATGGTCAGAATTCACTTTTCCGGAGAAGATCAAAAACTTGTTCATCAAACGACGGAAAATTACAGAGCAAGCCTCATTAAGACACTCCCCCGCAATTACTTAGTCAATCCCACAACTCCAGCAGGTCACGGGAAAGTCAAAGATCAGTATAAGTTTCAGTTTTTTGTCCGCGGCCACTCCATTTCGATCATTCATCGAGCCATTAAAAATATAGATATTTCCATTCCCAGAGCAATTAAACTTTTAATCGATGTTAATTGCCTTTCTTCTTACTAACTGTTAAAAAGAAGATTAACACGATAACTGATAAATGGAGGTCTCTATGAGCAGAATTAACGCTATTCATCCCGATGATGCAACGGGTGAACTTAAAACAATTTATGACGATCTAAAAAGCAAGGTAGGCAAAGTTCCCAATATTTTCCAACATATGGGCAACTCCCCTGTGGCATTAGGTGCCTATCTCACATTCAATCAATCGTTAAGCAAGCTAAAATTGCCCGCAAAACTTCTGGAGCAAATTGCCTTAATCGTAGGCCAGGAAAACAAATGCGGTTACTGCCTGTCAGCTCACTCGATTATTGGAAAAGGCGCAGGACTCACAGATGAAGAAATCGAACGCTCCAGGCACGGTGAATCAACTGACGCAAAAACAACCCCCATCCTTCATTTTTGTAAAGAAGTTGTCGATAAACGTGGACACGTATCCAACTCAGATGTGGAAACCTTAAAAAAGGCCGGAGTAAGCGATTCTGAAATCGTTGAAATCATTTTAGTGATCAGCGTGAATATGTTTACTAACTATTTCAATCACATTGTCGACCCAACCATCGACTTTCCGTTAGCTAAAAATTTAGAAGCTCTCACTCATAAATAAGGAGAGTCAAATGAAAGAATCTATAACATTAGAAAACAGCACCCATCACGAGACCGCGCAAGCTCTTGGTCGAATCTTGGCAGACACGTACGTTCTATATGTGAAAACTCAAAACTTTCACTGGAACTTGATCGATCCCCGGTTTACGACTTTGCACAAGTTTTTTCAAGACCAATATGAAGAACTTGCCGAAGCTGTAGACGAAATCGCCGAAAGAATTCGAATGCTTGATTGCAGAGCGCCGGGATCGATGAAAAGGTTTCTTCGT
>CAZENM010000086.1:0-12243 GCA_964513575.1 uncultured bacterium | reverse complement strand
GATCGACAGAACTCACAATCCGGAATTCACTATGGTTGAGGCCTATGCGGCCTACTGGGACTATAACGACATGATGCAATTCGTTGAAAACCTATTTGAAAAATTAGCCATAAGCCTTCGCGGCACTTCGATCGTTCCTGTGACTAATCAGGAAACCGGAGAAATCACCGAACTAGACTTAAAAGCTCCATGGATTCGCCTGAGCATGAAAGATGCCATTAAAAAGTACGGCAATATCGACCCGGATGAATTGAGTGAAGACGAAATCAGAAAAATCCTTCAGGATAGCGGTAAAATTGATCCCAAAAAATTCAAAACTGCTCCGAAGGGGATTCTGATCGCAATCCTATTTGAACTAGTGGCCGAACCACATCTGGTCCAACCTCACCACATTATCGACCACCCCATAGAGACCACTCCCCTCTGCAAACCCCATAGAGATCCAAAGCTGCGCGCGGAAGGACTGGTCGAAAGATTTGAAAGCTTCATCCTTTGCAACGAGATATGCAACTCTTACACAGAGTTGAACGATCCCGTCATCCAACGTCATCTTCTTGAAGTTCAAGCCGCAAAGAAAGATGCCGGAGATGAGGAAGCTCCACCCCTTGATGAAGAATTCATCGAAGCTATCTGTCAAGGCATGCCCCCAACCGGCGGGATGGGAATCGGCATTGACAGATTAGTCATGATCCTTACAGACAATCACTCTATTCGTGATGTTCTACTATTTCCCTGGATGAAGCACACTTGAGAGGTGATTCCGGGAAAGAAAACGATGCCCCCCTAACGTCACATGCGTTAGGGTGTACGCTGCCCCCAACCGTTGTAATTCAATTAACACATGATCCATTGATGAACGGTCCGCGGGGTTGCTTTTCAACATTTTGTAAATTAACTTATCCAGACCTGGCCCCGGGTTGCCATCTCGTCTAAACTTTTGAGATGCCTCCAACAGCTTCTGATGACGAACTCTTCTGCTATCCAAAGGTCCCGATATTGGTCGGCTAATCTGTAAAAGAGACAGGCCGAAAGAAAAGACATCCCCTTTTTTGGCAAATTCCAGAGGGTCATGACGTTCATAAAAGGATAATGGCGCGTTGTAGTATTCATTAGGATCGACACTTCCCTCTGCAAAGGGGTTGACATGATGCATGCTAAAACAAGTTTCCGGTGGCTTATAAGCCGAAGTTCCGTCTGTCATACGCGTGAACACTTTGAGTGTTTTTTCGGAGGCCCGATGAATATCTTCTTCAGCGCTGACAGTGCCAAAATCAGCCAACACAGGGATTCCGTTATCATAATACATATTTTCCGGCTTGATATCCCTATGCACTAAACCCGCGCGATGCATACATAGCAACCCTTTTGCCAACCCTATCGCTATGTGATAAAACTCTTTTCCATTAAAATACTTTCCATCAAGATCCCCGCCTTGGTAGTACTTCATCACAGAATAAATATAGCGCCTGCAGCAACCATCCTCGAGGGTATCACGGGCTGTAAAGGCATAGCCGATCGCAAGATTAATACAACCGTCGCATCTTTCTTTGACCCTGATGTCTCCTTGGACTTTATGAAGTTTATTAGGGTGTCCTGTATTTGGACCAAAATAAAGATCATCCACTTCCTTAGTTGCAACTACCACCTCCTGGCTATCAGCATCAATGGCGACTTTAACTTCCTTGCCCCCCCCATAGGCGAAAGTGCTTTTGGGGACATGAACAAATTTGCGCCCATCTGCGGAAACAGTTAAAGTAAACCCTGAATTATTGAGATCCGTGCTCTTTTTTTTCACATGAGTGATCCTTCCGGGCGCGGTGGAGGCGCGGCTAATAATGCGGCTCATAGAGGGGCTTATGCTCTCATACACCCCTGATAATCTGTGCAAAAAAGGGTCTATCTCTATACTTTCAGGGGTGAGTTGTTTTTTATTAAAGGAAACACGTCTTTTATTAATTTGATCCATATTGTTTTTCTTATGGAATAAAACCTCGTTTAGTATTTCTTTTTGTGGTGAGGACGAAAGGGAATCAGAGCTACTACTGGCTAAATCAAAACTAGAACGATAAGACATAAAACCCCCTAAAGGTTAATTAAACTCTCCAATAAATCATAACGGCTTATTTAAAAAGGAAAATCTTAAAAAAAATTATGGCTCATCGCGCAAATGAGTACCTAGTTTAAGTAATAAATTCCCAATTTTGATCAGTTACGAACCATCTAACATTGTAGTTATAATAAATCGCAGAGACGCAAGAGACGGGGAGACGCAGGGAAAAATTGAGTTTTTTATAGTGGTCCCCATTGTTTAGACAAAGGGAACCACTATAGATCTCCTCTGCGTCTCCCCGTCTCTTGCGTCTCTTGCGTCTCTGCGTTTTATTAAAAGAATGATCTGATTACTAAATGCTTATAAAATATTATTATCAGCTTAACAGCAGATTTTTGACTTTCTCTAGATAAGGTACTCATTTGCATGACGAACCATAATTAAGGATCAATCAAACCAGCCCCCATTTTCAACATTAAACTAAACACGCAGAAGCTAGTTAACTAAGCAAACAGCTTTGACAATAAATCAACTAACAAATTATAATTATTAAAGGATAAAAAACAAACCAAACTAGCTGGGGATCAAATGATTAAAAATTTATTTACTGGACTTTTTGTCTTATGCCTTTTTTCGAGTAATCCTTTTATATTTGCACAAGATGAAAAACCCGCTACGGTCGGGTGGCATACCAACGGAAGTCAAATTGTCAATCCTGAAGGAAATACAGTCATTTTAAAATCAGTAAGCTGGTTTGGTTTTGAGACTGACAATAAAGTGGTCCACGGGCTTTGGATTCGCAACATGGGAGAAATGTTGGATCAAATCAAAGAAGTGGGATTTAACTCAATCCGCGTTCCATTTTCCAACGATATCCTTAAAGAAGATGCTATTCCCTCTTCAATAAACACATGGGCAAACCGCGACCTTGGCCTAGAGGGAAAAAGCGCTCTAGAAACATTCGATGTTTTTATTCAAGAAGCCTCAAAACGGGGACTTTATCTAATTTTGGATCGGCACCGTCCTGACTCCGCTTCACAATCTGAATTGTGGTACACCGACGCAGTTCCCGAAACTAAGTGGATCGAAGATTGGAAATTTATTGCAAATCGATATAAAGATAATCCTTATGTGATTGCATTTGATTTACATAACGAACCGCATGGCTCGGCTGCTTGGGGGAATGGTGACTCTAAAACGGATTGGAAGGCCGCTGCTGAAAGAGCCGGGAATGCTGTGTTAGAAGTAAATCCCTACCCCTTAATCATTGTTGAAGGAATTGAAAATGGGAAAAGCGGAGATGCCTACTGGTGGGGCGGTGCTTTGGACCGTGTAAAAGCGTCTCCAGTCAAACTGGCAATTCCTAACAAAGTGGTCTATTCACCACACGACTACGGTTATGGTGTCTACGAGCAACCTTGGTTCGAAGATCCTAGTTTTCCTAATAATATGGATCGTGTTTGGGATGAAAAATGGGGATATTTGGTTAAAGAAAACATTGCTCCTGTATGGATTGGCGAGTTCGGCGGTCGAAAAACAGATTTTGAGAGTAAGGAAGGGTTATGGCAAAATAAGCTTGTCCAGTACCTTAATCAAAATAAAATAAGTTTTTCTTACTGGAGTTGGAATCCTAATAGTGGTGACACTGGAGGAATCCTTAAAGATGACTGGACTGCAGTCCATGAAGATAAAGTGGAAATGCTTCAACCCATTCTAGAATAATTCATCTTTTCCGCGGGCAAGAACTCGCCCGCGGAGTTCTTTTATTTCTATTTTTAGTCAGATTAAATACACTTCTGCCCCAGGAACTAATTCGGCAAAAGAATGTTCATAGGAAGAATTGGGGTCTGTGCTGAGTGCTCTAATACCCTAAAAAATCTCGCTCGACACCAAACAGATTCTAACTTTTTCACAGCCTCACTGTATTCAAATAAAGTATTTGACCCATCCCCTCTATTATGTTAAAAATATCATCTACACTCTCCTTAAAAGGAGCCAAATGATCATGCTTAGGGGTTGCATAGCCATCATTACATTACATCCACTCCATTGCTCCACATTATGTTTTGGAACTTTAAACCAACAGAGTTCGCTCAGCGCTGTTGGCTCAGGAGCCTATTTCGACCTTGCGTTAAGTAGTGATGGAACTTTAGGAATGTGTTTATAGTTTAACAAAGAAAGATTAAGGGATTAATAATGAAAAAAAGTGGATTTATCGGTTTTATTGCATTGCTGGGCTGCTCTGCGCTATGCGCTAACGATTGCTTCATTGAAGCCAAAGTGAGTTATTTTCAACCCACTAATCACCGATTTAAAGAGAACTTTTCTGGCGGGATAAACTATGGATTAGAGTTTGATTATCAGCTTTGCGACCCCGTTTACACATGGTTAACCTTAGATTATTTTACGAAGAAGGGGCATACTAAAGAAAACCACGACCACTCACAGGTAAATATCGCTAGAATTGGCTTTGGTCCAAAGTACTATTTCTACAATAATACATGTGTACAGCCTTATTTGGGAATAGGGCCTCAAGTCGCGTATTTACATACCCATGTTGATTCTTCTCATTTGATACGTAAAAAAACGAAATGGGGCTTTGGAGCTTTGTTCAAATCGGGTCTCAATTACAACATTACAGAAAGATTACTGGTAGATGTTTTTGCTGATTACTCGTGGCTGATTATGAACATGCACAATAACAGTCAAAAAAAGGTGATTGTCCATCGTGCTAATTTAAGCGGGTTTTATTTTGGCGGTGGAATAGGATATCGGTTTTAGCGTTTAGAGAGGAAAGAAAGAATGGAACCGAGGTCAAAATAATTTGAACAATTAAGCTTTATAAGTGATTCTGTCATTAAAATGCTCAAAAATGCGACACATTTAATCGCAGAATCACCGCTTTAGTTACAAGCTCTGCGCAAGCCAATCTAGGTAGACAGCGTTGCCGCCTTCAATAGTCTTGTAAGTCACTTCGGGCACTTCATATTTGGAATTTTCCTGGATCACTTGAGCGACCTTAGCGAAATGATCTAAGGTTGTTTTCAACATGATTCTAGTTTCTTGGGTTGTTTCTAATTGATGATCCCACATATAGATCGATTCGACCCAAGGGGTAATCTGCGCGCAGGCAACTAGTCGTTCTTGGACTAAATATCTTGCGACTTTTCTAGCTTCATCTAATGAACCACTGGTCCATGAAATTTCGATAAATTGTGGTGTTGTCATGAAGATCCTCCCGTTGCATTTGATAAATAGGCAGTATTTGATAGTCTCATATCAACAATTTTTTGAGGAAGCTGTTCTTGTGGAATCAAAAAAAAATGCGACAAAGCTTCTTTCCACGCTTCTGCGGGAAGTCGTATAAACACTGACTTCCCCTCACCCGCGTTTAAAACCACAACTAATTCACGACGACTCAATTTTTTTGAATCGATCCTGGAGACATCAATCCGTTGAATCCCTTTGAAAAGTCGGACTGAAGGAGCATTTTTCAACTTACGCAACACTTCCAAAGCCAGTTTTATTCGAGTTTCGGACTGTTCCCCTAACGTGATCTCGGGAAGCAATTTAGGCGTTCTAAAGGGCTGTAATGGAAACAGAACGCCATCTTCATCCATCACAGTATTTTGATAGTCTTGAAGGATTGCTACGGGTTGCCTGAGTGAGTAATTAATTTCCAAGGTAGCCGGAAGAATTTTCTTTACCGAGGCTTTACGAATTAACGGAGAGGCCTCTAAACTACCGGTCAAATGATCAGAAGAGTATTCAAAGATAGTATAAGAACGATCCAATCCTAAACCCAAGCATTCCGCAAGGTAATCCGTCGAAAGGGATTCAACCGAAGAGCATTTTTGGATTAGGGCTTGGATTTTAAATTTCGGATTGGAATAAAGCTGGGCATTCCATTTGTTTTTTAGGGAGAGCGTTAACACGACCCCGCCGGAAAAAACAATCGTGGAGCCCCAGATCCACAAAAGTGCAGTTCGGATCGGGATCTTAGTCATCGAAGTATTAAACTTTTCCGTTTTCGGTTAGCTTCAAGAGCCAACTGAATCAACCGATCCAGCAACATCGGCAAGGGCAATCCATTTTCGGCACATATCGCCGGAAAAGCGCTATGCGGAGTAAATCCCGGAATAGGGTTTAACTCGTTTAGCCAGTATTGGCAGTTGTCATCAAGAAAAAAATCAATTCTTGCCATTCCTGAACACCCCGCGATCTTATAGACTTCTTTTGCTAAAGCAATTCCATCCTCGATGACTTGGGGGGGTAGATCCGCGCGTGAAATAGCTAAGAAGGCATCCGGACCATATTTTTTCTCGTAATCATAGACCTCGCCGCCTGTCAAGACCTCTCCCGGTGGATACACCGTCAATTCCTGATTACCCAATACAGCAAATTCAATCTCCCGTCCGAAGATTCCATTTTCCACAACGATGTCTGTGTCAAACGCAAAGGCGTTATCAATCGCGGCGGCCAAATCCTCTTTACGCTCAGCCTTAGAAACTCCAATAGAGGAGCCTAGGTGGATCGGTTTAACAAAAACGGGAAACTGGAGGTGTTTAACGATGGTGTCTATATGATATTCTGGATTTAATTCCCAATCATGAGCTGTAAATGCGATAAATAAAGGGGTGGGAATTGCATTCATGAGCATCAGCTTTTTCGTCAGTGCTTTGTCCATACAAATAGCCGCCGCGCGGTGATTACACCCTACATAAGGAATCCCTAAAATTTCAAAAAAACCTTGGATGGAGCCATCTTCACCGAAGGGGCCATGCAGCATAGGGAACAAGATATCACACTCATGTAACTTTGAAATAATTTCGGAAGTGATAGTCGCCGTGCCGGAACAATCGATAGCGTGCATTTGCAGATACTCCGTACCCGTAAACCAAGAGCCGTCTTTGGAAATTCCAAACATTTCAACATCGTAAACGCTTTTATCGAATCCGGAATAGACGTTACGGGCAGAAATAAGAGAGATTTCATGTTCAACGCTGGCTCCGCCAAAAATCAGACCGATTCTAATTTTTTTTGGAGGATTTTGCAACATGCAAGGAACAATTTCATCGTAAAAATGAGTAATGTCACCCGCGCCCATAGTGACCACCACATCATTCACCTCTAGCAGCGATGCGATTTTCCGGGAAAGCTCTGCTCGGGGACAATAATGGGCGTTAAGAGCGTGGTGGATTTTATCGTGAGTGAGTGTTGGGTCGGGTGCTTCCCCGGCTCCGTAAATATCTGTAAAGAAAGCTAAATCGGCTTCTTGAAGCATCCCGGGATAATCATGTAAGGTATCGCGGGTTCTCGAGTAGCGATGGGGTTGAAATATTACGACAAGTCTTCTTGCTCCAATCGACCGACGAATTGCGCGTAAGGTGGCTCTTACTTCGGTAGGATGGTGAGCATAGTCGTCAATAAACAATACTGAAGAGGCTCCCTCTTTTCTTTCCATCCGTCGGTGCACTCCAGGGAAAGTACTTAACGCCTCGCGCAGAACAGATTCCGGAACTCCCAAATTCAGGCATAGCGTAAACACCGCTAAAGCATTAAGGGCGTTATGGGCTCCTGAAAGAGCTACTGTTACATTCGAATACAGTTTCCCTTGGTAGACAACATCGAAAATGGAACTCCAACCCTTCTGGGTGTAATTCATTCCTTGAGAATCGCAAGAATCATCAAAACCGTAACTGATACCTCTATGCATAGTTCTTAGCAACTCGCGATCATCCCCGCACCAAAGAAGAAGGGATTCCTCTTCGACCTGCGCAGCGAATGTTTCAAACGCATTTACAAGATTTTCTTTTGTGGTGTAGTGGTCTAAATGATCGGAATCAATATTCGTAATGATGGCGCCATAAGGAGTATACTTCAGGAATGTTCCATCGCTCTCGCAGGACTCCGCGACGAAATAACGCCCGGCTCCCAACCCCGCGTTCCCCATATGAGGATTAATAATTCCTCCAACGGCATACGAAGGGTCGAACGAGGCTTCTTTTAGCACCCAAGTCAAGAGGGCTGATGTGGTGGTTTTCCCGTGTGTTCCTGTGACAGCTAAAGTGTGAAATGGGGAAGAGACTTGCTTCAACAGCTCCGAACGGTGAATAAGCGTGCATCCGTTGGCTTGAGCCGCAGAATACTCAGGGTTTGAGTTATCTATTCCGGTGGTATAGACAACGGTCATTCCGGGTTTTATATTATTCGCATGATGCCCTAAGTAGACAACAGCTCCCCTCTCCTCGATCGATTTCGTGGTATTATTAGCCATACGGTCACTTCCCGAAACGAGATATTTCTGTTCCAGAAGAAGCTTAGCTAAAGCACTCATGCCTATGCCGCCGATGCCTATAAAATGATAATGTGTGTTCATAGTTTCAAAATCCATTCGGAAAGAGTTTGCCTGCAGTTTTGCTGATTATAATTCTGGATGTTGTGAACTAAATTAAGCTTGTGCTCTTCTTTTGACAAAATCGCAAGGATTTTTTGCGCCAAAATTGCGGAGTCAAGCTGATTTTGCGGAAGAAGATCCCCTCCCCCCACTTGATTTACAACAAACAACGCATTTAGATACTGATGATTTTCCGCAGCATCGGGATAGGGAATATATATTGCAGGGATTTCAAAAGCAAGTTGTTCTGCAATCGTCGATGCTCCCGACCTAGCAATAGCAAGGTCTGAACACCCCCAGGCATAGTTCATGTGCGCTTCATATTTTTTTACTACAGCGCCAATCCCGCATCCTTCATACAGTTCTTTTAGTCGATTTAATTCATCGTCGGAACCGGAGAAATGTAAGATTTGAAAAGGCCCTAACACGCTTTTTACGGAATAGAGAAACGGAGCTGTGATGGCTTGATTAATAGCCTGAGAGCCCTGAGATCCTCCAAAAATCAACAATGTGGTCATATTTGGATCAATGCCATAGTATGAAGCTGCCGATTTTCTACTCACATCCGCTTTTCGGTATCCCTGACGAAGAGGTAAAGGAATTTCGACCACCTTACCATTCAGCCGGTCTTTTGCAGAAGGAAACTGCACGCCGGTGACGTGAGAGAACCTGCCCATCAAACGGACCACTTTTCCCGGGATACTGTTAGCCTCATGCAGCGCAAGGGGGATGCTTAAGGCTTTACCGGCGAGCAGTGGCGGCAGTGAATGATAACTCCCAAAGCTTACAATGACATCGGGTTTATATTTTTTTAGAAGATTCACTGATTGATAGACCCCTTTAATCAAGGGAAACACCGTTTTCAGATTGGAACCGCTGCAAATTTCTTCATAACGATACTTCTCTCGAGAAAAAAATCGATTATTATGCAAACCAGCGCCGATGAATAAGACTTCGGCCTCATCACTCCCTATAAGAGCTTCTGCTGTAGCCATGGCGGGATAGACATGCCCTCCCGTTCCACCTGTCGCGATAACAATTTTTTTTTTCATGACTCTGAGGTCTCTCCAATAGAATAAATCAGCCCTATTCCGGTTAACGTCGCCATCATAGAACTCCCCCCTTGGCTAAGCAAGGGTAAATTTAATCCGGTGCTCGGCAACAACCCGGACACCACTCCAAGATTCATAAAAGCTTGGAATCCAATCAAAAAACTAATCGCGGCGCCATAATATACAGCTTCGGGGTTCTTAGACTGTAATGCCATGGAAAACCCTATTGCAGCAAGAGACATATAGAGAAATATTAAAAAAAGTATTCCGGCAAAGCCATATTCCTCCGCATAAATCGCGGCGATATAATCATTTTGTGCCTCGGGCAGATAACTTAATTTTTGTAAGCTATTGCCGGGTCCCCGTCCCAAAAACGCCCCTGACCCTGTGGCAATTTTAGCCTGGTAAGGCTGGTGTCCCTTACCTTTTAGATCAAGTTCAGGGTGAAGATACACCTTAATTCTAGCAGCTACATACGGATGATTCAGAGCAAACGCACCGCCGAGAACCACAGCAACAATCAAGGGAAAAGCCCAAAACGAAAAGCGAATGGAGGTTACAAAACAAAGCACCGCAAACATTAACCCCATCACTGCTGCCGTTCCGTTATTAGGTTCCACAATGACTAATACCGTTGGAACAGCAAGAATCGCGGCGAGCTTTAAAAACGATAACAATTTCATGTCGGGGTGTGAACGAAGGTAATAGATGAAATAGGCAGGAGCGATATACTTAACAAATTCAGAGGGTTGAAAAGAAAATCCCGCAAGACCGATCCATCGTCGTGATCCGTTCACTTCTTTTCCTATCCCGGGAATGAGCACGCATATAAGCAAAAGGGTAAACACCGCTAGCAAATAAGGACTAAGGGAAATCCACCTCTGAAGCCCCCCCCTAAAAGCACCGTATCCTAAAAAGACTCCTACAACCCCATAAAGAATTTGCTTAATCAAAATCGCATCTGTTTTGCCGCTAAGGTCGTGATCGAGAATTTCTGCGGAGGTTGTGCTGAAAATCATCACCAGGCCGATGGAGAATAAAATCGCAGCGATAAATATGATAGCTGTGCGCACCGGCATCCCATTTGGTGATTTATAAAACGGTTAATATCCGCAATCTTGACTTTGTTTAATTATCAGGTTCATCTTCTGAGAGAGGTTTTCTATCGCGAAGTGGAATTGTTGGAAGATGAGCCTAAAAAAGTGAACAAAGTCGACGTTAATCTAAAACATGGTGACAGTCTACTTGACACGCAACTTATCGCCGACCTTTAGATTTTTAGCTTTAGTTTCATTGAGACTATTAAGCTTCAATAGTTCATCTACGCGAATACTGAATTGCTTAGCGATTTTCCACGGGTTATCACCACTTTTGACAGTATAATAAACAGCTTGGGCTTCTGTAGTTTTTTGTTGTGGAGCAACATTGACTTGTGCAATCGGTTCCGGTTTTTTCTGCGACTTATTAGGGATACGGATAATCTGACCGACACTGATTTTTTCGGAGGTCAATTGATTCACACGTTTGATTTCGTCAACGGTTGTCCCATTAGCTCGAGCGATTCTTTCTAGGAAATCCCCTCGTTTGACCTTCACTTCAAAAAACCCATGGGTCATTAGTGGAGCTTCTTCTTCCGGACTTTTCTGAACAATCGTTTCTGCGTCGAAATCAAAATCATTATCTTCTTCGATCTCGGGGGGTTCTTCATAAGGCCTGGAGAGTAAAATCGGAGTTGTTTCAGCAATTTCGTTTAGTTGAAGAGTGACACCTTGTGCCATTTGAATTTCTTCGGGAGCTTTTACAAACTCATCTTTATTGACTCCCATTAAGAAAAGAAGTCCTAACACGCCGGTATTAACAAAAATGGCGATTAAAATTGTATCCCTTCGATTCATGATGATCCCTCACAAAGCATTTACTATCGCTTTAAATTGATTTCCTCGATCCGCATAATCTTTAAACATATCCATACTAGCACATCCTGGGGAGAGCAACACGACATCGCCCTTTTCGGCCATTTCAGTGGCCCCAATCACAGCGCTATTTAGGCAGGTATATTGTTTAACCAAATAGTGTTCCGAGAGTTCTTTATTAATATTAGGAGCCGCTTCACCTATTACACAAATGGCCTTGACCTTACCACTAAAAGTAGAAATCCAAGGCGCATATCCTGTTTTTTTATCTACACCGCCGGCTATTAGCACTATCGGCCTTTTTATAGCCTCTACAGCCCGTACGACAGCATCTATATTAGTTCCTTTACTATCATCGTAATAATCTACACCGCGCACATTCGCGACAAATTCTAATCTATGCGGCGGTTTTTTAAACGATGTTAACGCTTGCAAAAAACGCTCTCCGCTGACGCAAAAACGGCGACAAAGAGCATATGCAGCCATGATGTTTTCGACATCATGCTGGAAACCTTCTTCATACATTTTCGGCAATAAGAATGCAACCTTTTCTTTATAAATCACTTGACTTCCATTTCTTTGCAGTTCGCAATCGGCCGAATTACCATAAAGTTTTACCCCGCTTACAGACACCTGTGAAGCGAATTGTTTGTAAGTATTTTCATGAATCCACATCTCGCCGCCGGGCTTAACTCTTTCAAAAATCTTTAATTTAGCTTTCGCATAAGAATTTATTGTTGTGTAACGATCCAGGTGATCCGGTGTAATATTTAAAATAATCGCAGAATCCAGACAAGTAGTAGAAAGTGTTTCAAGTTGGTATGAACTAAG
>CAZENM010000085.1:0-12266 GCA_964513575.1 uncultured bacterium | reverse complement strand
ATGGGTGATTTGCGGAAGTCTTTTTCATTGAGGGAAACACGGCAAGAAAATACTATTCAATCTTGTCCATGCCCCCTTTATGGTGAAAAAAGTGATCAAAGAGTTGATTGGGTAAGACATGCTTTACAAAAGTTTTTGATCTCAACCGAAAGTAGCCACACCCACCTGGGCTATAACGCGCCGTCCCTTCGGGACTTAGCTGATCGGCCCTTCGGGCCTGGGCTGATACGAACCTACTTAAAATCATGCTACGACCCTCTCTAAAATTCCAGAAACTTCTTGTCCTATTTTGGTTATTCTAGATTCCGTTTCAGTTAGACCAACAACGATTTTTTTTTAATTTGTCGTCGCTGAACGTCGACCCTGTTATAAAATCTTATATAGATAATAAGTTTTAATAATTTGAGGTGAAGTTGAATCTGTGCTTAAATACCTTTTATTTAACACGACAAAAGCAAGGAAATGTCATATGATTCAGTTTAACGTAGCAAGAGGGGTGTTGGGACGGGCGTTAAAATCCCGGCCAAAAACCGGTTTACCTCCAAGCCCATCTAAGACTCAAAAAATTTCAGAGCAACAAAGATTTATACAGGCTTCTTCTCCACCGAGGCACGACCCGAAAGGTTATAGGGCTAGCGCTAATGTTACTGCGCTAGCTGGTGGGGTAGCTGCAACGATTTTTTTCGGCTATTGCTTTTTTCAAGAAAAGTCCGCATCCGCATCCGAGTCCGCACCCGCATCTTCCGACCTACCTAATTACTACACAAGTAAAGAATTCCATCATAAAAGAGCTGTAGATGCGTTAAGAGAAAAACATTGCGATGATGTAAAAAAGTTAATCAGTTTTTATGATTTACCCGTAGAGAAATTAGCTGAAGAGGCTGCAAGACAGGAAGAGTATGAGTTTATTAAGTACCTAATCGAAGAAAAAGGTCTTTCACCCCAGGTACAATTCTTTCGTGAAGTGTATGGTGACTTTCTCCCTTTTAGCTCTAACTCTCACACAGTTAAACACAGCTTGCTCTATAGAGTTATTGAAGACGTAAATAAGAAAAACTCAAAAGAACTATGGGAATTTGTCAATTATCTTTTAGAAAAAGGGGCGGACTTTACCTCTAAGGAAACAGGGCTATACAACAGTCCCAACGAAATAACAACCGGTGAAAAATGCCTAGGGATTTTGATTCATATGCGTAAAACAAAGGAAGTCGAGACATTAATAGAGGTGTCAAAAGGAAGGTTGGGGTCAAACGCTGTCAACATACTCAAAGAACAACTAGATCGTTTGGAAAGAAACTGCAAGAGAGGTGGAGAATGGGAGAAAGGAATATACCTTAAAAACAAACCCCTAATCGAATCTTTTATCGCAAAGCTTGAGGCTTTGGAAAAATAAATAATAGTCCCACTTACAATGATATATCGATAACATTAACAACAAAGGTAAATTATGAGCGCTATTGAAAAAACGAATCTAGAAAATCAACTACCCGATATAGTCTCATATGATTCGTATGGTAATTGTCATCTTAATTTATTGAATCTAAAATCAATTGATCAAACTTTCTTTGAAACAAATTTACCCGACTTTATCGAGTCCATGAAGAATACAGACCGACATATCGTTGCTGTTAAAATTTCCACTATACAAGTGAAAATTTTTACTGCTTTGTTAACAGCAGGTTTTATTTTTCATGATGCGCAAAACCAGAACGCTAATCTCACAATGTGTTTAAAAACTCATGATTCAAAATCATGTAATTATCCGAAGTTTAAGACAAACTCCGTGGGAGTTGCGGCAATGGTGTTCCGGAAAAATGGCAGTGAAATTCTTGTAGTCCAGGAACTGGAGGGACCTTACAAAGGGTGGAAACCGCCTACAGGAACAGTTGAAGACAATGAAGACCCTGTCAAAGGAGCTATACGCGAACTTGAGGAAGAAACTGGTGTGATTGTCGAAGCAGAGCAAGCTCTTTTGACTTCAGTTGCATATACACCTCTTTTAAGAAATACCCCTGACATATGTTTTGGCTATCTCTTCCAAATTAAAGATGAGAACACCACTCTTATTCCCCAGCAATCTGAGATAAGAAAAGTTACGTGGACACCGGTACAAAAATTTTTAGATGAGACCGCTAAAATAGATCATTTCAATCCATTTGTGCTTAAAGGTTTCGTTGCTGCAGCCCAACAAGTGATTCAAAATAATACCGCTTGGCCACCTCATGAGCTACAATGGGGGTCTGGAAAACCAGTCACTCTATACAGTCCCCCACAAGACCCAAATTTGCTTAAAAATAAAGAAAAGTACCTTTTGGATTAGTTTATGTCGACCTTTCAGGCCTTAATAAAATCATCTGTCCCTGCAAAGCCTGCCCACTTTTTGACCCCTTTTCCTAAGACCGAAATGTTACAAACAATCCAAGTAACGAACATATGCGCTAAGGCTTGAAAGGCCGGAATGTCATAGCCCAGGCCGAAGCTTGCGGAGGCCTGGCTACTTTCTCTACTTCTTAGCAGAGAGTCCCTAAGACGAAAAAACGATGTGGGACGCATTTATAGGGTGGATAGCGTGCCTTCCAGAACAGTACACGGTATATCACTATGCCCATTTCGAAAAATCGCATTTAGAGAAACTTGGGGAGCGGTATGGTGACTCGCCTGCCTTACACCGCTTTCATGACAAACTCGTAGACCTCCAAAAAGTCATCGAGATGTCGATCGTTTTCCTTCTTTACTTCTACTCAATCAAAGATATCGCGAAATCGCCCTTCCTTAACTTCAAATGACGCCATCAAAAAGCAGGTGGCGGGCAAAGTGTTTTCTGGTATGATCAGTGGCTTGCAACTGGCGATAGGATCATCCTCAACGACATCATCAACTACAACGAGGATGATGTAAGGGCAACGAAATCTCTTTATATGTGGCTTAAATCAAAAAGTAGGTAAAGGTTTCTGATAATATGAAAAAAGAATGGACTCCAATGACATTGAGGGCGTTAAAAGAAAAACACCCTGAAATACTGGATAAATTTGAAGCACTCGCAAAACCTTATTGCACAAGACTTTTTGACCTTGGTGAAGAAAACAAGGGAATTCCCGAATTTATCGGAAGCGGGACATTCGTACAAATTGGAGGTCGCGCAGGAATTCTTACTAATCATCATGTTGCAATGATCTTTGGGATCAGAAAGCGAGACTGGGTTTATGTGCCAGGATATAAATCCGAAAAAATAAATGGGCTAAAGTTCAAGCTGATCGTTTCATTGCCGCATTATCCAACAGACTGGGAAATTAGGGGTGTCGATATTTCATTTATAGAACTAATTTCAGAACAACCCGCATCGGATTTGGGTTATCAAATTTGGAATCTCGATGAATCAGCTAAACGGCATTTCTCACAGGAGACAAATTTTAAGAAGAAAGGTGCTGTTAACAATTGGCTTTGGGGCGTTGAAGCTACTCCCAGTGAAAAGGTATCAAAACAAGGGGACATAATGTATTTTGCGCAGTCGGGATTTCACTTTTTAGGGCCAGATAAGCCCGATCTCTTTCCCGCAACTGTTAGGACTGCAAATGATGACTTAATTAAACAAATTGATGAGCTGTACTGTGAAATCAATCGTGATGGTATGGATGGTCCGATTTTGCCTAAATCATATGGGGGAACAAGCGGTAGCGCGGTCTGGCGCGGAATCGGAGAGTTACCAAACGAAACCATAGCTGATTTTGATTTAGCCGGTATTTTAACTGAAGAAATAAAATTTATTGAAAGCCATCCTGCGTTGGCGGTCATGTGCAGGGGCTCTTGCTCCTTATATGACACTTTTTACAAATTCTGCGTACATTATCTTAAGCATGAAGATGAAAATTCTGCGCTACAGCATGCAGGATTCAAAAAAGATTCGCTATCTTAAAACGATAGATCGATTGAATTAATACAATAAGAAGGTTTTGAAAGATGGATTTTAATTGGGTTTTAGGGCAAATATTGAGTGTAAACATTCCGACTGTGTTTGTGTCTCTAGGCAGCAGTTGGGGACTACGAGAATTAGTTGATTGGATAAAAAACCGAAACTTGCAAACTCAGCAAGGCGAGGTTCAAAAGTACCTTCAATCACAAAAAGCTGAGATTGATCGTCAGTTGGAGATCACAAAATCTGAATATCAAAGAGATATCCAAACCCATTATCTTCAAACACAGCTAAAAACAGCATCTCTTTATAAAGCATATCCAGAACTACACTGGGCTTTAAAGGAAACTGAAGGATCTGTCTATCAATTATTTTATCATTCTATCGGGCGTCAGGATGAAACACATAGAGTTTGGTGCAGTCTAACTAAGAAATTAGCAGAGCATTCTTTGTTCCTTGATGATGCTCTCCGAGATGCGTGTGTTGTCGCAAAAGACCTTCTAATGGATGGTATCCGCTCCTATGCCTCAATGGACAAAGAAGCTAAAGATTCTTTGATGGACAGCATTCATAAGAAAGTTGAGGTGGTCTCCAATTTGATGCGCGCACGGCTGTTAGAGGACGGTGTAGAGCTTCCGAATGTTGCTAATGGAGCTGAAATACCTGAAAAAGAGCCTGTTTTATTATAAACGGGAATGATTAGTCCTAGTTTTTCTTTAAGCCCTAGCCAATCAAAAGTTCGAAGTGTACCCAGTAACTGGAGTATCAAAACGATTATTGTGAAAGCAGTAATCGTTTTTTTTGGTGTGAAATGGACATTATGGACGACATGGACAATGAACACATTAATTCCTAAGCATGGCGGATACCGCTCTCTTAAAAGCTTTCAAATCGCCCAACTGGTTTACGATATTACTATCAGATTCTGCAATAAATTCGTGGGCTCCAAAAGCCGTACTCATGATCAAATGGTACAGGCCGCACGTTCGGGAGTACAAAATATCACAGAAGGAAGCCAAGCTTCCGGCACGTCAAAATAAATTGAATTAAAACTTACAAATGTTGCTCGTACAAGCCTTGAAGAACTGCGACTCGATTATGAAGACTTTCTAAGACAGCGCCAGTTACCTATTTGGGACTATAAAGATTTACGTCGCCAGGATCTCATCAGAAAGAGGCTCACTACAGCTGATCAGTTTGCCCTATGGGCTAAACATCAGCAAGGAAGCTCGCTGGAAGAAATTGCAGCTAATGGAACGCTCGCCCTAATTGCCGCAGCCTGCTCTCTCCTAGACCGACAAATTGCAGCCCAGGCAAATGCCTTTACCACCCGAAGGTGGATTTACGGAACATCTCTATCATGTGAGAAAGGCCGCAAGAAAGTACTAGTCCATGCTGTCCATGACGTCCATTTCCGCTGAATTATAAGACCGCCGATTAAATTTGCAGGGTGACGTTATTATTCGGCGGTCCTAAATCCAGCAGAAATGGACGACATGGACGGCCAAAACCCGGGGACGTTCACTCAATATATCTATCACTTTGGACACTTATTTGTTATAATTTAAAAAAATCAAATAAGCGTTAGGTTTTATGTCTGTTTCTTCTTATTCCTCATCATTTAAGCTAATTTCTAATGATAGTGCGCTAAAGCTGTATGGTCCGGGTCATTTATGCTATGACGATCGTAGTAAAGATGTCGTTAAATCTGCCTTGACTCAACTTCAAGCAACTCCTATGAACCCTTCGAACATCAACGAGTTATTTTTTCAATTAATCGGTAGCTTTGGATCCGCTAGAAATGCAATTGCTAGAGAATCAAATTCGCCTAATTTTGAAAGATTTGGAAAGAAAAGAACTGATCCTAATCCAATTATAATGGCATACGCTAACACTCTCTTAATGGCTCAATATGAATCTTACGCTGAAGGTATTTTGGTACTATTTGCACAATGTATGGAAAAATTAGATCTATCAAAACCACAATCAAATAGAGAAATGCAAGTAATCAAAGATGGTAATTATTCATTCGAATTTCAAGTACGTGAAAGGGAAGATATGTTAAAGGCAAAAATGGGGATCGTACCTGCCTATAATGAGATGCCTATTGAATTTCGCTCTCACGTTACTTTAGGATCAAAAGACATGAGAGATTCAGCTGTAAAAAGTACGTATATTAGTAGAGAATTAAAAAGAGAATTACCTACTGTCTATCATCAAACTATTTTGAGTGGACTCCTTCTGAAAGTAGATAGAGATTATCCTTTTGTACCTAAGTTACTAGGATTGCCACAATATCAAGAAATTGCCCATAAGACAGGAATGGAATCACTTTTTCTTCAAGGAATAGCGCGTGTTAAGGTTGAGGGTAAAATGTTTGCAACTTCCAAATTTTTTAGCTGGATTAATTTTAATAGCGCAGACCGAAAAGCGATGACAACAAATACATTCATTGAAAATATGAAAGCATCTTCAAAAATAATAGTTTTGCATCAGGACCAATTCTTAATTGATTCCACCTTAAAAGAAATTGCAAGCATATTTACACGTGCGGTTTTATGGGATAAAAAGGAGGATCAAGACCTGATTAAATTGATGGCAAAATTCAGACATCTTTTCGCTAATTGCATGCCGTACTTTAGGGGGAGTGCAGGAATCAGTGAGTGGTTTGAGAAACTAGTTTATCGCTATCACAATAAAAATGTTGAGTATCATCAGAGCGTCGATCTCGTTGCATTAACAACGCCAATTTTTTCTAAATTTTTGCAGCAATACTCTACTATTGTTGAAGTATCGCTTTTTTCCACCACATAGAACACCCAAATTTTTTCTGACTTAATTTCCTTTCATTTTGTATTGTCACTCATCAACCATAATGGAGTACGATGAAGTTATTAAAATCTATTCTTGGAATTATCAACAGAGCTGATTACACATTGTTACCTCGTAAAGACCGACCTTTAGGTCCATCACCTTCACGTAGCACACCTTTGGAATGTAGAAGTTCCACAGCCTCAGCTGAATCCTTCACTTTAGAAGCACTACGTGCTAACATTTCTTCTTCAAATTCAGTTAGTACAATTTCTCTCAATCCGGTTTCTCGCCATTTAGACAAGGGAGTACATGCTATTGAAATGTTACGAGCCAGTGCCAGCGCATCCAACAGAGCCTGATTTGCACCTTGTCCTTTAAATGGACTCATAGGGTGAGCTGCATCTCCAATCAAAGTAACTGGCCCAGCTTTTTCTAGTAATTCCGACTTGAGTAATTCTCGGTCGTACACGGGATAACCTGAAATTTGTGCCGGCAGGGTTGCTGATAAAATTTGAGGAATGGGCTTATGCCAATGTGTTCTACGACACGCTTCTTCTTTAAGTGCCTGAGCTCCTAGTGCACCCAAGGCTTTAGCTTCTTCTTCGGACATGGGAAAACTAAGTTGCCACATTACCGAGTCTAACGAGTAAGGCATCATGTAGATTCGCTCATGGCCATTGACGGTTTGAAACACGGTGGCCGAGTCGAGCAAAGAGCTCTCAACACCCTTAAGAGCCTCTAAAGAACAAATACCCAAAATTACCACATAACCAAGGTAACGTAGCGGTGTAATATCCTCTCCAATCAACAAGCTGCGTACAACACTACGAATACCATCGGCACCCACCACCAAATCCGCCCTAGCATTCTTCATTTCTCCGTTAACTTGAAAACTTAGCTCAACACCATTATCTTCACATTGTTTAAAACTAACTAAGCGGTGCCCCCACTGCACGGCATCACGCCCGCCCAATTGCTCAAGCAACGCTAAGCGCAAGGCCTGTCGCGGGATATGCACATTTCTACGCTTTGGAGACTTTTTAATGTTTGAATGCGTCCTCATTCCCCATTCAGTAATTTCTTTTCCTTCTGTAGTATGCACCACATGGCGTGTAGAATTACCCCCGTATTTTAAAGAGAAAAGACCCAATCCTTTAATTGCGTTACTTGCTTGTTGCAAGGTAAGTCCGTAGCCCTGAGCTCGTGCATCGAAGCTGCTATCGCGCTCATAAAGGGTAAATGGAATGCCACGATGCAAACAAGCTACAGCAAGCGCTACGCCTCCTATACCTGCACCAATAATTGCTACATGTGGATAGTTTTCTAAATCTGCTACGGGAGGATTAGAAGAAGGAATCAAGCCAGATCCACTGCAATTATCGCATAAATATTGAGTTATCTTAGGTCGAACTGTTGCCTTTCCTTCACGCCGAGCTTTTTCAAATTCATTAATTGCTATTTGGTGGCGGAGTCTCGCTTTCTTGCGGAGCTTAAGGTTTTTTTTGCCGCGCCCATAACATTTCGGACAAATAGTCCAGTAAGCCTTTTTATTTTCCACTTTTTTCAATCTTTTTCAGCCATAATAGCTTATATTTAACTTAATCTCAAATGTATTCCCATAGCCACGCATAGCAAAACAAGGGTATTCCATTTCGGATTGCCAGTCCCTGAAAGCGTTGTTTGGAATGAGATGGAAAGCCTCGTCGATGCGATTATCGATAGACTTTGAAACTACCTTAAGCCAAATTTATAGATAAGCCCAACCCCTACCGAATGGTTATAAAAACGACACCCTCCCTGATGGAATTTGTATTCCAACGTCACATCCGTATTGCAAAAGATCGGATAGGCTAGCCCAGCCATCAACTGCCAAGAAAATTGACTCCACGATTGATCAAAAACAACCCGTGAATTAGAAGCATGCATGTGTTGGCAATCATAACCGATGCCGACTCCAATCATCGGTCGTAAATTCCAAAACTCACACTCCCACAAATTTAAAGGCATATTCCATACCAGATTAGCCATATACGAAGAGGTTCGGAAATGTCCACTTTTGGACGATCCTTGATTGAAAAAATGAATTTTTCGTATTTCATTTCTCCGATAGGCATATTCAGCTTCCAAAGACAATCCATAACACCAGCTATACCCCAACGAACCTGCAAAAATATATCCTTCTTCATAATTAGCATGGTTCCCTTGGTTCGAGGTATTTTGCAAAAAATTGAACCCACCTAAAATTTTCGCGTAAACATTCTTCTTATCAAAACAGAAAATATCTTCCTGGCACCTTTCCTGCGCATCAGCAGCAATGAATAATGTACACGAAAGTAAAAACAGCAAAAGATTTTTTTTCATATGATTGGTCTCATGGTTATTCCTAATTTGACAAAATGCGTTTCAAAATTTCACTTGTCCGCAAACCGATCATCATAGCCGGTGCGGTAGTATTGATATCAGGAATCACCGGGCAGATAGAGTTATCTGCGACAAACACATTCTTCGTGCCATAAACCCGTGTATCACCGTCTACCACCCCCCCCGCGTTCAAAGGAGCCATTTTACAGTGCGATACAAAATGGTGAATGTCCAATGAAAGATTGCTATTGTTCTTCACATACTGCGTCACCGAGTCGTCAGAATAGTTACTCAGGATAACTAAATTGATCGGGTCAGTTACAATCGGCCTGAAATAAATTGAGGGAAATGGATACAAGAGGGCTAATTGATCCAGTAAAGCGCGAACATAGACCGACACGACACTTTTCATATTCTCTAAATCAACCGGATCTTGATAGAAACCGTCATCCGCTGCGGCAATCTGAAAAGAATTATCGCTTTGGATGGCTACACTCCCCTCACTCACAGGATTCAAAAGGTTAAATCCAACGGCCAATAACGGGGGCGTTGCTATGGTTTCGGGGAAGAATTCAAACAAAAACTGCACCATTCGCGGGTCACTGGCACTTCCTCCCACGACCGGCAAATAGACATTATGGATTGTAAACGCATACGGAGCACCGGTCGGTACGCCGCTAAGCGCAGGATCTGCGAGCATTGTTATAAAAATAAGCGGATGATTTTGGAGGTGTTTTCCTACGTTCTCATTAATGTACACGGGCTTAATCCCCGCATTCTTTAACACCTGCTTCGGGCCTATTCCCGAAAGTTGGAGCAATTTACTGCTGTTGATGCCGCTAGCCAAAACAACAGCTTTTTTAGCTTTTGCCACAAAAAGTTTACCGTCTTTGACATATTTTACTTTTTTGGCTGTCCCATGCTTGTCGAAGATGATTTGTACAGCTACCGAGCCAAAAAGCATAAACAGTTTATGCCCATTCACGCCTTGACCTTCTTGCGTCATTACCGAGCTGTCCAAAAAAGCTGTCGCGCTGCTCACGCGTTTTGTCCCTGTAGGGTCAATAAACCATTGAGAACGTGTGGCGATACAATTTTCTACACTTGGATCATTATAATCCACGACAGTCGGAATGCCGGGATAAGCCGATTGTGTCGCTGGCAACAGCACGTTCGTTGTTATCTGCGACACCGTCGGAGTCTGTAGCACATTGACCGGTCCATTGACACCGCGCGCCCCGGGTGTAATTGTCAATCCTTGGTAGTTTTCAAGAGCGTTAAAGGTTGCGAGAATATTGTCCAAACTCCAATTATTGCTGCCGGAAACCCCTTCCCAGCGAGAGTATACGGCGTTCGTTCCACGACCATAGTATAATCCGTTAATCGAGGAGCCTCCACCCAAGAGCATTCCTGTTGTCCAATCACTTGTTCGCCCATTAAGTCCTGCCATGGGTAGAGTCTGATTCCATCCTGGCCAGAAATACTTTGGCTTTCCTGTCCCTGCCAATAAGAATGCTTCAAGACCTACGGCCTCTATTGCCGGATCATTTGTTAAATTGAGTCCACCCTCAATTCCTAACACTGAAAACTTGCCGTTCTCCGATAGCTTGTTCATCAGTATGCATCCTGCAGCACCGCCTCCGATTACAATGATATCGGCTTCTAACTCGTTTCCTGACATTTTACAGCGATAGGGACTGGAGTGATTTCCAAAAAGCTGAGTTGTTGCTACAACCATAATCAGGATTAAAGATGTAAACTTCATAATGGATTCCTTCGTGAAAAACCACTATCAGTAACATGATGGTTATTGTCAAGTTTTGGTCATTTGTTGGAACGATAACGATTTAAAGGTTGAAAATTCTTGAGAAAGGCCTATCCAATCAAAAGTTCGAAGTGTATCCAGTAGCTGAAGCACTTAACGCTTAGAAAGAAATTTCTAAGCGTTTATGTGCATTAATCCTGTTTACGGGAACTTCCAATGGAAAGCGCTTTCAAAAAAATGCTTCTAGCAACCAGATAATCGACATGAAGATATAAAAAACATCTTTATCGACAAGAAGCTTAGACTAGAGTGTCGAGTCTTAATAATTATCAGATTAAGTTTCCTGTTGCTAGGAATCGTGAACGGTTGTAGATTATTGCCTTACGCTGGACTGTGAATCCGTTGGTCACAAGTTCGAATCGTGTTACCAGAGCACTAAACGCTTAGAAAGAAATTTCTAATCGTTTATGTGCGTAAAATGGACATTATGGACTGCATGGACAAAATGGACAACATGGACTAATGAACACATTAATTCCCAAGCATGGCGGATACCGCTCTCTTAAAAGCTTTCAAATTGCACAATTGGTTTATGATATTACACTACGATTCTGCAATAAATTCGTAGGTTCCAAAAGCCGTACTCATGACCAAATGGTACAAGCCGCACGTTCAGGAGTGCAAAATATTGCAGAAGGAAGCCAAGCTTCCGGCACATCAAAAAAAACAGAATTAAAACTCACAAATGTTGCTCGTGCAAGCCTTGAAGAACTGCGACTCGATTACGAAGACTTTCTAAGGCAGCGCCAGTTACCTATTTGGGACTATAAAGATTTACGTCGCCAGGATCTTATTAAAAAGAGGCTCACTACAGCTGATCAGTTTGCCCTATGGGCAAAATATCAGCAAGGAAGCTCCCTTGAAGAAATTGCAGCTAACGGACAACTAGCGCTAATTGCCGCAGCCTGCTCCCTCCTAGACCGACAAATTGCAGCCCAGGCAAATGCCTTTACCACCGAAGGTGGATTTACGGAACGTCTCTATCATGTGAGGAAAGCCGCAAGAAAGTACTAGTCCCCTCCTGTCCATGCTGTCCATGGCGTCCATGGCGTCCATGGCGTCCATGGCGTCCATGCCTGTCAATTTCTGCTGCGTTGAGGACCGCCGACTAACTAGCTGTGTGGCGTTCCTATACGGCGGTCCTCAACGCAGCAAAAATTGACAGGCATGGACGGACAGAATCTAACCTGTAGCAATTTTTTCTGGCTCAAACCAGCCGAATTTGATAAAACTTCAGCTTGGTGTAGTGTGTTTAAATCTAGTTGAGGATCTTTTTTAAATAATACCGTTTATGTACTTTAGGGCAATCATCCAGGAGTTGCGGAACATAAGTTGTAGGGAATAGATTCATCACCC
>CAZENM010000084.1:0-12392 GCA_964513575.1 uncultured bacterium | reverse complement strand
TGTTTGAACAGTTACAAAAAACTGTAGAGGCAATACGCAATGAGGAAATTGTCAGTTCTGTAGGGGGAACACGGATAAAAATAGGTGCAGAAGTGGTGGATATTTCCACTATACGAGATAAAATCTTGGAACTGTACGCAAGGGGTAATAACTCAAGTTCAGGAATGCATAAATCTGATTATGAGGAGCTTGCGGCTCTGGTCTTTCGCCTGAAAGAACCTGAATCCTCAGATTCATCCATTAAGCAGGTCTATCGAAATCTCTTCATCGCCGACCCCCAAATGAAACAGATTCGCACTGAATGTACAAAAAAACTTCGGGATTTTGAACAATTAGAGGCTTCCCACGGAGCCATCCCAAGATCGATGAAAGTTAAGGACTGCCATACTGTCGCTTCCCTGCAAAATTTACTTTTGAAATTTATAGAATCTCAACATGAAGCGCAACATCATCGACAAAAAAACATTATCCCCTACGAGGAAATCGAACAAAAACTCTACAAACTTTTTCTAAAAGAAACGGCAGAAAGCCCTCAATTGGCTAGTAAGATTGCTCTCGAAACCTGCTCCATCATCCATCAATTAAAATTAATGAAGCCTAGGTCATCAAAAGAAAAAACAGCGATCGATATCTTAGAGGAAAATTGTATTCAAACTCTACGAAAAGATAAAAAACAATTCGAAGTAATCAGAAAAAGGTATAACGAAATCGCGGAAAAAATAAACACAGAAATGCTTTCCAGATATACTCTCCACGAAGAACAGTTTCAGCAAGGGAAGATCAAAATTAATGCCCTGGAACTCTCATTTTTAGCCAAAATTATTGGAGCAGATTCAGATTACATCCAATATAGGTTGAGTGGGGAGCGCATGCATCCCCTAATGTTCGATCCGAACAATCCAGAGGAAATGGAAAAATGTTTTTTGACCTACAACCATTTGTTGGCTTTGTTTAATAATGAAAAAGAAATGAACTCAAAAATAGAAGAGTTAGACAAATTAACGAAACGTTTAGAAATCTCCTCGTCAATAGGGATGACCCCCGCCAAAGTTCAAGCCGCTAAAGAGAAAATTTCAGAATTACATGAATGGTTGGTAGACAAGAGCTCCCACACTCACGTGCTCCTTTTGGGGACAGAGAGCGAATTATTTCCGAAAGAGAATACTCGTCTATTACCATTAATACCGGAATTGAGGGGGGGGATAAAAAGTTTGTGTATTTCTTATGCATAATCGCTGGGGATTCCATCGACCTTCGAGCAAAAATGGTTGGGTGACCCCTTACCTCTATTAAAAATCTCAGCAAAACTTGATCATCTGCGGGTAAAACCCTCAATCGTTGAAATGCCTAGCCGGATTAAAAAGTTAAATAACACTATTGAAGCCATCAACAACTACATTGAGTTCAAGCGCTTGAATCGAACCTTCCGCCACTATGACCGCGCGATTAGGAACCCATCATCTACCAGCACTGATTCTGATATGATTCAATTCAGAGAGGAGCGAAAGCGACTCTTTCAAGAAATTGAAAAATATCCCCCTAGGATGATTCACTCTGATAGAGAACTGTTACAGCTAATAAGTGAAGTGCAGTTTTACAGAGAATTACTTGGCCAAGATGAACTCACTTTAGAACAACAAAATGGAACAGCGCCATTGCTCCTGCTGAAGACTGCACTTCCCAATCTCAGTGGGGATGAATTGTTCTCAGCGATGGCACAGGTGCCTGTAGGCAAAGTTGGAGAAATAATAAAATCGCTCCCCGAGAACTGGCGCGAGAGCCTTGAGCAAACAGTCTCGCAAAAAGCCGCTAACAGCACCAACCTCGGTGGGGATTATCTAGAATTAGAACAGCAATTCGTTGCGGAGAACAGATCTTCACAGAAATTTGACGAGGTTTCATTAAATAAAAAAGTGGCGGAAATCGTTGAGGATTTTCTATCAAAACTTGATCAAGAAATGCTGTTCGAAATTTATTGTACACAATTCGTTTCAGTTGACGAGCAAATTCCGGCTCTAAATTTAACAGGCGCTGCATTATCGACGCTCCAGGAGCATACGGTTGAGCTTAGTAAAAGAGTGAGCGCTAAGGTAATCGATTTTGTGAATCGACGATTTAACACAACAGAAAAAGTGTTTAAATTTGTAAAAGACAACTGGGATCCTATCGGGGAAAAACTATCAAAGGATGAGAAGTTAAGAAATGCAGTTTTTGAAAAGCTCGACACGCTAATTGAAGAAGAGATGTTAAAGGAACTCGAACCCAATTTTACGGAAAAACATTTACCCAAAGCTTCCAAATTTTTATCTGCTTTAGGATTTGAGAAGAGAAGCGAGTGGGCAAAATCAATTAGAAAGCATCTGGAGGTGAGTTTTAAGGGAATGCTTAGTGAAGAGGAGTTACGTCAATTCATGAGCAGTAGGTTAGCATCAAAGAAAGGGCTAAGGCTGCCAAATACGGCTGTAAAGTTAAGTTTTGACCATATAGACGCAATGTACGCAAAAAAAAATTCACAGAGGCGAACGATGGAGAGTATTGAACGCTATAAGAGGTATACAAAAATTCTTTGGGAAGCGAGGAACAATAAATTTGATCTTGATGATGCCATTCTAATCGGGCGAAGTCTTACAGGGAGTCAGTATTTTGAAAATAAATTAGAAGTGTTTTATGATTTCACTACCCAGGATGACCTAAGAGAAATCTTTTGGGACACCATTTTGGAAGATGCTAAGGATTGTTATGACTTCGATAATATTATAAGAATACATGCGGAGACCGTTCAGAAAGACCTTAATAAGGGTAACATTTCAAAAAACGAGGCGTTCCTAAGAAGAACGCTATTCTTAAGAAAATTCCCCCTTAGAAAATACTTGGAAATGAATAATATTTTCCTTTTTGGCCCACAAGTGATGAGCAGAAGAGGTCGCCGCGAAAAAAGTGCAATTCTGACCATGTGTGTATTGCTGTTTATCAAATCCATAAAAAATCATCAGATTGATGATATGGTCTTTGCTTCAAAAAAGCTCAAAATTTTTGATATAGATGAGATTCAGGGCTATATTCAAAACGCAAAAAAGATGAGCTATTTGACTGCGGATGAGTTCAAGACTTTCGAGGAAAACTTCGAACTACCTACTCAAACGATTTCATTAACAAATGAAGAAGTGCTTGTAGCGACTCCTGTACAGCAGCAAGAAGATGTCATAAAAGATCCTTTTACAGAGTTGGAAGAAAGGCTTAACACATTTGGGTTGCCCCTTACTAGCATCACAGCAATAATTGATGAAAAAGCGCTGGAAGAGGAGTTAGAGCTTATGGATGACCTGGAGGCCTTAGAGACACTAGAAACTGTTGAGAATGGGTCTCATGTGTATAGTGAAGATGTCAAAGAAACCCCTGAAGAATTACTGGCAAGGTTAGAGCAACTACCTCAGCCACCCACAGAGGCTCCCTACGATGTATGGTTAGAATTCAATAAAAGGCTCCAAGCGTTAGGCGTCCCAGTGGAATCTGAATCACTCAATGAATAAAAATCGCAATTAATGATCGGGGTCACGTCTGACCTCAAGCATTGCGAAAGTCAGATTTTAAAAATTCGACATCTTTGAATTTTAGGGCCAACCTATCGATGTAATGTTCATCTAACGAAAAAACTTCCCAAAATGCACTATCAATCATTTCAATTACTATATTACAAGTTTCGTACATTACACGATAGTCACGATTATAAACGAGCAAATATTTATTTTTCGAACCAATAACCAAAATGTTTATAAGAAGATTTAATTTATTAGAAAATGAGATTAGTTCTCTCCATGACATAAAATAACCGTTAGGGGAACTTTGAATAACATCTTCAAATTCAGTTATCGAAATATCCTTCCCTAAATCACCCATAGCATATAAATCAATAATTGACCAAACATATTGATCACCATTATCGATCTCATTCAGTATTTCAGAAAGAGTCACGCTTACAATATTAGATTTCTTATCTAATATCCGAATTCCTTTTGTTATCATAAATATTTCCATCCAGGTAATGGTTCAGGACCTCCTCTTCCCAGAGACCCTCTCGTTTTGTTTTTTCCCCATCTATGTTGATGAGGATTTGTATGCACATCACGTTTGCCATGATCGGTAAAGTTTATATCTCGAATTTTAGTACCATTCCGACCAAATTCACGTGCCTGAGGATAGGCCCCTTTTTTACTTCCTCTTGTTCCCAGTTGTGTATGGGAATTATTAGAATCAGGAATTTCGACACCATTTTCATCCAACGGAAGCTTTCTTTCCGGAGCATAAACACGATAACCTTTCTCTCTGGCTTCATATTCCCTTGAACTATCCTGTACATCTTCCACAGTCGGAGCTACCGACTCGCTTAAAACAAGCCCTAATAGTCCAAAACACGCCGTATTTATTGCTTGTGTATTCCTTGAGTAAGTTTTTGTGCTTGGACTTGATGAGCTTTCCCAATCATACCTGTAGTTGCCTTCGGACCTTGGGCTAATGTGTCCGCTTTCAACAGCGTTATAAGCGGCATAACTTGCGAGTAATCCGACTGTTGTAGCAACTGCCATTTCAGTAATATAACTAAGGGTTATTTAACTCTGAAGGATCGTAAAACCTTCTTCCATAGCAGACGAAACCTGTTTCATTATCCACTCTTTTACTAGCGTATCTCCATGGGGATAGTCGACTTCCGAATGCATATTCGGGGATCTCTTGTCCATAGGCGGAGTACCTACACGATTCTGCAATTTTCCCTGTATCTTTATCGACAAGGGTAATAACATTACCCTGTGAATCATGGAGGGGAATAAAGGGGTCAAGCCTCACCTCACACTTCCTATTTCAAGCAGAACAGGAAGTTTGTGGCTTGACTTGACCCCTTTACAATATTTTTTCTTCCATCTACTTCTCTTTTTCTTTCATTTCAATTAAAAATGATTCAGCAATAATTTCAAAGCATACGCGCTCATTTGAATCAACCAATTGATATAAATTGAATTTTACTTTTTCGGGGATTTTCTCGTAGTAGAGTTCTATTCTTTTTCTGAATAGTGTGTTGTTTTGATCCATTAGGATTATTTGACAAAAATTATTTTGACTGTAAGATCCAAAAAATATTGCTTCTTTAAAAATTAGGGTTCGATATTTGACACCGAAGGATTTTTCTTTCAGGATTAGAAAATAATCACGAATGTTCATTTCGTATTCCTCAAAATTAAAGACTGGTATCGTCATCAAAGTAGATGAATTGTCATTCATGATAGGATTTGCTCTCTTTTATATTCCCTGAAACTTTATAGTCTCTTGCCACGATCTCAAAACAAACCAAGTCATCATTGTTAACGAGTAAAAATGATTTATATTCAATTTTATTTGAAGCTGTACCATATTTACGCACTATGGCAGCATTTGATAGGGGATTTAGCTCTTCATTCAAATAGAATTTCACAGGCGGATTTAATCCCCAATCATAAAAATGAATAGGACCAAAAAAAATAATTAATACCTCTTCAGAGTTCCATAAAGTGATGTGAATAACTAAGTTGTTCATTATTGTTGAGTACTCATATTTTTCAATTTCACAATCATACAAATGAGGATTAAGCTTAATTTCACGATAATTATTCATTGTAGCTCCTTTATTTTATAATGGGAAAGTCTCTCCAGGTAAAAAACCTGTTCCACCTTGATGAATATAGCCCTTTGGCTTATGAGTTGTAGCTCTTTTACCATTCCAGCCACAACTAGTGTCTTCACGTGTATCTATATGATAATGTTGTCCATGATGGCGTGGGTTATAAGTTTCACCTGGTTCCATTTCATGCCTTTCAGGACGAATTCTAGTGTTATCAGAAGTATAAATTCTTCCTTTTTTATCCCTTGGTAAATCCGGCAGCAGGTCATCGGGATTTTTGGGAAATACCCTTCCCTTTTTTCTTGACTTAGCATCTGTGGAATCTTCCCGAGACTCCTCCACAGTCGGAGCCACCGACTCGCTTAATACAAGCCCTAATAGTCCAAAACACACCGTATTTATTGCTTGTGTATTTCTGGAGAATAAAGGGGTCAAGCCTCACACTTCCTGTTTCAAGCAGAACAGGAAGTGTGAGGCTTGACCCCTTTATTTTAAGGTTAAAAGGTTATCTATTATATCATAGATTCTCGTACTCTAACGCTGCTGTAGGGTTGACTCTTTATTATTTTAGATAATCAGAGTCTAACAATTTTACCTTCGGAAATTTTGAAGCGAGTCTTTGGATTAGTTGTTCATCAATTGAAAATACTTCCCAAAACCAGCCGTCAATCATTTCAATAACAATATCGCACATCTCATCCATTTGTCGATCATCATCATAGAAACGTAATAAATTTTCGTCTTTGGATCCGATAATGCAGATACTGATAATGCGATCGAACTTTTTTGAAAGTTGAACTAGTTCGTCCCATTTAATAAAAAAACCTCTTTCAGATTTGCTAATCTTATTTTCAAATTCGGGTATTGATTTACCTTCTCCAAGATCACCACTAGCGTCTAAATCTAAAATTGACCAATAATAATTATCGCCATTTTTAATTTCATCGAGTATATCGGATAAATTTATTTTTTCCAATCCTGAGCGTGGGTTTAAAATATGTAATCCTTGCCTAATCATAAATATGTCCATCCTGGTATTGGTTCTGGACCACCTCTTTCAAAAGATCCTCCTGTTTTATTATCCTCCCATCGATGCTGGTGAGGGTTTGAATGAAGATAAATAAAGGGGGCAAGCACCACACTTCCTGTTCTAGTTGAAACAGGAGGTGTGAGGCTTGACCCCTTTATGACCCTATTACTAGCTCTAACATTCAACCAATGAAACCGAGTCAGCAACCAATTGAATGAATGGAAAATCATAAATATCCTCCACATGATACTCACGAAATTGATTTTCGGGATAAGGATATTTGAATTCTCTTGACAAAGCTTCTTCTAAAAAAGAAGTGTGCTCATTTATTTCGAATAAATTAGAAATTTGAAAACCAAGTTTGTAGCTAAATTGTATTACATTTGTAAATTTAATTTTTAATACATGTTCCCTACACGATTTGATGTAGAGTATTAAGCTCTGATCGCTAGAGAACTCAAAGCTAATAAATTCAGAGTCAGCAAAATCAATTTGTTTTGGACATAAATTTTTCATGTTATAATCCCGGAAAAGTTTCACCAAGTAAAAAACCTGTACCCATTTTAGGACGGTAACCGCTAGGTGTTATTATTTCTGTAAAGGGGTCAAGCACCACACGTCCTGTTATACTTGAAACAGGAAGTATGTGGCTTGACCCCTTTATTGTAAAAAAACGATCTTTGTTAATCCTTAGAAATATTTCAACCAACTTTTAATGTTTTGCGGCGGTGCTTGATACCGGGGGTTATGCATCATTCGTTCACACACGGGACAGCAAACCATTCCTTGATCCGTCACAGTAGATTTCCAGGCATCTATGCAATATTCACATAATAACCATTCTTTATCCAAAGCCTTTGCGTAGTCTAAAATTAATGGATCAGGGAATTCTAGATCCATCAAGCGTTTATATTGCTTAAAAATCTCGACTTCTTCTTCATCTCCATCGGTCAATTTGCCGTAATATGTATTAGGAGCATTAGCCCATTCAGGATAGGCCCAGGTCGTGTCTATGTATTTTATTTCCTTTTTTTGAATAAAGGAAAAAATCCAATATTTCGATATTGAACCATCAATAACTTCAAATAATGGTGCCGGTTTCCATGAGGGATAATAGGAAATGCCTTTGTCGCATACATAATACCAAACATAATTCGAACGTATGGTCATAGCATATACAATGTAATATTTATTTAATTCTAACCAGAAATCCCATTCTGGATCGGCACAAATAGGTGTACAATCTTCAGGAAGATGCTTTTGTTTGTTGTGAACACACTTTACTAACATAATAATCCTTATGGGTTTTTATATTTAAAACCTTCTCTATGATCAGAGTGTCTGTATTTCCAATAGTGAATGTTGATTGTTCTCTCTTCTACATGTTCATGGCGATGTTGCATCTTTGCCCAGTCTTCTTTGGGGAAGTTTGGATCATTAATTTCATCCTTCATTATTTCGACACCAGCACCAGCCTTAGCTTCTTCTAATGTTAGTTGTTCCTCGAGAGTTCTGGGTTTATACCGTGGAGCATCTTTTACTTTTCGATTTGATTCACCTTGAACCTCTTCCTGTACATCCTCCACAGTCGGAGCGACCGACTCGCTTAATACAAGCCCTAATAATCCAAAACACGCCGAATTTATTGCTTGTGTATTCCTGGAGTAAGTTTTTGTGTTTGGACTTGACGAGCTTCCCCAATCATACCTGTAGTTGCCTTCGGACCTTGGGCTAATGTATCCGCTTTCAACAGCGCTATAAGCGGCATAACTCGCGAGTAATCCGACTGTTGTAGCAACTGCCATTTCAGTAATACAACTAAGGGTTATTGCGGAGCAAAATGGTATTATAGGCAATGCAAACAGAAAGAAAAAGCGCCCGTCAGGATCAATATACTTGAATGGGTTATTTTCAAGATAGTTGTAGCGATTTGTCCCTTCAGAGATCATTATTGGGTCTAGTGATATCCATCTTAACTCTGACGGATCGTAAAACCTTCTTCCATAGCAGACGAAACCTGTTTCATCATCCACTCTTTTGCTAGCACATCTCCATGGGGATAATCGATTTCCGAATGTATATTCGGGGATCTCTTGTCCATAGGCGGAGTACCTACACGATTCTGCAATTATCCCCGTGTCTTTATTGACAAGGGTCACAACATTACCTTGCGAATCATGGAGGGGAACGTATACCTTTCCCGAGAGCTCGATGGCAATTGCTGCTCCTACTTCAGCAAAGCGGCATCTTCCCAATAATCGGAGTTGGAAAATTTCATCCTCTTGATTCACTGCCCCTAGTTCAGTGTCGCATCGATATAAATAGCGTTCCGTGGTATCAGAAATTTTAGCTATCCTACGATGGAAAGAATCGTAACGATACTCGATGGTCTCTGACTCTTTATGCACCTTCGTTAATCTGTTGAGAGCGTCGTACTCAAAGGAAAGGTCCCCCTTCTGGATCACATTCCCATTAGAGTCATACTTATAGACATTTTGAAGTTCATGGGCTCCGTTAAACTGTCGTTGTACATTATTTACAACAATTTGATTGTACATCGAATCATTTACATACTCATTTACAACGGCACCTGATTCTTTTTTCAGTTGATTCAGATCATCATAGCTATAAGCGTAGGATTGAGCATCCCATTTTCTTCCTGTCAAATTACCCACAGCGTCGTAGGTATGGTCTCGCTCTTCCCAATAAGGTGTTTTAACCAGCGTTGTTCGGTTCATTGGGTCATATCCATAAGAGATTTCACCAATTCCTGCGATTAGCTGCGCACTTATCACATTCCCCGATGCATCATGCTGGGAGTAGGTGTGCTTGTAGGCGATTTCACCGCTGTTGGTCACCCTTTCTACTTCAGTTAAATAGGCTCCGTTATAGCGATAGCGAGAACCGCTACCATCCGGATATGTGATCTGTGTGATTCTTCCGAGTGAATCGTTTTTATAAGTTAAATTCAATCCGTTGGCGAGTTGTTCGCCAGACAAAAACTGATTCTGATCATATGTGCGAATAGTTGTTCCGGCATGAACATGATCGACAATTTTCGTGGGATTGTTGGAATTATCATAGGTAAAACTGTAATGGACACTCCCGTCAGAGGAAAAGTACTCTTGCAAACGACCCAAAGGATCGTAACTATAATCAAAAGTAACCCCGTCTTCCTTCTTCAAGGTTGAAAGGTTTCCCATAATATCATAGGTTCGTGTGCTCCAACGCTGTTGCAGGGTTGCTTCTGCTTCAACAGTATCGGTAAGTCTATTCATTTCATCGTAGAACCACCACGTATGCACGTAATTTTCAATTCCATTTGGCGTGATTACATCATCAATTCGGTGGGATTTGTTGCCCACGTGGTCGTAATAATACTCTGATTTTTTGACAACAAGACCCATTGGATTTTTATGCTCTTCGGAAGTCATTTGATCTAAATGGTTGTAATACCGAATGTGACTATTGCCGTTGGGATTTACCTTCGTGATAAACATCTTCGAATTGTCGGTAAAAGGCTTTATTTCATAGGTTGTAAGAGACACATTTCCCATGGGATCGATCTGCTTTACTACCTTACCTAAAATGTTGTACACAGTGCGGGTTATGCTTTCTCCGGACTGATTCATAGTTTTTATGAGTGTTTGATTCCCGTCAGCATCATATTCATATCCTTTGTAAAGCTGAAGTTCTCCCGCGCTATTTGTGGAGGTTTCGGAAATAACTCTGTCCAGATTGTCGTAACAGGTGGTGTTAATGATCAGATCATCACCGCAATGCTCGCGAACAACCGATTTTCGTCCTAATGAATCGTAGTCAATCGTCTGAAGATGATCTCCCTTGGTGACCGCAATAACCCTTCCAGCTCCATCATAGGAATATTTGGTGATTAGTCCATCGCCATTCATCTCCTGAATTAAATCAAAAGCATTGTACCACTTTTGGTGCGTGGACATTAACTTACCGTCAGTGCTAAAATTTCTTTTTACAATAGGGCGGGATAATCCATCATAATCAGTTTCGATATAGGTTCCGTTAGAACGGTTATGACGGATTAAATTTCCGTTTAAAGAGTATTCAAAAGTTACTTTAGAACCATCGGGGTATTCAATGGAATAGGGGGCTCCCCGAATCGTCGATTTTGTATAGGTTCGGTTCCCCTTTCCATCCTGGAACAAAGTGACGTTGCCTAAGGTGTCGTATTCTCTGAACTCTTCCCTTCTAAAGCACATACCCTCTTCATCAAAGGTTAAGGGATAGGTTGTTTTGGTAAGCTGATCGAGTGCATCAAGTTGGTAGTCGGTTTTATTGCCATAAACATCGATCGAAGCAATTTTGCGATTCATGACGTCATATTCAAACCTTTCGACGAAAGTCGTCCCGTTATCAACGAGTTCCTTTTTAATCAAGTTGTTGTTGATGTCGTAGGTGTATTTTATTATTCGATTGGGTTGAGGTCCTTCTTCAGTGAGCATATTTCCGTTTAGATCATAGGTGTAGCGGGTGGTCTCGCCCAATGGATTTACGACCAGAGTTTTTTGACCGTACTCGTTATATTCCCAACGGCTGGAAAAGGCGTGCTGACCAACGTTGTTATAAGTATGTTCTGCAGAAAGTCTTCCCCAGCTATCGTAGTTACGGACGATCTTTTTTAAAGGGACTTCTAAGAAAGTTGTTAAATCTAAATATGTATATTCTATAACCTCCGGAAACCCAATATGACCCGTTTTAGTGTTCGTGATGTTCTGTATAGTTCTCTGTGTAACCCCTGAAAAGTCATCGCGATCTTTCCCTTTCCCATCATCTACAATCACTCGGCAGACTGCATGATTTTCATCATAGTCGGTAAATTCACGAATTTTAAATTGCCCTGCATGCGTATATTTAGCAGTGATCAGATCCGTTTGGGGCTTATAGCACATCTCTTCAAGGACTGTTCCATTCGAGGTGTTGATGGTTAGGTTGAATCCGTCATTGGAGAAGTTAGAGACTCGTTCACAGGCTTCGTTGGGTGATTTTCCAGTGATATTCCCTTCCGTGACTTTTTTTAACACATTTCCACGCTCATCGTAGGTGTAGTTGTGCCCAATGATCAAGTTTTGGTCGCCATCATAAAGCTTTCGAGCTAACAAATTGGAACCTTTAGACTTACTGCCCCACTCCATTTTTTCCGTGCTATGCAGGCTGTAAGGTGAACACCCATTAAATTTTTCTAATGAGCGTAAGCGGTGGTGTTTAGCCGAGTAGCGGTAAATCGTTCTGTGACCCAAGGCGTTGGTGACGTAGGTTATCCCCTCGTCGTCTTCTTCTTCATAGTAAAAGTTGTAAAAAGTGACCGGGTTGATAGAAGATCCTGAGGGTCCTCTAAGGGCAAGGACTTTTCCATTCCGGGAATCTTCATCTTTATAAAAGTAATCAATTAATAAATATCTGCCATCAGGGCGGTTTTTTCGGATGACTTGTTCAGGGATGCAGCAAGTGGATTTCCCATACTCGTAACTTTCATTAGGGGCGTTAGGACGATGAACTTTAATAATGCGATAGCGTCGTTTATCTATGTTTTTATCATCTTTAATTTTACCGCTAAAAGCTTCGTAGGTGTATCTAACGATTCTTCCATCCGGGGCCATTACCTTAATCGAAGGCTTGTTTTTTGCCTTCTTTTTGGCTTTCTCATAAAGCTCTAACGTTACCTCAGCCGGACCATTA
>CAZENM010000083.1:0-12464 GCA_964513575.1 uncultured bacterium | reverse complement strand
GCCTTCGAGTTCTGAATTTACTTGGGGATAGAGTTTTTGGAAAGATTCAATACCTCCCATGAGACCCGGTGATACTGCCAAAGCATGTAATCGAGTTTCGTATTCGGCAGCGCGTGGGGCTAAGTAGCCGCCCCAGCTCATCCCGTAAAGGGAAATAGTCGTAATCGGAAGTTCCAGAGCTTTATCGACGATGGGTATAATCACATTTTCCCAATCCGGACGCATAGCAAGGTCGCGCTGGATTAAAGCCTCCCCTTGGCCTGGACCATCGAATGTGAGCACGTGGTACCCACGCCGCAACGCGGCAATACCCACGGCCCAATACATTTCTTCCTGGGTGCCATCGTAGCCTGTATTGCAAATAAGAAGCGGCCGTTTTTCATCGTCGCAAGTATAGAATGTCGCGTTCAGATGGGTGTTGTCATAGGGAATTTGCAGGTAAATGGGTGGACGTTCTAATAGCCTTGAGGCTTCGGCAAAGGAACTTTGATGCTTCAGGTGCAATTCTTTTAAGCGGGGATCTTCGGGGGTAGAGTATAAAAAATACATGGCGGCGCGGTAGTAGTTAGACGCTCGGAAAAAAGACTCCCGGGCGCTGACATAGTGGTTTTGGCTACGACTTTTCTCCCCTAGCGCATACACGCGGTCTGCGGTTTTTTTCCATTCCTCACACCAACTGTCGAAGTTGCCCTCTTCAATTCTTAGAGAGGTTGATAAGCATTCACCGATATCGGCGCCGCCGTAGACGCAGGCAGATAAACATCGCAAAAGTTGCGAGTCAAATTCGGGGAGGGAAAAATGGATTTTCATTGTGAATCCTCTGTGGTGTAATCGAGGCGGACTGTATCTCCCAACACCTTATGAGATCTTAACTTTAATGACAAGGCTTGAGGTAAGGAATTCCATGGAATGTTTTGAGAAAAATGGATTCCTTTGCCTCCGATAACTTTGGGGCCTATATACGCACTTAGCTGTTGGAATAAGCCGAGTTCTATAAAAGCGCTGGTAAGCGTGGGGCCACCCTCGACCATTGCTTGAATAATATTTTTACGGGCTAAGAAATCCATCGCGGAGAAAAGACAAAGCTTTCCGTTTTCCTCTTTTACGATTTCTACATCGACTCCGTGTTCTTTGAACAACGTCAACCTTTCTTTGGGGCAAAGGGGTGTTGTTAGCAGCAGCGATGGTCCATAGGCGGGGTTAAAAACATTAGCGAGCGGATCGGAATTTCCATGACTATCAAGAACCACGCGAATAGGTGGATTCATGGGTAGAGGCACGGGCGCTCTGACATTTAACTTGGGGTTGTCTAATTTCGTTGTCCCTACTCCCGTAAGGATTGCCTGCGATTCGGCACGCAGTTTGTGCGCGTCGATTCTGGCGTCTTCTCCGGTTATCCACTGTGAAGTACGATCTTCTGCACACATACAACCATCTATGCTGCAAGCCACTTTTACTACGGTGAACATTTTTTGGTGGGTGCGTTGATAGAGATAGGGGCCCAAGGAGCGTCTGACTTCTTTTTCCGCGACTCCTGTGACGACCTCGATTCCTGCATTTTTTAGGATTCGAACTCCATTTCCGCTTACTCGAGAGTCCGGGTCGAGAGTCCCAATAACAACGCGGGCAACGTGGGCTTTGATAAGCGCGTCTGTACAGGGTGGCGTTCTTCCGTGATGGGCGCATGGCTCCAATGTGACGTATGCTGTGGAGCCGGCCGCGTCTTGCGTTTTTGCTAGAGCTGCAACTTCGGCGTGTGGGGCTCCTGCATAGGCGTGAAATCCTTCCGCTAGGACAATTCCATTTTTTACAATCACACACCCTACCCAAGGGTTGGGTGGGGCGTTGATCCGTCCTAATTCACCGATTTTGATGGCCTGTAGCATAATTTGATAGTCATAAAGGTCCACTGGCGGCGCGCTCTCTTTTATTGTATTCATTGATTAGTTCTTGGACGATGTTGGGATCTGCCAATGTAGAGGTGTCCCCAAGATCATGAAGTTCATTCGATACGATTTTTCGTAAAATCCTTCGCATAATTTTCCCCGATCGTGTTTTGGGGAGGGCTTTAGTGAATTGAATCTCATCAGGGACCGCGATCGGACCGATTTCTGTGCGAACGTGATTAAGGATTGAACGTGTTAATTCGTGATCCTCGGTGACATCACCGACTAAAGAAACGAACGCATAAAGACCCTGTCCTTTTACGGGATGGGGATAGGGAACAACCGCGGCTTCCGCGACTGATCCGTGGCTAACTAGGGCGCTTTCAACTTCGCTTGTGCCGATCCTGTGACCTGAAATGTTGACCACATCGTCCACTCTGCCTAGCAGCCAATAGTCTCCATCTTGATCTTTTACAGCGCCGTCTCCCGAAAAGTAGAGGTTAGGGAAGGTTGTGAAATAAGTATCAATAAAGCGGTCGTGGTCGCCCCATGTAGTTCTCATCATTCCGGGCCATGGTTTTTTGATGCAAAGGCAGCCTCCCTGGTTAACAGGGGTTGGCGCGCCATTGTCTTGGAGAATGGTCGGTTCAACACCAAAGAAAGGTTGAGAGGCCGATCCGGGTTTAAGGGTGTGTGTGCCGGGAAGCGGAGCGATCATGATGCCGCCTGTCTCTGTTTGCCACCAAGTGTCTACAACAGGGCAGCGTCCCTTGCCGATTATTTCGTGGTACCACATCCACGTTTCGGGGTTGATGGGTTCACCAACAGTTCCCAAAAGGCGAAGGGAGTTCAGGTCGCACTTGGCAGGATGGGATTCCCCCTCGCGAATTAATGTGCGTATTGCCGTTGGAGCGGTATAGAATACCGATACTTTAAACTTATCGATGATCTCCCAAAATCGCGCCGGGGTGGGGTAAGTGGGTGTTCCTTCAAAAAGGACTGTTGTGGATCCGTTGGAAAGTGGTCCGTAGACGACGTAGCTATGTCCGGTAATCCATCCAATGTCTGCGGTGCACCAGTAAGTATCGTGATTTTGGATGTCAAAGATGTATTTGTGGGTCATGCTGGTATGAAGCAAGTAGCCTGCCTGAGTGTGGACAACCCCTTTGGGCTTGCCGGTCGATCCGGAGGTATACAATATAAAAAGCGGGTCTTCGGCATTCAGCGGCGTGGGAAGGCATTGTTGCGACTGCCTTTCGATTTCCTCGTGGAACCAGACATCACGCCCTTCAACAATGTTCACAGGCTCTTCGTTCCTTTGAACAACGATTACTTTTTCAATGGTGGTGCAATGACGCAGCGCTTCGTCCGCAATTTCTTTCAGGGGGATTTTTTTTCCGCCTCGGTAACCGCAGTTGGCTGTGATTAACATTTTGCAATGCGCGTCCTCGATTCGAAGCGTTAGCGATGCCGCGCTGAATCCTCCAAAAACCACCGAGTGAATTGCGCCGATCCTTGCGCAAGCGAGCATGGCAATCGCTAGCTCGGGTACCATGGGAAGGTAAATGCAGACGCGGTCTCCCTTTTGGATCCCTCGTGACTTAAGAGCGTTAGCGAACTTACAGACTCGTTCGTGGAGGTCTTTATAAGTAATAATGCGGACTTCATTGTCGTTATCACCCTGCCAAATGATTGCGGGTTTGTTTTTCGTGGGGGTAGAGATGTGTCGATCCAGGCAGTTGACAGAAACATTAATGAGTCCATCCTCGAACCACGAATGTTCAATCTTACGATTTGCAACATCCCAATTGTATTTACATGCCGCGGTCGGAAAACGAAACCAATCAAGCGAGCCGGCTTGTTCTAGCCAAAATTTATCCGGTTCGTTAACAGACTGATCGTAAAGTTCTTTATATTGGCTATAGGTATGAATATGGGCATTCTGAGAGAAAAGAGGGGACGGCTTGATTCGTCTTACTTCATTCATCAGGTGTTCGAACGAGGGGGATGTCATGGTACCTCTAATATTTTACATAAACAGACAAAAAGTGTATCATCTATTCATAACTTAACAGAAAAATAATGAGAAATAAAAAGTTTAAAGTCGTCACCTTAGGTTGCCGCACCAATCAATACGAATCTCAAGCCTACCAAGATCAGCTTAAAGGGATGGGGTACATCCCCGCCGGAGAGGGTGAAGAGGCAGAGATATGCATCGTTAACACCTGCACCGTTACAGAATCTGCTGACAGTTCCAGCCGCCACGAAATTCGGCAGCTTGCGCGTAAACACCCCGGTGCCCAATTAATTGTCACAGGGTGTTCTGCGGATAGTAACGGGAAAGCGCTTGCGCAAATCCCGGGAGTTTCCCATGTCATTCCGAACAAAGATAAAGAAAATCTTCTGAAATTGGTTTTGCCCGAAGAACAGATTCCTGAATTTTCAATCCAACACTTTGAAGCCCATACGCGCGCGTTTGTAAAGGTACAAGACGGTTGTAATTCTTTTTGCACTTATTGCATCATTCCCTATGTAAGAGGCCGTTCTCGCTCCAACTCAATGGAAGATATCCTAAAGGAATGCCGGCAGCTTATTGCAAATGGCTATAAGGAAATTGTGTTAACCGGAATTAATATCGGGGATTTTGACGGTGGAAAAGATGAAAATCCAGACCGACTGTCCGACCTAGTAAGGGCAGTGGATGCTCTGCCCGGACTCCACCGCTTGCGCGTCTCCTCGATCGATCCTGATGAAGTCGATGATGATCTTGCCGACGCGATTTTAAATGGAAAAAACACCTGCCCATCCATGCACATCGTGTTGCAATCAGGATCTAATGTAATCCTTAAAAGGATGAATAGAAAGTATACCAGGCAAATATTTCTAGAAACTGCCACACGGCTCCGTGCCGCAAACCCCGATTTTACTTTTACAACAGACGTTATCGTCGGTTTTCCCGGAGAGACTGACATCGATCATGAGGAAACCCTTCAGGTCATGAAAGAAATTCGTTTCGCTAAAGTACATATGTTTCCCTACAGCGAAAGACCCCGAACGCGCGCAGCCCTTTACCCGAATAAGGTTCATCCCGATATGATTCGAAAAAGAAAGCAGGAAGTGCTTGCTGTCGCGGAACAAGTGGCCTACGACCTGCGGCAAGACTACGTTGGAAGGCGAATGAGCGTTCTGACCGAGAATGGAGGAGACTCCATCACCGGACACACCTCCAACTTCTTACAGGTGCTTCTTCCCGGAATAGTCATTCCTCAAAACACCCTTGTGGAAGTGGAGTTAATAGAGAACACCCCTCAAGGTTTAATCGGCAAGGTCATAGAATGAAAATACAGATATTTGAGCGGTGTACACCCTTTTCACATAAGCCGGGAATCTCCTGCCTGATTCCGGGAACCCGAGAAATCATTCGCGCCTTTCCCGGAAAAATCAACGATGATCTTTTAGAAGTTGCCGGCCCCATAAAGGAATGGACATTCTTTCAAGACTTAGAACGAGCAAGAATCCAAGTGAAAGGGATAGCCCAAAACGGCGTTTTCAAAAAAGAATTTTCCGGAACACCCCTCCCATCCAAAGCCAAGCTTTCATTCGGAAGCCATAAAGCTCAAAATATGAATAAAATGGTAGAACGCGCCGACCCCGCCGAATTTTTACCTCTATGGTTTGCCTTGGCTCAATACTACCCCGATGCCGGGACCTTCGAAGCCGGCGACAGCCTCCTCAATGATGTCAAAATCTCCGAACGGCTAGATCTTTATCAAGCTTGGAAAAATTTATTCCTATCAGGTTTCTCAGAATGGATGATCCCAAGAAATTTCGATGAAGGGTATCACGGTTTTTCAAAACCACCCGTCATGGGCAACGACCCCTTTCAGATGTTTACTGTGGGGGCAGTATTGATTAAAGAGATGTTTGTAAAGTTCGATGGGTCGCAACTGTGCATCCTGCCAAGGCTTCCTCCTGAATTGCATTGCGGAAGACTTGTTAACTTGGAAGTTCCGGGTCTCGGCACGATTTCCATTGAATGGAGCAAGAAAGAGATTAAAAAAATTATTTTAAACCCCTCGGTTTCCATCGACCTACTTATCGTCCATCCTAAGCGGATCCAAGGCTGCAGGTTGAAGGTGGGTAATAGAACCTCTCGACAAACAATCGAAAAACTCATAAAACTAGAGAAAAATGAAGTGATATTTTTTGATCAATTTCAACACTAGAAAATTATGAACATCATCAGTTGCGATCCATCTCTCCTTATTAACGGCGACCATTATGACCCTCATACAATCCTAGGATTGCATCCTTACGACGATCTCCACAATGTGATCAGAATCTGGAGGCCAGGAGCTGAGGAAATTTTTATCGAAATCGGCGGGAAGAAGGTTTCTCCCAAAAGAATTCACCCTGCAGGGGTGTTCGAGCTTCTCGTTCCCCCGGAAACGATATTTTCCGATTATCAAGTCTATCACAGCGATGGGACTCTAGCTTGCGATCCCTATTCCTTTTGGCCCTCCCTGGGCGAGGTCGATCTCTATCTTTTCGGCAAAGGCACCCATTACGCCCTATATGACTTTCTTGGTGGAAGGCTGACAGAGCAAGAGGGTGTCAAAGGGGTCAAGTTTGCAGTTTGGGCCCCAAACGCTCGCAGAGTCTCTTTAGTAGGGGATTTTAACCATTGGGATGGCAGGGTTAACCCCATGCGAAGCCTAGGGGGCTCCGGAGTCTGGGAGATTTTTATTCCCGGACTTAAAGAGGGCGCAAAATACAAATTCGAAATTAAAACCCAAACCGGCAGAATCCTCATAAAGTCCGATCCCTATGCCACCGGAAGCGAACTCCGCCCGGCGAATGGATCCGTCATCAGAAATATATACGCCCACCCCTGGACAGATCAAGCCTGGTGCGAAAAGAAACATAACGACGCCTTTCAAGCAAAGCCGCTTGCCGTTTATGAGGTTCATTTAGGTTCTTGGAGAAGATACGGAGAAACTTTTCCCAATTACCGGGAGCTCGCAGTCCAACTCGCCAACTACTGCAAAGAGCTTCACTTTACCCACGTCGAACTGATGCCAATTCAAGAACATCCCTTAGATGAGTCTTGGGGCTATCAGGTATCTGGTTTTTTTGCCCCAACCAGCCGTTTCGGAACCGCGGAAGATTTTCAGTGGTTTGTCAATCATCTGCATAACGAGGGGATAGGCGTCATTATTGATTGGGTGCCGGGACATTTTCCCGTAGATGAATTTTCCCTAGGGCGTTTTGACGGAACAGCATTATATGAACACGTAGATCCACGGCAAGGATTTCATCCCCATTGGAATACCTATATTTTCAATTTTGGTCGCCCTGAAGTGATTAACTTCCTGATCGCCAACGCGCTTTACTGGTTGAAGGTGATGCATGTTGATGGATTACGCGTCGACGCGGTCGCCTCGATGCTTTATTTAGACTACGGTAGGAATGAAGGGGAGTGGATTCCCAACCAATTCGGATCCAAAGAAAATTTAGAGGCTATAGAATTTTTCAAACACTTAAACTCCGTCGTAAAACAGCAATGCCCCGGATCACTGGTTGTTGCCGAGGAATCGACATCATTTCCAGGAATTACCCAAAAGGTGGAATGGGGCGGATTAGGGTTCGATATGAAGTGGAATATGGGTTGGATGAATGATACCCTCCGTTATTACCACGTCGATATGCTTTTCAGACACTACCATCAGAATGATCTGACATTCGGTCTGCTCTACGCCTTCTCGGAAAAATTTATGCTTGTATTGTCCCATGATGAAGTCGTGCATGGTAAGAAAAGCCTCCTTAGTAAGATGCCCGGAGATATTTGGCAGAAATTTGCTAATTTAAGGCTCCTCTATAGCTATATGATTTGTCAACCCGGAAAGAAATTACTTTTTATGGGAGGCGAAATTGGTCAGTGGAACGAATGGAGCTGCAAATGGCAGATTGAATGGGATTTATTAAAATACCCCAGTCATAAAGGGCTCCAGACAATGGTCGGGGAAATTAATAAGTTTTATCAAGAACACCCGGCTCTCTGGGAAAAAGACTTCACGCATGAAGGGTTCGAATGGGTGGATTTTGGCGACCGCCATAACAGTATTCTTTCCTACCTCAGAAAAAGCCAAAGTGAATACCTGTTATGCGTTCATAACCACACCCCTCAATACCACTCAGAATATTTTATCCCATTGAAAAATAGCCTAGAAGTTACCGAAATATTTAATTCCGACGCTTTTCAGTATGGAGGCTCAGGAAAACATAGTCCGCATCCACAAATCTGTTACAACGCTGAAGGGGGAGGCTCGCATGGAATTAAACTGCAGGTAGCCCCACTAGCCACAATGATATTCTCCGTGAGATTTCCATGACCCATCAAGAGTACCTAGACCTTTGTGAAGAAATATGGCTCCATAACCGCCGCTATTACCAAGATCACACTCCGCTGATCTCCGACTATCAATACGATCAGCTCTTTAAGAAGCTTGAACAAGCCGAAAAAGAACACCCCGAATGGATCAACGAAAATTCCCCTACACAACGGGTGGGCGAGTCGATGAGTGGAGGATTTCCAGTTGTCACACACGCCATTCCCATGCTATCCCTCGCTAATACTTACTCGCGGGAAGAAATCGAAGATTTTCTGAAACGGGTAGTGAAACTCACCGGAAGGCACGACAACCTCTATTCCTGTGAGCTGAAAATGGACGGCATCGCTGTCACAGTCCATTATAAAAATGGACTGTTCGAAAAAGGCGCCACTAGGGGAGACGGTAAACAAGGGGATGAAATCACCTCCAACCTGAAATCCATTCAAAGCCTGCCTATGAAAATCGCTTACAAGGGAGATCTAGAGGTTCGCGGCGAGGTGTTTATGCCCCACGAAACCTTTAAAATTATTAATCAGGCACGACTAAAGCGTGGAGAAGACCTTTGGGCAAATCCCCGTAACGCCGCGGCAGGATCATTGAAGCTATTAGATCCCAAAGAAGTTGCCCGAAGAGGCTTGCAAGTTGTTTTTTATGGCATGGCTGGAGACATAGCAGGGGTGGATACCCAGGAAGAAGTCCACGAATTCATCAAACAACAAAAACTTCCCCCCCTAGCGATGCAAAAGATATGCGTCAGTATGGACGAGATTTGGAGCTACGCCGCAGAGATCCACGCCGCCAGAAAAACACTTCCCTACGACATTGATGGTATGGTCATTAAGCTGAATGACCTCCGAGAACAATCAAGCATTGGATCCACCGGAAAAAATCCCCGTTGGGCAATTGCCTACAAATTCGCCGCGGAACAAGCAACTACTGTTATTAAAGATATCACAGTTCAGGTTGGTCGCACCGGAGTGCTTACGCCCGTAGCCGAATTAGAACCCGTTCTCGTTGCCGGCAGCACCATCAGCCGCGCAACCCTGCACAATCAGGAAGAGATCGAGAGAAAGGATATCCGCATTCACGACTCGGTGATCATTGAAAAGGGTGGAGATGTCATCCCCAAAGTGGTCGAAGTACTCAAAGAATACCGGGCTGCTGAAAGTCAACCCTGGAAGATGCCCGAACACTGCCCAAGCTGCCACGCTAAGGTGACTAATGTCGAGGGTGAGGTTGCTGTTCGTTGTCCGAATACAAAACATTGCCCGGAGCAACAGCTGCGCAGAATTGAATACTTCGCCGGAAAAGAGGCGATGGATATCGAAAACTTAGGTGAAAAAGTCGTCCAACAGTTAGTGAAAAAGGAGTTTGTAAAAACCCCCTCGGATATCTATGCGCTAACTGGCGCTGAACTACGACAGCTCGAAGGGTTTAAAGAAAAGTCCGTCCATAACCTTTTAGCAGCCATCGAAAAATCAAAACATCTAAAATTAGACCGCTTTATCATGGCCTTGGGGATAAAGCATGTAGGATCTGGTACTGCCGAAGAGCTCGCGCGTTATTTTGGATCTCTAGAAAATCTTCTCGAAGCTGATAAACAACAACTGATGATGATTAACGGGGTTGGCGAAAAAGTTGCGGGAGCTGTTGAGGAGTATTTTAGGGATGCTGCAAATCAGCAAGAGATCAGTCGATTACTTCAACTGGGAGTAACCCCTGGAATTGTGAATAAATCTCAGCAAATTGAACACGCTTTCAACGGTAAAACATTTGTGCTTACCGGTACTTTGCATCAATACACCCGCAGCGAAGCTGCCGCTTTGATTAAAGAGCGTGGGGGGAAGGTGTCGGAGTCTGTGAGCAAGAAAACCGACTTTGTGTTAGCGGGTGATGATCCCGGTTCAAAGTTGGAGAAAGCAAAGTCTTTAGGGGTTCGGGTTTTGAGCGAGGATGAATTCCGAAGCAGCCTCTAAGGAGTGTTGAGCCTCTACTTTCCATCGTAGCAATCAATGCACTTGTGGCACATGCTTTAGCTTGTGTGGACCTCCGTGCTCAAATACCCTCGTCCCAATTTCCATCAATGTTTTTGTCTGAGATTCTTACAGTGCATCCCTTCGAGGTTGGTGGAAAATGTTGTTTTGTTTGAAATGCAGAATCGAAAGAATCTGTAAAATATCGCAAAAAAAACACCCTCGAAGAGGGTGCCGGAAAGAAGAGCGGCTTAATGGTGTTATGTTGGGTTGTCGCTAACTGCGGATGTTCCACCACTAGATAATTAGATGTGCTTATAATTAAATTCACTATAGCATTAATTACTAATGCTCAATTTGTTGTATTAAAGGTTCTAGTGTCAGCAAGTACAGGTTCGTTAGGGGAACAAACAGCCCCCACTTTTTTGAGCGCGCTTTTGAAGCTTGGAACAGCACAACAACAACAACAAATTGCAAGGGCCAACCCAGTTGCTGTAGTGGAGTTGTTTTCCCAAGCTTTAAGCTTGGAAAATGGAAACGCATCTGGATTGATTCGGTTAGAAGTGTATGCATTGCATCGAATTAAAAAGTTAAAGCGCGTGTTAGATCCTGCGCAGATTAAAAAAATTCAAAATCTCTGTTTGGTGAAGTTAGCATCATTGCATGCTAAAGGGGCGCCAAAGCTAAAAAAAGAGGTGATGGATTTTCTCAGTACAACAGCAACGATCGATAAAGAAAATGTTGTTGAAATGATTCGTTATGCGCATGAAAATCAATCTCGGCTTCTTCTTGACAAATGCTTTCGTTTTATCGAAACAGCAACAGACACCTCTCTGTCGTGCGCAGATTTTGGCCCCATTTCTATAAAAATAACCATACATAATAACGAAGCGGACATCAACGAATTAAACAGCTACATGCCATTTCTAACGGCAGCTATTGGTCAAAATAACATCCAGATCCTGCTTTTCCCTGGAAACTCCGTGAGTATAGAAACTCTGACTTCGTTCGTAAATGAAAATAGCAAATCCATACACAAATTAAATCTAAGACTAAAAGGGCTTAACGATGGACAGTTAACAGAATTGTTGAGAAATTGCACTAACCTTAATCACTTACTTATAAGATCGACCACAATTAATGGAGAGGGCCTGCAAGAAATAAATCACCTCACGAGCTTGCAATCGATTGACCTTCGCGGCTGCGAAGGTCTCACCTCTCTGAATCTTGCGGGACTCAAGTGCTTGCAAATTCTTGATCTTTGGAACTGCAAAGCTCTCACCTCCCTGAATCTTGCAGGACTCACAAACTTGCGAATGCTTAGCCTTTGGAACTGCGAAGCTCTAACATCCCTGATTCTTGCGAGACTCACAAGCTTGGAAACGCTTGACATTAGCACCTGCAAAGCTCTCATCACCCTGAATCTTGTGGCGCTTAAAAGTTTGCAATACCTTCACTTTGGCTACCACAAAGCTGTCACTTCTCTGAGTCTTGCAGGACTCCCACGCTTGCAAACGCTTGACCTTAGTTACAGCACAGCTCTATTCTTCCTGAGTCTTGCGGGCCTCCCATGCTTGCAATCGCTTAACCTTCGTTACTATAGAGCTCTAACAACCCTGAAACTTGTGGGACTTCCATGCCTGCACTCGCTTGACCTTGGCTACTGTACAGCTCTCACTTCAGTGAATTTTGCTGAACTCCCACTCTTGCAAACGATTGATTTTCGCCATTGTACAGCTCTCACATGCCCTCCTGATGCTGAACAGTTTGCTGTGAGGTCAAAATGTTTAAGGGTAATTTATTTAGCTGATATGGATAACTTTACTCCAAAAAGTGAGTTTTTATGGAGGTTGTGGAAATTTCATGCAATGGCTAAACCTAAAAGATTTTTTTGTGATGACTTAACCCAAGTTCAAAAAGACCGTATGATTCAATATTGGATGAGTGAGTTTGTCTCTGCATCTGGAGCTTCAAGCTCAAGTTCTGCATCTCAAAGTCCCCTGGACAATCTAAACAAATTATTTGAAGCCTATGATGCATTAAAAAGTTCGCATCAAGCGAACCCACCTCCCGAGTTGGATTGGATGCAGTTTGCTTTATTAAGACTTGCCACTCTTGATGAAAGCGCGCGCCAGTGGGTGCTTGATAAAGTAATCCATGATAAAGCAATACTGGATGTGGTTCTAAAGTTTCAGAATCCCACGGCAAGGTAT
>CAZENM010000082.1:0-12846 GCA_964513575.1 uncultured bacterium | reverse complement strand
GGGGGGAGAGGAAAACCCGCCTCGGCAGCGACATCAAGCTAGAAAACAGCAATATTATGCATGAAAGAATCCTGAAAGATCTAGCCGGTCTTATTACATACATTAATGACTCGTCAAACCTATACCTAGACCCGCATATTGAAACAACCTACCTTGGAGATGCAACCTACAATACCATTCCGAATATCGAGATCATTATCCCAAAACTCATTGTGAACCTGGATGCTTTAACGTCCCTTGGAGAAAAAAAACTATCCCTCGAAGAACGGGAAAACATTTCTCTATTAGTCTCTACCTTAGAAATTTATCATAAAAACCTCCGTGATTCTTTTGACAAAGTATACATCGAAAGTAAACAGTCTGAAGAAAATATCGACATTGAAGCCAAACTTAAAGAACCCGTGAACCTATTAGTGAGTAACCTTCAGGAATTTAACGCTTTTATCAAGAAAAACTACCTGTTAAACGAAGAACTTCCCGATCGACAGCTAGAGCTTACTTCTCTTGGCAATAAAGTTATTAACTCAGGATTTGCCCTTTGGGATGTCGCAAACGATGAAATCGTTCATATTCTTGAAAACAGAATTCGAAATTATAGATTTCAACAGCTCTTTGCTTTGGTCGCGTCATTCCTTTGCGCTATTATAGGGTTTACTCTGGGCTTTGTGGTGATGAGGGAAATTAGCCTCCCCTTGATGAATCTATTGACAGCCGCTAAACAGTTGGCTAGCGGAGATCTCTCCGTACGCATCCCAGTCCTAATTCAAGATGAAGTTGGTCAAGTCGGAATGGCGTTTAACCAGATGGTTGATGCGCTCCACGAACTTATCGGAAGGTTACAATGGACAGGAATACAGCTTACCACTTCAACAACACAGATTTCTGCTGCCGCTAAGGAGCAAGAAGCGACAGTTGTGGAACAAGAAGCCACCACTAAACAAATCGCTGTCACCGCAAAAGAAATTTCAGCAACGGCAAAAGATTTTGCCATGACGATGAACGACATCAGCAATACCGCCGAACAAACATCCGCTCTTGCCTCTATGGTTAAAAGCGGCCTGGTTAAGATGGAAGCGGTCATGCGTCAGATGGTGGAAGCTTCTGCGAATATTGCCTCTAAGCTTGCCGTTCTAAACGAAAAAGCCGCAAACATTACAACGGTGATTACAACAATCACAAAAGTGGCCGACCAAACGAACCTTCTCTCGTTGAACGCTGCGATTGAGGCTGAAAAAGCTGGAGAGCATGGCCGCAGTTTTGCGGTGATCGCCAGGGAAATCAGACGCCTTGCGGATCAGACGGCTAATGCCACTCTTGACATTGAAAAAATGGTTAATGAGATTGTATCGGCTGTTTCTGCAGGGGTCATGGGAGTGGATAAATTCTCTGAAGAAATTCACACCGGGGTGAATCAAGTTTCCGTCGTGAGCGACCAGTTAGGGAAAATTATCGAGCAGGTTCAGCAAGTCACAGGAAGCTTCGAATCTGTTAACCAAGGGATGCAAGCACAGTCTATCGGTGCGGAGCAAATCAATGAGTCGATCAATCAGCTTAGTGATGCGGCTCAGCAAACCACAGAGTCGATACGACAATTTCATAACGCAATTGACCAACTTAATAATGCCGCGCAGGAAATGCAGACAGCTGTATCCAAGATCAAAAGGTAATGGCGATAGTATAATGCCTAGACTCCTCGTTTGCGCTAAAAAATTTAAGATAATTAGACTTTTTTGGGTCGTTGCTGTAAAATCTCGATAATAGATGGAGAAAATTTGTATGCGACGATCAATTTGCTATTGTGAGCCTTCCAACGCCCTAGCCGGCGAAACGAGAACCTGGAAATTCATTTACACTACATCCACAAATCTACCTAAGGGAACCAAAGTTAAATTTGACCTTGGCAGCAAGGGAAGAGAACTCGATTGGGAAATCCCTTCGGCAGACTTGAAGAAAAGCGGAAATGTCATCTACGCACAACTTGAAAATGGAAAAGTGATTCAAGGGAAGGAAATTGAACTCCCGGATTCTTTCGTCCCACAATACGAATTCATACTCCCCTCTGAAGTGGGAATAGGTAAATCTTTAACATTTATCGTCGGGTCCAAAAACGACAAAGAATTCAAAACGCCAAAAAATGGAACTCGTTGCCAAACTAACGCCCAACGACGACGCACGTTCACATTATATATAGATCCCACCGGTAAGGGGAAATACGATGAAACGGAACAATTTTCCTTAGATATCCGCGGCAATGTTTTATCCGCGATTAAAATTTTAGCTCCCTCATTTGCCCAGCGAAATAAGCGATTCGATGTGGTCGTCCGCTTCGAAGACGAATTTGGCAACCTGACAAGCTACGCTCCTGAAGACACGATGGTAGAACTTTCTCACGAACACCTACGAGAAAATCTAAACTGGAAGCTCTTTGTTCCTGAAACAGGTTTTATCGCCCTTCCAAACCTCTACTTCAACGAGCCGGGCGTCTACACGATTGTTCTAAAAAATTCACTGACTAAAGAAACCTTTAAGTCCGGACCGATCCGCTGCTTTGCTGAAAATCCAAAAAATCTATTCTGGGGCCTTCTACACGGGGAATCCGACAGAATGGACTCAACGGACAACATCGAAAGCTGCATGCGCCATTTTAGAGATGAGAAAGCGTTAAATTTTTATGGGATCTCCGCGTTCGAAAGCCAAGAAGAAACTCCAAACGAAATCTGGAAACTTATTTCACAGAACGTTCTAGACTTTGATGAAAATGAAAGATTCAATACTTTCCTTGGTTGTCAGTGGTCTGGCGTCGCAAAAACAGAGGGCGTACGTCAAATCGTCTATTTAAAAGACTCTAAGCAAATTCTTCGCAAAAAAGATCCTAAATATACAGCCCTTAACAAAATATACAAATCTTTCAGCCCTAAAGAAATAATCTCCATCCCTACATTCACTATGGGCAAAGGGTTTGAATACGACTTTTCTAATTTTGATCCCCTCTACGAACGCGTTGTCGAAATCTACAACGCTTGGGGATCATCAGAATGCACGGCGAAAGAAGGAAATACCCGTCCCATCACGATCAATGGCAAGAAGGGTGTTCAGGAAGCCTCCGATGGATCTATCCAAAAAGCTTTGGCAAAGAATTGCCGGTTTGGATTTATTGCCGGCGGCTTGGATGACCGTGGAATCTACGATAGCTTCTTTGAAAGTGATCAAGAGCAATATTCTCCCGGTCTTACAGCTGTTATCGCCGCTGAACAAACAAAGGCTTCCATCGCCGAAGCGCTTTATAATAGATCATGCTACGCAACCACAGGTGAAAGAATCATTATTGGGTTTCAAATTGCCGGAAATCCGATGGGAACTGAAACCTCAAATGCCGTAAAACAAGGTCTGCAATACAATAGACATATCTCAGGCCATGTAGCAGGTACCGAAAAACTGAAGAAAATTGAAATTATTCGAAATGGTAAAGTAATCCATACCATCGAACCTAAAGGTTATTCCGCCGAATTTACCTTCGATGATCAAACTCCATTAGAAAAAGTTGTTATCGATGCAAAAGATAAAAATCCTCCCTTCGCTTACTATTACATGAGAGTCACTCAGGAAGACGGACACATGGCATGGGGATCTCCTATCTGGATCGACTACATCAAAGATGTTCCAAAAAAGCTCATTCCAAAAGCTCCTCCGGCACCTCCTAAAAAAGGAGCGGCGTTGTTGCCCGTCGAAGAAGATGAATTTGATGATTTTGATGACTTCGAAGACGATGACGAGGAGTAAAATATTATGGCAGCTGTAGCAATCACTGTTTTGATCGCATTTTTTGTCATCGGCGGAGCCCTTGCCTGCTTAGGCGTGGGCTACCTCATTACCGGAAAGTCTAAAATTAGACCAGGAGCCTGCGGCAGAGACCCTCACAAGATCAGAGAAGAAGGCTGCGGAACCAGCGCTTCCTGCCAACTCTGCGAACACAATGACGAAAAAAAAGACAAATCAACCAAAGCCCCCCCGAATGACTCAGTATAAAAAAGACGACCCCGAATCCATTGCGTTGATGTTCGATAAAATTGCTAAAGAATATGACAAAACAAACGCGATCATGTCATTTCGATTCCATAAAATTTGGAATCGAAAATTGGTCGATAAAGTCTGTTCGAAAAAACCGGGTGTTTTTATCGATTTATGCGCAGGAACCGGAGAAATCACTTATGAGTACTTACGTCGATTAGACTATCCTCATGTCGCCCATTTGGTAGATTTTTCTGCGGAAATGCTGGATTGTGCCAAACATAAAGGAAAAAACCTTCCCCATGATATCTATTACCATCATGCCGATGTGCGAAAGCTTCCCCTAGATTCATCCATCGGAGACGCTGTCACAATCGCTTACGGAATTCGAAATGTAAAAGATCCTCTAAAATGTATTCAGGAAGTTCATCGAGTCCTAAAGCCAAATGGAACTTTCGGTATTCTAGAACTGACACGTCCCGCAAACCCTTTTTTAGCTTTCGGTCACCGTTTTTACCTAGAAAAAATTGTTCCTAAGCTTGGAAAATTATTCGCCTCCGATAAAGGAGCTTATGAATACCTTTGCAATAGTATTCAAGCCTTTTCAGAGCCATCTAAAATCTCTAAAATGCTATCCCAAACCGGATTTAAGGAAATTCAAATCACTCCTATGTTCGGTGGAATCGCAACTTTGATTACCTCACAAAAAAAATAGATTTTCATGCGAATCCTTGGAATTGAAAGCACTTGTGATGAAACAGCCGCGGCTGTCGTAGAGGACGGTCGAACCATCCTTTCTAATGTTGTGTTTTCTCAAGCTGAACTGCATGCCTCCTACGGAGGGGTCGTCCCCGAACTGGCCTGTCGTCGTCATTTAGATGCCATCATCCCTGTGATCGAAAAAGCCTGTGCTGACGCAAACACGCCGCTACATACCATTGACAGGTTTGCCGTAGCTAAAGGTCCGGGATTGATCGGCGCTTTATTAGTAGGATTAAACGCGGCTAAAACACTTGCTTACTCACTCCAAAAACCTCTAATTGCAATTAATCATATCGAAGCGCACCTCTACGCCGCTATGATGCAACAAAACGCCTTGAAATTCCCTTTGTTAGGTTTGATCATTTCCGGTGGACATACCTCCCTCCTCCTTATCGAAGCCATTGGAAAATATTCCTTGATAGGCCAAACAATCGATGATGCGATTGGAGAGGCTTTTGATAAAGTCGCCAAAATGCTAAACCTTCCCTATCCCGGAGGTCCCGAAGTTGAAATGCTAGCCCGTCAAGGGAATGCCAAAGCTTTCCCATTTAAAGGTGGACATGTTAAAGGACGAGAATTTGACTTTTCTTTCAGCGGGTTAAAAACAGCGGTCTTGTATGCGATTAAAGGACAAAACGGGATGGGAGCTAACATTCTTTCTGACCAACAAAAATGCGATGTTGCGGCCTCATTCCAACGTGCCGCGTTCGATGATCTCATTGACAAATCTCAAAAGGCCCTAAGAAAATATGGATGCTCGGGGATTGTTTTCGGCGGCGGTGTCGCAAACAGCGAGACCCTGCGAAATAAAATCGCGCTGCAGATTCCGGGAATGGAGCTGTATTGGCCCCCTCCTCATTTAAGTTTAGACAATGCTGCAATGATCGCGGCGCTTGCTTACCACAAAGAACCGGAAAATTTATTTACGTTAAAAGCCGAAACTCGAATAGCGTTCTAAAAATTACTCTTTCCTAAAGCATCAATATTCGCATGCAGTCATCTAAGGATTCCTTGATAACCTTAATAGCCTCCTCAGGAGGCATCTTGCTAATGGTTTCATTACGGGGTTCGATGCAAATAGGCCCCTCGTATTGTTTTCTGCCAAGCTCTTTCAAGAGTCCTTCCACATCGACAACACCGGTAGCTAATGGTAATTCTCTAGCATATTCGGATAAGGAAAATTGATTGATTTGAGAATCCGCATCATTTAATTCTACATAAAGTATGGATTCGGTCTCCAAATGCATCAAATCTAGAATCCCTGCTCCGCTTGTAGCCCAGTGATAAGCATCAATCGTCAACCCAACATGCCCCTCCAATTCTGCGGCGGCGATTAAGCCGCGTACGCCATCAATGGTGTGAATAAAGTCATAGGCAACATTGTGTCTTCTAGTAGTTGGTCCGATGAACTCGATTGCCAATTTGATTTTATGGTCCTCTAAGATGGTTTTTACCTTTTTTAACCGCTGGACCAACAATCGGAAGTGATCATAATAGGTTAATCGACTCCCAAAAGGATCCAAGCTATAGGTAAATAATTGACATCCAAGAAAATTTAACGCTTCAGCGTCTTTTTCAAAAACTTTTAAACTGTCTTTAAATTCTTTGTCGGTGACGTCATCCGTAAGTTTCAGACTACACGCGCTCGAGGCGGGAATAAGATTGTAATGCGTAAGCAATTCTTTTTTATCGGTTAAAGATATTGCTTCTTTTTCATGGAGGTCAATATTGACCCCTTCGAACTGAAATTTATGCGCCAGCCTGCAGGCTGTTTCAAAATTATCAATAGCAAGACCTATATTTCCACCATTGGGCGAATGACCTGTCACATTCAGTACTGTATACATTTTACCTCCTAAAGCAAGCTAACCTCATCCTGCCCAATTTTTAGATAGGAGTAAAATATTTTTTTCCCATTTGCATATTTTTATTGCGTTCCGTACCATTTAATATTTAAAGAACAAGATCGACCTGTAGACTTAACAACAACTTCAGAAATTATTATGCATAACATTCACTCCTGGTTTCTAGCTGCAAGACCCAAAACGCTTACAGCGGCAATCGTTCCTTTTGCGGCCGGAGCCGCTCTTTCTTATCGAAATGAAGGGATTCTTTCTTGGACAATTCTACTGCTTTGCTTGGCTTGCGCACTTCTTATTCAAGTTGCCACCAATTTTATCAATGACGCTCTAGATTTTAAAAGGGGCGGCGATACCGATCAGCGGCTTGGTCCAACCAGGGTTTGTCATGCAGGTCTATTATCCACAACGGAGGTGCTTCGCGCCGGCATCGGATGCTTACTTTTTTCAGCGGTCTTGGGGATTCCCCTAGCAATGCGCGGGGGACCGGAACTCTCAGTGCTGTTTGGCGCATCTCTGCTATGTGGATATGCCTATACCGGAGGCTCTTATTCCATTTCGATGAACGGACTTGGTGAGTTGTTTACTCTTCTATTCTTCGGCATTGTCGCAACAACCGCCTCGTTTTATCTACAAGCCCAACACTGGTCCGTGAGCTCAGCAATTTTAGGCATACAAATCGGCCTGCTCGCGGCGGCCATCGCGTCGATAAATAATTTAAGAGATATCGTCGAAGACGGTTTAACGGGAAAAAGAACTCTAGCCGTTAAGTTTGGCGCGGCGTTTGCGCGGGCATTGATCGCTGCGTTGCTCATAACCCCCTATTTCATAGGGGTTTACTGGCTGAAGGCGGGACTCGTGTATTCGACAGTGCTACCCTTAGCAGCTCTTCCTTTAGCCATTGCGCTTATCTATAAGATTTATACCACCGAACCCTCAGCAGATTACAATAAGTTTTTAGCTTTGTCGGCTTTGCACCATTTACTTTTTGGCGCGGCATTTATTGTGGGATTATGGCTCTAAGATAAAATTTTTTCGGGTCAATTTTGCTTTGTATGACTAAAGTAAAGTACCGCTCAAAAGAGCGATGGAAATTAGAAAATAAATCACGACACCTGTGACATCGACAACGGTCGCTACAAAAGGGGCCGATGCTGTCGCAGGATCAACACCCACCCTCCGAAGAATAAGCGGAAAAACAGCGCCGGACACTGTGCACCACAGAACAACACCCAACACCGCAAGACCCACTGTCAATCCCAATAGAAAAGAATGCTCTCCGTACACATTAGTAAACTGATTCCAAACCAAAATACGAGTAAACCCTAACACCCCTAACATCGTCCCCAAAAATAATCCTGAAGAAATCTCGAGCTTTAAAATTTTCCACCAGTCATGGAGTTTGATTTCGCCAAGGGACATGGCACGGATGACCAGCGTGGTTGCTTGCGAACCGGCATTACCTCCACTGGAGACGATCAGAGGAAGGAATAAAGCGAGTACAACAGCCTTGGAAATTTCATCTTCAAAATAACTTAGCGCCGATGCTGTTAAAAGTTCTCCGACAAAAAGAAGCACCAGCCAGCCGGCGCGTTTTTGCATCAAATACAAAAAGGGTGCTTGAAGATAAGGTTCTTCTAAAGCTTCCATTCCCCCCATTTTTTGAATATCTTCAGTGGCTTCTTGGTTGGATAACCTTAAAATATCATCCACAGTCACTATCCCTAGCAAAATTCCATGGTCGTCGACAACCGGTAAAGCTATCCGATGATGTTCTTTAAACACATTGACCGCGGTTTCATCATGGTCGTTTGCTGAAAGAGCTAAAAATTTTTTGTCGGTAAGAGTAGAAACCTTTGATTGCCTGGGGGCAAACAACAGGTCTTTTAATTGAATTTCATCTAAAAGTACACCTTGATCATCATCGACCACATAGATAAAATCGATTGTTTCGCAATGGGGACCAAAACGTTGAATGTGGTCTAATACTTCCTCAATTGTCCAGCTCATTCCCACCGCGATATAGTCTGGAGTCATAAGACGTCCGATACTATCCTCTGGATAACCTAATAACGCCAACGTCAATGAACGTTCTTCGTAGGGAAGAAGTTTCACAAGTTCGTCTACTGCTTCTCGTGGGATTTCTTGGAGAAAACTAGTCCGATCATCCGGGGTTAATGAACTTAACAGAGCCGCAGCTTCAGTTGCAGGCATTGAACGTAAAATATTTTTCTGGATCCAAACCGGTATATAATCAAAAGTATGCTGCTTAAGAGTTGGCGGAAGAGCGTTGAAAATTAGAGACTGTTCATAGTCAGTCTTTTGAGTCATCACGTCAGCGATTTCGAAGGGCGATAAATCACTAAGAGCCTCTGTTAATCCCTTTTCATTCCCTTCTTCAAGAAGGTGATCAATATGGGGACTAAAGATGTTTTTCACTTAGAATTTTCCTTTCAGCATCCTGAGTTATATCTTTGATAATAGCCATCCTCTTCTTCGTCAAAATCAGATCGCAAAACATCTGAAGAATTTGCGTCTATTTCTTCTTCCGCAAAATACCGATAACGATCCACAAAGCTGCTTGAAATGTTTTTTATCATTAATTCAATCTGCTCGGGAAACTGGGGGGCTGAAGTAATTAAAATTTCATTCTTCTCCCAAGTAATCGCCTGAAAGGTTCCAACCGGCGAGTCTAAATCTAGGCGCGCCGGAAGCGCATCTTCAAACAACCTTCCCGACACACTGGCAAAAATTTTACTGTCAGCATGATACATCATGATCAAAATATGAAAAAACGGTAAGGGTGGGGTGTTTTCAATGCTGAAGGATTGTGGATTAATCCCGGCATTTTTAAAAATCAACTCAGCTTCTGCCTTAAGCTTACTTTCCTCAACAAGAATCTTTCCTTCATCAGACTTCACTTGTTTATCAGCGATCAATTCTATAACAACCCCAATGTCTTTCTGGAGATAAAACAGGTAATCACTACCAACCCACAATCTTTTCGATAGACCTACCATACCGGGAAAAAGATAAGTGGGGGTGTCGGCCATTCTATTGATCGGCATAGGCTTGAGCTGTTGTTTTCCGTCTTTACCCTGCGGTTTTATTTTCGAGGTGTTAATCGGTTGGGTGAAACGCATCGGCTTTCCCAATGGGGGCTTACCCTCGTTCGGGTCCTTAAATGTTTGGGGATAACCAAATTGACTGCGTATGTAATCTTGGTCCTGTTGGCTATAGCGCTGCATGAACTGCTGATTCACTTGATTGGCCTGTGGAGATGTGTACGGATACAATGGATAGGCGTTTGAGGCCGGAGTAAGCTCGGAATACGGAACGTAAGGCTTTACCGGAACGATTGGTTTTGCATACTGCACAGAAGATTCACCATAGGAATAATCACTAGCATACGGATTGTAAGGGGCATTAACGGGAGTGATCGTTTGGTTTACAGTTCCGGTGGTGTATTGATATCCGGGCTGTCCAAGCGAGGCCGGCGCTCCGGGAACATTACCCTGCGGGGGATAATTCGGATCCACTTGAGTCGTGGTAACCACCTGCGAATTCGGTGATGAGTAGGAGTAGTTTTGTACTTGCTGCCCGCTAAGGAAGGTGGAAGCTAAAAAAGTTACGACACACGCGGTATGAGAGATGATTTTCATATATTTATATCTATTTGTAGTTAAGATTAGTCTTATATAAAGTTTTTCTGATTGCTACAAGAAATTTTTCTATGTTAGAATCCGGCTCGAAAAACAGAAGGGCCAAATATGAAATATACACCTCTCACACTACTTATCGCAAGCGGATTATTTCTTACGGGATGCAAAAACGCCTCGCCAAATAAAGAGGCTTGGATGGCAGATCCCCACGGACACATTAAAATAGCTTGCACCGACGATCCGCAAACACTTGACCCCCGATACGCCCGCGACCTTTTAACAGTCAATACCGTAAGAAATCTCTATGAAGCGCTTTTATCGCAATCCTCAGAAGACATCATTAAACCAGCCGCTGCCGAAAGCTACACTGTTTCCGAAGACGGCCTTACCTACACCTTCACCATTAGGGATGCAAAATGGTCAAATGGTGACGCTGTGACCTCTCAGCATTTTGCAGAGGCTTGGAAAAGTCAACTTACCCCCGATTCAGACGCGCCCAACGCCAACCAACTCTACGTCATAAAAAACGGTGAAAAGGTTAAAGATGGAAAACTTCCCCCTGAGAAACTTGGAATAGAAACTCCCGATAATAAAACCCTTATTGTCCATTTAGAAACCCCCCTCCCCTACTTCCCTAAACTCGTCAGCGCTCACTTCTACCTGCCTATCCATCCTAAGAGCCAACCTGAAGAGCTTATTACAAATGGCCCATTCAAATTAGACGTTTGGAAAAGAAATAATGAACTGGTCGGGGTAAAAAACCCCTATTACTGGGATCACGATCATGTCAATTTGGAAAAATTTTCGTTCGTGAATTTAGATGATCACACAGCTCTGCAAATGTACGAAAACGATCAACTCGATTGGGCAGGATCTCCGCTATCGATGCTCCCTTCCGACGCGATAAAAACTCTGAAACGAAAACAACACCTGCGCACAACTGACTCGGCAGGTCTTTATTGGATTCGCGTTAATACCACTAAATCCCCACTCTCCAACACAAATATACGGCTTGCTCTAGCCTACTCACTCAATAGACAAAGTTTAATTAAAAATGTCGTTCAAGGAAATCAGCGCGCTGCCTTATCCATTGTTCCCCCTTCCATGGGTCTTACAGACAATGAATATTTCACCGATGATGATGTGACAAAAGCCTGGGAACTGTTTCAAAAAGGACTTACCGAACTGAACTTAACCATCGAGGACTTCCCCAAAATAACAGTGATGTACAGCACAGCCACGGAACGAAATCAAAAAATTGTACAGGCGATTCAGCAGCAGTGGAAAAAAGTATTTGGAGATAAAATTGAGCTTAAGGGATATGAGACTAAATCCCTCTACCAAAAACTTAACCAACTCGATTACGATATGTGCTTAGGGTCCTGGTTTGCCGACATCGATGACCCTTCCAATTTTCTGGATATTTTTACCCATAAAACCAACTCCGGAAATAATACCGGATGGGAAAACTCCGAATATACCGCTCAAATCAATCAATCCCTAGTCTCAAAAGAACGAAAAGAACACCTGATTAAAGCCCAAGAAATTCTGATAAAAGAAATGCCCGTGATTCCCCTATTCTTTGCCACCTTTAACTATGTAAAAAAACGAAATATCACCGGAATCCAGCTTTCTAATCTAGGACACATGGACCTAAAACATGCCTATATTGATATCGGTGACAGTACGGAACTGGAGATTCTAGAGTAGTGATTTGGAGAACTTTACGAAATAAAATCCTATTAAACTGCTTCATGCTTATAGCTACAGTTTTTTTTTCTGTTTTCCTCATGCTCCAGCTCCCCGGGGACCCCTTTCTTGACGAACGGGGACTCAACAAAAAAATCCATTCCGACCTCATTCATAAACATGGGCTAGATCAATCCACACTGCAACAATCCTGGCGCTATCTTGTGTCGATAAGCAAATTTGACCTTGGACGTTCATATGTTTACCGTGACAGAACAGTTCAGTCAATTATCACCGAAACATTTCCGATTTCCGCTACATTGGGAGCAACGGCGGCAGTTATAGCAATCTTTGGTGGCCTCATTTGGGGAATACTCTCTTACTCTACAGGGATTCGTTTAGGCGTCTCCTCTTTAGCCTTAGCTGTCCCAAGTTTCATTCTAGCGGCTGTCCTTCAATATTTTTTGGCTGTTGAGTGGAAACTCTTTCCGATTGCTCGCTGGGGAACAGCGGCGCAGGCAGTCCTGCCCGTCATCGCGTTATCCGCGCGTCCCATGGCCTTTATCGCGAAAATGATCCGCAGCAATCTCGCAGAATCCGATCACCTAAATTTCATTCTGAGCGCTCGCGTGCGCGGCCTTTCTCCTTTCAGAGTCCTTTTCTACCACCAGCTGCCTTACGCCTTTCTTCCTCTAATCGGATATTTATCTCAAATGATCGCCACAATCCTCGTCGGGAGCTTTGTTATCGAAAAAATTTTCTCCATCCCCGGGCTTGGCTTTTGGTTTGTCAATGGCGTCATTAATAGAGATTACCCACTAATAGTAGGGACAACCCTATTTTTTAACGCACTATTAATTGTCATC
>CAZENM010000081.1:0-12849 GCA_964513575.1 uncultured bacterium | reverse complement strand
GGTTGGAGAACGCCCCGCAGGATGGGGGGTACGACGGCGTGGGGAGCAATACCTGACTTTTCGAAACGAGAGTTGGCTTAAGAACCTCTTAACGCCGCCAGCTTGATAATGCGGACCGTACGATATCAACTCGAGGTATCGGCGTCGCGTCGTGATCAACTACGCGAATCCAGGTTGGGACGATAACTCTCCATGGCGTTCATCTCCCAAGAATTCGCGATATTTTCATTTTCTTTGATTGATCTTCGGTAACATTCTACGGCCTCGTGGGCCAGATCTGTGTTTCCTAGAAGAAAAGCGAGCTCTGAGCAGGCGTCTCCGAATTCATGCCAAAATTGCCAGCCGGGCGGATTAAAAATAGCGGTTTTGCGATAGAGTTCGACAGCTTGGCAAAAGTCGACAGCTTCCCCGCCCATTTTTCCTAAGGTGTGCCAAGTCATTGCGTGACCCCAAAACAAACGAATCAAAAAATCATTTGAGTAGGATGCTTGAGATACAATCTGTTCGGCTGCGGTAAATTTTTCAAGAGATTTGCGTAAATCGGATTCTTCCTCGGCAGCAACTCCCTTACGGAATAGAGCCATCCCACAGGTGACTTGTAATTCAGCGGAACTTGCGTCGAGCTGAATGCCTTCTTCTATGACTTTAATGACCCTTTCCAGCAGATCGATTTGATCGGTTTGAATTAGGCAGCTGGCAGCGATTTGCTGCCGAATGTAATTTGATTCGGGCGCAATAGATAAACTATGCTCAAAACTTTTCCAGCCATTTTCTTTGTCACTTGAAATGAGCCGCTCTCCATTCTTTACAAAAAGAACAGCAAGCGAGAATCGATCATCAACATCCCATGTATTCCAACATTCTGGATCGTGGTAATTTGTGAGTTTTTCAAACTCTTCTTTTTCAAGGATGTTAAATAGTTGCTGTTGAATAGGACTATTTTTTTTCATATGAGCACTCTTATATTAAGAGAATCTGTCATTGTACATTATTTCTTAATTATATTGCTAAAGCTTTTCAATCGCTTCTATAATTTTATCCAACCCAATAATCGCAGGTTGGCAAGCCCCTTCGTAACAAACATAAAGGGTTGTTTGGTCTTGCTGCGGTTGTTTATCTCCGGCAGAAGGAACCAATTGCTCTAGTACATGATCATTTGCGTCTATCCAAACCACGGAAACAAAAGGAATGAAGCGGCTAAAAATCGCTTTTCTGATTTCCATGAAATAATCTTTTTCTCTATTGAGGGCTATAAAAAGGACGGGGGATTTGCTGTGATAAAATCTTTGCAGATTGATCATATGATAACAATATCCGGGGGAATATTGCTCAATAAGATCATTTGCAGCGCAAAGCACATCTTCGGCATCGTTAAGATAGTGATCCTCTGAGGTAATTTGGTAGAGTCGGAGGAGGTTCTCTGTCTGGATCGCGTTCCCTGAAGGCTCTGCCCCATCGGAAAACTGTGTTTTTCGAAGGATCACATTTTTATCTAAGCCATCCGTTTGGAAGTATCCCCCTTCCGGAGCTTTAAAAAAGTCATGGAGGAGTTGCGAAAAGTCGATTGCGGCTTTGAGCCAAAGGGAAGTTCCCGAGACGTTGAAAAGCGTAAGAAGTCCCTTAATCAGAAACGCGTAATCATCCAGCCCTGCGTTATAAAGGGCTTCGCCGCCTCGATAACGGTGGAGCAATTTTCCCTCTTTCACCATGTTTTTTAATATAAAGTAAGCGGCGTTTTCGGCTGTCTTTAGGTAGATGGGGTTTTCTTGAGTCGCTCCAAATTCAGCCATCGCATGGATCATGAGTCCATTCCAGGAAACCAGGATTTTATCGTCTTTAAGGGGGTGTTCTCTGAGATTTCTTTGCTTAAAAAGAAGGGCTTTTGATGTATCAAGAGTTTGTTTTAGCTCTTCGAGGTTGACGTGATAATGTTGTGAATAGTCTGTTAATGATTCTTTTTGAAATAGGATATTTCTCCCTTCAAAATTCCCTTCGGGAAGGATTGAATAGTAGGAAGCAAATAATGGAGTTTTATCTCCCAATATATTTTGAATTTCTTCGAAAGTCCAGGTATAGTATAACCCCTCTTCCCCCTCGGAGTCAGCGTCTTCTGCAGAGTAGAAGCCCCCCTCGCCGTGGGTTAACTCACGCAACACATAATCTAAAATTTCTTTGGAAATTCCGTAATAAAGATCTTTTCCAGTGAGCTGCCAAGCTTGAAAATAGGTCGAAGCGATGATCGCGTTATCGTAAAGCATCTTTTCAAAGTGGGGTAAAAACCACCGTTCATCGACACTATAACGAGAAAATCCCCCGCCCAGATGATCGCGGATTCCTCCACGTGCCATCATCTCTAAAGACCTTTCCACGAAAAAAAGAGCTCGAAATTCTTTTTTTAGGGCGTAGTCATTCATCAGAAAATCGTATTGATAGCTGAGTGGAAATTTTGGGGCTTTATTTATCCCGCCGTAGACAGAATCACCCATCTTTAGAAGGATGTCGCTGGTCTCGCTGATCAATTGCTCATCCGGCAACTCATCCCCATAGGAATGAACAGCCTGGGAAAAAAATTCCAGCACTTTGTCGGCCTGTTCGATGATCTTTGGTCTTTCATCCCCCTCCCAGATCTCATCGATCTTATCGATTAAGCCCTCTAACCCCATCATTCCGTTGCGTTCTTGGGGAGGCATATAAGTAGAGGCAAATATGGGAACAAGCTTCGGGGTAAGAATTAAATTCAGCGGCCATCCTGCTGCGCCGGTCATCATGCTCTGAGCGAATTCCATGTAGAGGGAGTCTATTTCGGGAAGCTCTTCTCTATCCACCTTGACGTTAATAAAAGTGTTATTCAACTGCCTAGCAATATCGCTGTTTTCAAAAGACTCTTTTTCCATCACGTGACACCAGTGACATGAGGCGTACCCTATGGAAAGAAATATAGGCTTGTCATTTTCTTCAGCGGCTTTAAAAGCCTCCTCTCCCCAAGGATACCAATCGACAGGGTTGTGAGCATGTTGAAGTAGGTAGGGAGATTTCTGGTGAATCAGCCGATTAGTGAATTCATGTGTCATTTTATGTGTGCCCGCTGGTGGATTAAGATAAGGAGATACCTGTTCCAAGATTCCAAAATCAAGTATTTTTTTTATCAAATTCTGAATTTAATCCTTGTTTTGAAAACCATATCTAATTTATGAATCAATCCTTACAGAATTCAGAGATAAGGATACGACCCATGTCAAATGAAGGAATGCGTTCACAAAACCAGCAGCAGCAAAACTATAATCCCTCACCAAACAAGGGTAATCAAAAGGCTACTGCCGTCGTTTTAAGTGTAATTACATGTATATTTATGTGCGCGCTTGGGTATGAAATCATTCAACTGAATCAAAATAGAAACAGCGATCGTCCCTATGAAACTGCAGAAACTGCCCATAATCGAAAATACAGCTACAGTGGAAGCACTACAAGTTCATATAATAACAATGATGATGACGAATATTTGAATTATGAACTTAAACTGCTCCGCGACCAGAACAAAAGACAAGCGACGAAAATCAAAACTTTAAAGCAGGAAATTGTCGACCGGTTGCAGGAACAGCACGACTTAAAGTCGACCTTATTTAAACAAGATGGAGACCCTCGCGACAAGGCACGTATTGCGGAATTGGGTCAGCAGCTTGCCCAAAAAGAACTTGCGACTGTTCAGCTCCAACAGCACCTTAAAGAACTAGAAACGGAAAAACAAACCTTCGAACGACGAATTTTACATGCTGAAGTAACTAAAGAAGCCCTTACTACAATGCTGGAGCAGCAGCGGACTCTTCGGGATCAAGAAATCGCCAAGCTGAAGATCCAAATGGCGGAATATCAGCTTCAAAAAGACAAAGAAAACGAAAAAATTCTTCTCCAGCTTGTTCAATACGAAGACACACACCAAAGGCTTCGCGAGAATTTGGAAGACAATAGCTATGCCTCGTTCTATCTAGAATCAGAAATTAATCACCTCGATGATGAACTTCAAGAGACTAAAAAACACCGTCAACAAACTGAGACGACTCTTTTAGAACAACTTTACAATACAGTAGCTTACGTAGAACTGTCTGAAATTGAATCTGTTACGCTAAAAAAACGGCTTAATGACGCTTACCTCCTTCACAGTAAATCGCTAAAAGAAAACAACGCTCGGATTAGCGTATTGGAAAAAGAGCTTAAAGAGCACCGCAAAAGCCTGCGCGAAAAAAACGCCGCTCTTGATTCCATACACGACCTCTACAGCATAGCTCTGATTCAGATAAAGAAACAGATCGGCGAAGTCTCTAACTATTATGAAGCAGAAAAAAACCGTTCAGAGACTTTGGAAGATGAACTCGCGAAACAAGTGGAAACAAAGAAATTCCTAGAAAAGAATTACAAGTCATTGAAAAAAGATCATCGACTGACCAAGGAAGTGGAAAAAAGACTTGAAGAAACCAACGAAAAAATGGCCCAGCTTGAAGCTGAGTTAGAAACGCACAAGCTTTCGCTCGTTGATAAAGAACATCATCTGGAACAACTGGAATATGGAAAAAACGTTCTGGAAAGCAGATATCAAGACCAAATTCAAGATCTAGCGAATACTCTTAAAAGCGAACAGCACGCAAAATCGACTCTTGAGTGGCAAATCGAGTACCTTGCAGGGCAGCTTGAATTGGAAAACGCACGCCACAAATCTACAAAGCTAGCGCTTATTGACTTAGGAAACACCCAACAGCTTCTTGAGGACCAGATTCACTACACGTTAACTGTCGAAGCGGATTTAGAATTCAACAAACAAAAAGCCGCCGAACTCCAGGCAGAACTTGAATATCAACGACTTTTAGTTGAAGACAAAGATCAGCAAATCAATAAGAACCTAATCAATGAACACGAAAAAATCGCAGCGCTGGAGCACGAGATTAATCTACATCGCGCCTCGATTGGTGAAAAGCATGTTCAAATTGTCGAGCTAAAAAAATCCAAAACTAATGTGCAAAGTGAGTTAGAAGACAAGATTTACCTATTGACTCAGGATTTAGAAAAAGAACAAGACCACATTATTTCTTTAGAATCCCAGTTGCTATCAGTCACCGAGCAGCTAGAAAAAGAGAAAGAAGCCCATGAAGAAGCTAGGTTAGCGCTCATCGAGTTTAACGAAACCCAGGGCACCTTAAAAAATCAACATCGCTATAGCATTACTCTCGAGAAAAAATTGCAGGACAGCCAAAAGTTAGTCGCGCAGCTTGAAGATCAGATCCACAATTTATCCGCTGAGCTCGAGATCAAAGAGCAAACCCACCAAGAGAAACTAGACAGCGAAAACAAAAAAATGGCTGTTCTTCGCGAAGAAATCGAAACGCATAAAGCGACACTGTCATCTACCGAAAAGCAGTTGAATACACTCTACTCCTCCCTCGATACCAAAGATGAAATCATCGGCATCAATGCGAGTCTAGAGCAAGTATTGCAGCAAGAAAGAAGCCAGGTTGCTCATTTAGAGAATCTTTTAGCCTCTATTTCCGAAAGTTTGGAGCAAGAGATCGTTAATCATGACCAAACAAAACAACAGCTTGGTAATCTAGACGGCACAAAACAAACGCTTCAGGAACAGCTTAGACATACAAAAGACATTGAAACCGAACTCCAAGCTTCAATTCAAAAAGCCGCGCATCTTCAAGAGGAACTCGATTTACAAACATCCCTGACTGAAAGTTATGAACAACGCGTTAAAGATCTTCAAGCTCAAGAAAGTGATCAAATCGCGCAGATGAAGCGGGAAATCGAGAGTCACAAAAATGCTTTGGTTCAAAAAAATGAAGTGTTAAAAGGGCTTCATGGGGATAAACAGTCCCTCGAAAGTAATTTCCAAGACCAAATCAGCTTACTCCAAGACACCTTACAGCAAGATCAAAAAAGGATGTCCGGTTTAGAATCAGAAATTTCTGAACTCACAAATAGACTCGAGGAAGAACAATACCAGCATCGCTTAACCAGAAACTCGCTAGCGGAATTAGATTCCACAAAACGAGCGCTTGATGACCAGCTAAAATATGTTCAAACGATTGAGAATGAACTAGAATCCAACAAACAAAAAATCGCTCAACTTAAGGAAACTGTTCAATTCAATGTTTCCTTAGTCGAAAGTGGAAAGCAACACACTGCACAACTAGAAAAAGAACTCGATTTTTATACAGCTCTTGTTGAAAGCAAGGAACAAAACATCCGAGATCAAGAACACAAAGAAGCGGAACTCAATAGAGAATACCTCCACACAATCGCCGAGCTCACAGCCCATAGCCAAAGAGAATCGGAACAAGCCAGAAATCTCGAAGACAAATTGTATGAGATGGAACAGCAGTATGCTAGGGCACAAGAACATTCGAAAGAACTTCAGAAAACCCTTGTGAAAAGCGAACAAACCGTTTCGGAACTCTCGGCCTATAACCAAAGAGAATCGGAACAAGCTAGAAATCTCGAAGAAAAATTGTATGAGATTGAACAGCAGTATGCTTGGGAACAAGAACACTCCAAAGACCTTCTGAAAACACTTGCAAAAACAGAACAAACCGTCTCGGAACTCTCAGCTTTTAACCAAAAAGAATCGGAACAAGCTCGAAACCTTGAAGAAAAATTGTATGAGATAGAGCAACGTTATGCCACAGAACAAGAACACTCCAAAGACCTTCAAGAAACGCTTGAAAAAACTGAACGTTCTATTGCTTCATTAGAGGGTGAACTCAGTCGCTTTGAATTGGAACGAAGAAATACTTCGGAAAAAATAGCCGATCTTGAAGCACAGGTTAATGATCTTCTGCAAGGTTCTCGTGCTAGGGAGACAGCAGAGGCGAAGCGCTTTGAAAAGTTCAACCATCGATAGCGTTGAAATCTGTCGCTCCTCTGGAGCTCGGTCATTTCTCTCGACTTCCCAGGCTTCACAGCCTCTTCGGGGCACGCCACAGCCTGGGCTAATATGTTCCAGCCCTCCGGGCTTAGCGCAGTCTTGGGTTGTTACGATTCGTTTCCCATCTCTATCGATAAACACAACAACTTATCTGTGATTTGCTATTGTAAGAATATGCTCACGGGCGCTTCCAAAACAAGCGACTTTTTCAGAAAGCCTTGTGTCGCCTCTGCCGTAATGCTTGGATCCGAACCCACTCGCAATGCCGCTTGATTCAAGTCCCAGTCCCAAATGGCATAATCGCTTAAAACTGAAAGCCAGAAGTAATTATCATTTTGCAAGTGGGTTCCATCGCGCTTTAAAGAACTAATTACCCGTTCAAATTCGGCCCTAGATGGCCCATTTTGCACTAAATCTGTTAACTGAGTATGAATCGCTGTCGTCACCGACTGCTTCAAATCGGGGTGCACATTAAATTTAATCTGGACCCAAGAGAGGGACACTTCAGGATAGTAAGGAAATTCAAAAGAGACTCTGAATCCTTTGCGACCAACCATGGAAGACAATTTTTCATCAAGCCTATTTTCAATGATTCTAAGAGAAGTTTCATATAAGGCTAATTCCTTACCGTCAGGCTGCATCTTAATACTATAAACTATCGAACTTACCGATTCTTTGTTGTCATCCCCCTTCATCATGTACATGCGCGGTTCGTTTGCGGCAATCATCTCAGGATTTCCCGTGAACATTTTATCCGTATACTGTCGTTTAGGAATATGCTTATCCAGGGAGGCAATCACCTGATCCGAATCAATATCCCCTACCACAACAAAAGTAAAAGGGTCATCGCCGCCAAAAGCTTTATCGACGAATTTCTGAGAATATTCTATATCCGCGCTTTCGATGGCAGCGCCGGGCATCTCAGAAGAGAAGTGATGATGATCAAAATGCACCTGATACATTTTTGTGAGGACGTTATATTTGTTTTTTACTGATTGATCTTCAGTTCTCTGCGATATTTCATGAATCACATGAGTAAATCCTTCTCGAGTAATTTTAGAACTTTCGAAAGCCCCTGAAATGAATTCAATTAATTGATCAAAATATCTTGAGGGAATTTTAGCCTCAATTCCCTTGCAAGAGGGAAGAACAAACAATGAAAGCTCGGCGGAATTATCGTAAAGAATCTTAGACAACTGTTCAGGGGAAGAAGCAAGGCCAAATCCAGACTCAAACAAAGCAAGAAAACTGACATAGGCCGAAACTTTATCTTTTAAATTTTTTTCCTGGGCATATCCCCCTTTGGAAAATATTCGAACAAAGACCTCGCCCTCATCCAGCTGGTTTTTTTTGATCAGAACACGCAGCCCGCTTTCCAGCCTATGTTCCTCTACATCAACATTGGAGTACATTCGCGTTGGTTGCACCCCATTCAGGTGGGTGACTGCCAGGAGCAAAAATAATAGAATGTGGCGCATGTGAGAGTCCTTATTTTCTTAAATTGCCCTAATAATAATCGAAAAGTGTTAAGGAAATATGAAGAAAGAATAAAAAGATGATAAAGTTGTTCGACATAAAATAGGGCAATCACGTAATATCTTTGCTTATGCCCAGGTGGTGAAATTGGTAGACACGCCAGATTTAGGTTCTGGTGCCGCAAGGTGTGTAGGTTCGAGTCCTTTCCTGGGCAATGGCAAATTCTGTATTGACAATCGTATACGATAAAACTAAAAAATTCATTCTGTTAGTCAAACGTCGAGATGTTCCGATGTGGGTCTTGCCCGGTGGCGGGATTGAATTCGGTGAAGTCGCCGAAGAGGCCGCAAAAAGAGAAGTCTTCGAAGAAAGCGGTCTCAACATCCAACAACTTAAACTTGTCGCCCTATTTACAACATTAAATAAACTTGCACAAGATACGGCCTTATTCACAGGAACTGCCTGCGATGGGATCATCTCTGAAACCGATGAAAGTGACGATGTTTGTTTTTTTCGGCTAGACGAATTTCCTGAAAATACTTTTTATGTCCACAAGGACTGGATTAAAGAGGTTTTAGCAGGAAATGAGTTGATCAGGCGACCTCTGAAAGAGGTCACCTATTTCGCGGCGATTAAATACTTCCTTAGCCAACCTTCGCTGTTTCTGCGCTACCTGCGCTCTTGGCTGGGTTATCCAAAGAATTCTTAGGTTCCGCATTTTTCTCTTTTTCAGCGGCTTGCTTAAGCTTCATTTGTTCGATTTGACATTCATAACCCTCGCGGTGGAACATCAACTTGAAACGTTCCCATTCCGCTGTAAACTCTTTGACGAATTCCAAATCGACGTTTTGCTTAATTGCCACGATCAGAAATAACAGCTTATGCAAACTTTCTAACCGCTTCGTGGTATCGGGTTCACCCGGCTTAATCTTTTGCTGTAAAAAATATTTTGTAAGCAACGCTGCCGTCTCATCAGAAGCAGCTTCTTTCTCCATTGCCCAGCGCACAAATTCATTTCGTTCTTTGGAGCTTTGAAATTTGCTATCGTTCATGACTGCAATGCCTTTATACATTGTCTCTGTATACTGATCGATCTGATCATAAACCATATCATCATGATAGATTCCGCAAGGCATTTGACAATGTGCGGATAATTGACCTGTGAAATTGAGACAACCTACAATCCCAATCGTCAAAAAAAGTGTTTTCATGTAAGATTCCTTCTGTAAATGTAAATATATTTTCTAATGGATTTGATGAAATTTTTCAAGAGTTTAATCTTTATTACAGATCACCTGCGCGGTTTATGGACGTGTATTTTATTCACCATCATCTGCCTTGGTGTTTTTGAATGGGGTTTATTCCGAAAAAACATCTTGAGATCCTATCTAGAAAACAAACTTTCAACGCTAACATTGGAATTTCAAAATCAAACCCACATCCAAAAAATCCTAAAAGAACAGATTAACGCTCAAACTGACCCTGAATGGATCGAATTGGTTCTAAAAAAACAATTAGGAGTGGCCCGACCTCATGAAACAAAAATCCTCTTCCGCAGTATAGAATAATCATGGAACAAATCGTTCAAATCGCCATGATAATCTTGCTAACGTTAGCTTCTGGATTTTTTTCAGGATCAGAAACAGCCTTATTCTCGCTCCCCCCCACAAAGACTAAAACTTTCTCTGACTCCCGCGACAGAAGGAAACAACTTGTCGCGACACTCCTAAAACACCCTCGAGATCTTTTAGTTACAGTATTTTTACTCAACACCATCGTAAACATTCTATTGCAAAACACAGCTTCGAGCATGTTCGGCCAATACGCCAGCTGGACCCTAAAAGTGGGTGTGCCTCTTGTGCTCACTTTAGTATTCGGCGAGATCATTCCCAAGTACCTAGGAATGATCAATAACGTCGCTATAGCTCTATTTACCGCCCCCCTCATTACAGCCATCCATGAATGGATCGCTCACATCAGGCGAGCGATCATTGCAGTGACAGCCCCGGTTACACGCACCCTTTTCTTTTTCTTAAAAGAAGAAGAAAGCATTTCAAAAGAAGAGTTGCGTCATGTTCTAAGGACTTCCGAACAGGATGGAGTTCTGCTTACAGAAGAAGCCGATTTGGTGTGGGGATACCTAAATTTTCAAGAGTCTTCGGTGCGGGAGATCATGTGGCCAAGGGTGGACATTTTGGCATACGACCTGGACGAACCCTTAACGAAACTTATCCATTTGTTTGTCGACTTAGAATGCTCCCGCGTTCCAGTCTATAAAGATTCCTTGGACGAACTATCGGGGATCATCAACGCCAACGATTTCTTTTTAGAAAGAGACAACATCAAAACCCCTGACCAACTCATCCCGATCCTCCGCAAGCCGCTTTTTGTTCCTGAAAACTCCCCCGCAAAAGCATTGCTGCAAAAATTTAAAGAAACTCGAGAATATGTGGCTTTAGTCGTTGACCAGTATGGAGTCATCACTGGAATTGTTTCACAGGAAGACATTTTAGAAATGGTGATCGGCGACATCACAGATATACGGGATCAAGAACAGCTCTATGTGCGTTCAGGAGAAAATGAAATCATCGCCAACGCAAAACTAGACCTTATGGAATTCAATGAAATCTTCCAAAGCAACCTGGAAAGCGATTTTAATATGGTCACATTAGGCGGATGGCTGACAGAAAAACTTGGAGAAATCCCCACAGGCGGATGTAAATTTGAAACAGATGAGTTTATCTTTCAAGTGTTAGCGGCGGATCCCAATCGGATTAAAAAAGTCTATGTCAGAAAGCGGAAAGGAAAAGGAACTCCCCCGCAAGAAAAGGGAGCAAAATGAATACTTTTATCTGGCTGCTCCTGAATATTCTGTCTATCATCATCCTCGCCTTTTATTCCATGATGGAGATGGCATGCGTCTCTTTCAACAAAGTCCGCCTACAGTATTATGTCAGCAAAGGAATAAAGCGGGCTATCTGGTTGAATTACCTCCTTCAACACCCCGCGAGACTTTTCGGCACTACTTTAATCGGAGTTAATGTCGCAATGATTTTTGGATCTGAATTCTCTAGAGAATTTCACTCGTCATTAGGAATCAACCCTGATTGGTCCCCGATTTCACAGGTAATCCTGGTTGTGATTTTCGGAGAACTGGCTCCAATGTTTGCGGCTCGGAAATATGCGGAACACGTGAGCATGATTGGAATTCCCCTTCTCTATTTTTCCGCAAAGGCCATGACTCCCCTATTAATCATTGTGGGGGGAATCTCCAAACTCTGCCAGTGGATGACCGGGCAAAAAGGCACGGGACATGAATACTTTCTAACCCAAGAAGAACTAAAGAAAATTATTGAGGAAAAAGATGAAGCCGAATCGCACATGAATGAAAGCGAAGAGTTCAATATCGTCACATCAAACATTTTTAGTCTAGGGCACAAAATTGTTAAAAATGTCATGGACCCAATTCGGAAAGATTGGCTGCTGCCTGCGGGAATTAAAGTAGGACAATTCCACCGTCAATATGCCCTAAAAAAATTTGACTACTGCCTCTTATATCACAACGACCATCGAAATATTATTGGACTTGCTTTCCCTCGGGAACTCATTCGGGTGCACGACGGAAAAAGAGTCAGAGACTACTCCCAAGCCCCTTGGTTTGTGACCCAGAACACCAAAGTCACCGACATCCTAAAACAGTTCAGAAAAAATAATCAGGAAGTTGCGATCATCGTCGATGAAATGGGAAACGCTATTGGCGTATATGACCTGAAAGATGTGCTTGATGAAATATTCGGCGAAGCGCAAACCGGCCCTTCTATGACCCCTCTTTCCTTTAAAATCGTGGATAAATCTCTAGCAGGCGATTTCACTGTCGGCGAGTTTACCCAACAGTTCGGATACGATCTTAGCCCCAATCCTTCAGAAACACTTGCTGAATTAATCTACCGTGAACTTGGTCACCAACCCGACAGGGAAGAATCTGTTCATCTCGGCCCCTACGATTTGACTGTCAAAGAGGTCACCCTCCGAGGAATCAAAACCGTCCAGGTGAAAACAAAGCGTCCATAAGATTTTTTTTCACCGCTTCTATATTTTTTTTCATTCTTTATTTAATCTTAACGATCGAATCATACAATCACACCAACAGCTAATTATTATGACTTGACCTTGAGGCCCCTAAAAAATGGACCAGACCAAATATTTATTCAACTTACACAACAAAACTAATAACAACTAATGAAACTATTATATTTAATTACTCACCCGACTCAACATCAAACAAACTACAAATATAGCCCCTTAAACACAGGTGACACATTTATACACAGAAAACCTTACCTTCTCAGGGATTAATTTAAAACCCAGACCTTTTTATATTGAATATAATTATGCATTCAGACATAATACTTTCTTAAACGTTAAATTGGAGCATCACAATGGCTACTTACTCGTCT
>CAZENM010000080.1:0-12885 GCA_964513575.1 uncultured bacterium | reverse complement strand
GCAAAGGGTGCGTCATTGTCACGCTATTGGCCCCTTGATGCTCGGTTAGCTTAAACCCAGCCTGAATTAAATTCGAACGGCTCCGGAGAAGATCGGCATCTGAAAATATCCTATTTAAAGCTGATTCGGCAGGATGATTCGCGGGAAGAATATAATCGGTCAGGTCCATTAGCCCGGCACACAGAGAAATCGAGGGAATTATCCAAAAGATCCACAACCAAACATAATTCATTAGAACATCTTCCTTATTTTCATCCAGACTAGCTCATAGAGGCGCGGAGTTAAGATTCTATTTTTCCAAGAAATGGCGCTTTGTTTCCACAAGACCCATGAAGAAGCAGGGGAATTTTCACAACTTGCCATCACAAGTCTTGGATAAGACGGCTTTTTGCGAATCTCTTCCGCAACAGTCTGTTGCCTTTGTAAGTCTAAGACATGATCATTAAGAGGATTATCTAAATTATAAACATAAAGAACATCATGAACACACTTCACCGATTTTCCGGCCATTTCTATCAAAGGATACATGATGGCCAAGTCCCAGGCAGTCTTATAGTAGTGACCGGTACAATCCTTTAAATCACTAATATTTAGGCGCTTCCATAAATAATAACGAAATGTTCGCAAGTGTGAAAACACCCAATCCATATTCCTTCCGGAAGACTCTTCATGCTTTAACGGCCTACAAAAACCAATTTCCCATCGCGGATAAGTAATAAATTGGCCATAGGTTAACGAAACGGGTTCATTCCAGTAGATCTGATCTAACTTACTTAGCACATGCTTATCGTAAAGCCAGTCATCTCCGTCAATCAAGACGATGACATCGTCGCCGGAGGGATTTAATAAAGCAATTCCATCGACAATATTTGCGACAGCCCCATGATTCACTTTTCGATAGATGGTTTTCCAGCCGTATTTTTTTTCATATTCGGCGATAATTTCTTTTTGTCCGGCCTGTGTTGAAGCATCTTCAATAACGCACACTTCGTAGTTTTTGTAAGTTTGCGCCGCTACAGAATCCAAAGTCTTTCTAAGCCATCGGACGCTGTTGTAAGATGGGATCACAATTTTAAAGTGTGTCATTCGCCTTTCCTTCAGATTAATTGTATGCTATTCTAAAATCTTTTCAATATTTCGGCATTAACAATGGATAAATATCTAGCAAAAATTAAACAGGGGGAAAAATTTGAGGGTTACCTTACCGCTCCCCGAAATTCACAAACACGACCTATAACCCTACGAGCGCTCCTTGTTAAAGGGATGCCAAGCATCCAAATCACTGAGTTAGAAGGGAACAAGGCGATTCATAAAAACGTCTCTCCTTTCGAAGGCTGCGAGACTCTAATAAGACTTTTACCTCTCTATAAAAGAGTCCAATTAATTTTCCCCAATGAAACAGTCGAATGGGTTGCAAATCGACGTGGTGAATGGATTAAACAAGGGGTAAATGAAACAAAAAAACAGCTGGTATTTTCTCACAACCGAACAAAACAGCATCCATTGCCCGAGGGAACACCTATTCCCTTTTTAATCCATCTTGGAGTCATGAAAGCTGATGGGAAAGTCGTTCCGGCGAAATACGATAAATTTAGACAGATCAATAGGTTTTTAGAGCTTGTCGAAGATGTGATCAAAAAACTCCCCAAAAAACAAAAAATGTCGATCATCGATTTTGGTTGCGGTAAAGCCTACCTGACGTTTGCCTTATACTATTGGCTTTGCGAACACCATCGACAAGACGTGGAAATTCTAGGGCTAGACCTTAAAGTTGATGTCGTGGAGTTCTGCGAACAAACCGCGCGCGCTCTGGGTTTTGAAGGTCTTCATTTTCAAATCGGAAGAATCGAAGAAACCTCCCCAAAAGGCAACGTTGATCTAGTAGTCACCCTTCACGCTTGTGATACCGCGACCGACGCGGCCCTAGAAAAGGCTATTAAATGGAAGGCTCAAGCAATCCTTTCTGTCCCTTGTTGTCAGCATGAATTATTCAATCAGGTCAAATGCGATGTATTGAAACCACTGCTCAAACATGGTTTGCTGAAAGAACGATTCGCCGCATTAATCACAGATGCCGCACGCGCTGAGCTTTTGGAAATCGAAGGATATGATGTGGACATTGTCGAATTCGTCGACCCGGAACACACCCCTAAGAATCTAATGATCCGTGCAGTAAAGCGGGACCAAAAACGATCATCAGAAGATTATATTCAGTTCACAAAGTTTTTATCAGTCAGCCCGCAACTTGGGAAGATGACTAATAACGGCGATTTCGGGAACCCAAATTTCCATAAGGGGAAAGTTGATTTGAAAAGTGATCGGTAGAGTCAAAACTTAAAGATTGAATGGCCAATCCAACAATATAATCATCATCACTAGTCTCCGAGCGAGGAATGTGAATGATATGTTCCGGTAAGTTGTCTGAGTGTTCCGCTTTTGGCACATTTGGATGCGGTGTTTTAACTACTTTTACTTTAATCGCTTTAGGTTCTCGTTCCGGAGAACTGTTTCCCGAAAAGCAACTGAAAAATGCGCGAATTGACATATTAGGCTCCTAATTGGGTTAAAACAAACTTAAACACTTTCTTATAAGCACTTCAACAAGGTTAGTAGCTTTAGCAGCTAATTTTAATTTACAGCAGCAGCTTGAAAGCTGGATTAGTTTGTATATATAATAATCCCAATTATCATCCAAGTTGCCTAATAAAAAAAATGAACGGTCTCTCTGCGCTTAAATTAAAATAATTATTTGACACCAATTTTGGAATTCCACAATGTAAAAAATTCAACTTTAAAACCTATAAGGAGGTTGAATTATGTCCAGCTTAAGCACCCTGGCCCATGCTTCACACGGCAATTTTTGTTCCATTATTCCCCCTCACCTTCAAACACCTGAAATGCGTTCAAAACTTGCCTCACTCAAACAAAATAGACATGGGTTAAAAAATATTTCTGCCATAGAAAGAGGCATAAAAATCGGCAAGCCTGCTGATTCGATCGTCAAAATTTTCGATGCCAAACACCTGCAAAAATTACCCGGTACAAAAATTCGCGACCCACTGACAGGGGGAAATTCAGCTGAATTTAGGGCTTATAATGGGGCTATGAAAACCTATCAATTTTTTCTGAAAGAGTTTGGCCGAAATTCTCTCGATAATAAAGGAATGCAACTATGCAGCACCGTCCGCTATGATGCAAGCTTTGATAATGCCTTTTTCGATGGAACTCGAATGGTCTATGGAGAAGGCAGCGGACCCTTCGGTGACTTCACTACCGATCTAGATGTGATCACTCATGAGTTCACTCATGGAGTCACTCAGTACGGCCCCAACTTAGTTTACGAAGGGGAACCAGGGGCTTTGAATGAACACGTTTCTGACGCATTCGGAAGCATGATCAAACAGTATGATCAGAATGTCGCGTCCCGGGATGCTGATTGGTTGATCGGCGAGAATGTTCTTCGTGGGGACAAATATGCCCTTAGAAATATGGAACGTCCAGGAACGGGCTATGTGAACCATCCCCAGTTAGGCACAGATCCACAGCCCGCGTCTTGGGCAGATGCCGTGGATCCTGCAAATGCAGACCCCCATATCAACTCGGGAATTGCCAACCGCGCCTTTTGCTTGGCCTGTAAGGAAGTTGGAGGAAACTCATGGGATAAAATCGGTAAAGTTTGGTACGCTCTACAATCAAAGATTGGGCCAAATGAAACCTTTAATGGGTTCGCGACTAAATCGATTGAAGTAGCAAAAGACATGTTTCCAGGCTCTAGCAGTCACGGCGACATAAGTGCCGAAGCAAAAGCCATCCTAACAGCATGGCGCACAGTGAATGTCCTTAGCTAACATAAAAACAGGCCCGCCGCGATGATTTCATCGTGGTGGGCCTTTGTCCCGAATATGGATAAAAAATCAAACAACAAAAGGTTATCTTATGAAGCTTATCCCTTTAATCACACTGGTACTTGCTCTAGCATCGAACCTACTTTCGGCAGCTGACTACAGCTCCAAGAATGGAACTATCGAACTCTCCCAAAGCAGCTTTGATGCCGCTGTAATACAATCTAAAAAACCGGTGATCGTGGTTTTTTCTGCGACTTGGTGTCAGCCATGTCAACTGTTGAAGCCTGTTGTCAATGAAGTCGCAAAAAAGTTGGGTGATAACTATCTTTTTGTGAAGATGGATTTTGACGAAAACCGCGATATCGCTACCCGTTATTCTGTGAAAGTACTTCCTACGATTCTCTACTTTAAAAACGGACAGTTGACAAGTACAAGCACCGGTAAAATGTCACAGGGCGAGTTGGAATCAAAAGTTAAATCTATGTGACATTCGAGAATTTGTTGTCAGAACAGGTGCTTAATGCGGCCATCTAAGCTCAAACATGTCTGATAAAGGGTGATTTTACCACAGAGGGGCAAGAGTGGTAAAATTGCTCTTCTCGTGCACCCTACAGACTCATTTCAATCAACAACTGCGGTAAAATCACCTTCTGTGTGCACACTGAAGACATCTTGCACCTCTCCGATTTCCCGTCTCCGCGTAAAAAAAACTCCCATCACACCTCCTAAACGGAGATCTACTCGAATTCTCGGAGCCATCTGTCAAAATCGGATTCGTATTTTTTTGTAGAGGGCGTTTCCGGCTCCTCTTTCGAACCAAACTTCTCTAAATAATATTCCACATTAGCTTCTTGATTAGGCTTGAACTCATTTTTTAGTTTTGTTTTTCTGTGACGTTCAGGGAGCAACTTAGGAAGCTGAGTTTTTTCTGGCGGAGCTGCCTCTAATTCTTGCCGAATTTGTTCTATTTTATTCTTATAACGTCGGCTTATTGAGGTGAGATATTCTTCTGAAGTTAATGTTAGGGCATTTTCACGTCGAACTCGCCATGCCAGACGAAGATCTGAAGTGACAACTGTAATCCCTTTTCTTTCGGAAGCCATTTTCAACTGACAGATAATATAATCATCAGCGGTTTCCCCCTCATTCGTATAATGAATTTCCAGGTTTTTGTAGTGGTTACGAGTCGCTTCGGTACTGACGTGCTGCGAGTCAAAGACGAGGATGGTATTTAGCTTAAGCAGTTCAGTTTTGTCGCTTAACTCTTTAATAAGAGCGTCTCTTCGGTGCTTGAGGGTATCGCCGGCTGTTAAGATGCGAAAAATAAGATTGTAGCCGTCGATATAATAAAGCATCCTTATTCTTTGATCGACTCCAAAGTTAAGGCAATTTTATCAAAAGCTTTCCGACGGTGGGAAACTCTATTTTTTACACTTTCAGACATTTCGCCAAAAGATTTATTAGAATCATGCTGTTGGAAAAGGGAGTCATAACCGAATCCGTCTCGTCCGACCTCTTCTTCTAAAATATACCCTTCAACAATCCCTGTGACTGTTTTATAAATCCCTTTTGGGTTAGCGAGCGCTAATGCGCATTGGAAATAAGCCGATCGCTGAAGCTGGCTTAACTCTTTCATGTCCTGAAGCAATTTGATTCTATTTTGTTTATCGGTCGCTTGAAGTCCAGCATAACGCCTGGAGTAAACTCCAGGCGCTCCACCCAAGGCAGGAACCACTAAGCCGGAATCATCGGCGATGACCCACTTATTTAGTGTCTTAGCGGCATGAACGGCCTTTAGGTTGGCATTGGCCTCAAAAGTATCTTCCGTTTCTTCAGGGGGAATATAATCCGGAAAATTCAAAAGCGATAACAGATCTAAAAATTTCAGAGTCTTGAACATCTCTCTGAATTCCCTGATTTTATGCAAATTTTGGGTTGCTAAAATTATTTCCATCATCGCCTTGAATTATTTTTCAAATATACTTTTGATTTTAGTAATCGTGTAATCCTCATCGCGGAAATTGAATTTATCCCCAACGATATGGCCAGCCATTGCCTGTGCCAATTTAGATTGCAGCGATAGAACATTATTATCAGGATCTGCATCCCAAGGACCTAAAATTTTATAAGTCGTAGTGGAACCTTCGGTATTTTTGACATCGACAATAGAGCCGATTCCTACTTCATCCTTATGTACATCACCTTGGGTAATAATTCTAGCCTTTTTGAATTGCTCCGAAAGCGTTTTAAGCTCATTTTGTAAACGAGAACGTTTCTCTAGGGCAAATTTAAACTCGGAATTCTCCCGTAAGTCTCCTAGAGCCCGTGCCGCTTCAATTTCCCTAGCGTTTTCCACGATTTCTTTCGTTCCGATTTGTTTAATATTGTCTTGCATCCTTAGGTAGCTCTCTTCTGTCGTCCAATAGGTTTGGGCATCAGTATGGGGAGCTGCTTTCTTGCTTCTAACAGCCGCTAGCGATGGTTGAACCACTTCAGCCAAGGAACGCAAAATCTTTTGATCTGTATCTGTTAGACTTTGAATTTTAGTCACGAGCAATAGAAACTCTTGAATATATTCTAAGCTGGTTCCTTCGATAATTGCGCGAACCAGGGCGTAGCGTTTGTTCGAAAGAAGCGTTGTCATTTTCTTGACCAAATCTTTAGCTTCCGGTCTTGGTTCTATCTGACTAAGCAGAATCAGGAATGATTCAAATAGGCGGCAGTGTCCCTCTTTATCAGCAAAAGGCAGGCCTTCAGAGTTTTTGTGTGTTGCTTTTTGGAAGTACCACACAAACATATCCGGATTGACGAGGGGATGATCGATCAGTTCATCGAGTTTTTTGACCAAAGATTCCTTCGAAGAACCTTTCAACAATTCATCTAACAAGTAATCACGCATGGGGCCCGGTTGTTGCGAAAATAAAACCCTAAGGAAAATGTCCACCCAATCAGACCGGCATTCCTTCAATAAAGCTAAAGTGCGCTTTTTGTAGGCTGCGATTTGGATATTATTGATCACATCTTCGACGTCATCCAGTGACTTGATGATGTTTTTTATTTTTTCTGTCTGTTCAGGAGTAGAGATCAAAGTTTCCATCAAGAGCTCGATTCCAATTACCATTGAAATATTATCATCCGCCTGCTCACGAAGATCATTCAATCTTGCGATGAGCGAATTTCTCATCTCTTCTTCCCGCGCACTTTTAGGATTGTCCCGGACAAAACTATAGGACGCTAAGAGGATCTCATTGATATCGGTTTTTTTGGTCAAATTCCCATGGAACCGCTCGGTGTGAGAGAGTGCATTTTTCCGGAGTTTGAAGGCGTCTTTAATATTAGCAGGGGTTTCAATCAAAGTATCTTTTTTGAGTTTTGAACGCGTTGCTTGCCACCATTTTGCCCACTCATTCTCGGGAATCACCCAATCGCAGAGCTCATCTTTAATTTCGGAAGCGCTTTTTGGCCCTAAATCTCGAAGAAGTAACTTAATAACTTCGACTGGATGTTTTTTTGCTTCAGCTTCCAAGTCATCGGGAAACGCGAACCGTCTTACTCTAAAATTATCTTTATTGACAGGTACCAAATTGTTAAACGCATTGGAAAAAGTGATGTGTTTTGTCCCGGCTACGTTCTCAAATTCGACGGCAATCTGCTCGCGAACAGCTGAAATATCGGTAATTTCCCCAACTCCCCAGCCCCCTTCGTGATAGACAAATTCCCCTTTAGCCATATGGGCCAAAAGATCAAAATTAGAAAGAGCTCCTTGGAACTGATCCCTACTTCTGAGTCCAACAAGACGTAGCCTTTCACTAAACATCGGCTGGTTTTCGTATTTTTCTTTAATTGCCTGATGGGCGATATCGGCAAGTCTTGCCGAGTTCGTCAACTGTAGATCTATGAGATGCTTCAACACATCATAGGATGCGGATTTATCCGAAAGGATATCTATTAAGGGGAGAGCTGTCTCCACCATTTGACCAAATGGTCGTGCAAATTCTGACCCCTTAATGGCCACCAATAAGTGAGTAATTTCTTCAGGTTCAACCTGATCACTCGCGCAATATTCTTCCCATAATTGTAAAAATTTAGGAAAATCTCTAAGTTGAATCTGCGTTAAAAAATCCTCCAAATACCCCATGACCTTGTCCTTAACCTATGAATGTTGTGAAATATACGAAATTTCTTTCTTCTCCTATGTAGTATAATCGCGATCAGTTTTATTTTCAATTTCGATGGGAATTGTTTGTTGAAATTTGTTAAACTTAAATTAGACGACACTCTCAATTGGAGGATTTATGGCCAACAACAGCCCTCTTGATTTTTATAGCTCTTCGGCTAAGAAAAAAGTAGCGCCCGTTAAAGAGCGATTTCCCGTTCCCACCACAAAAGCCCTTGATAGGAACCTTGTGAGCGCGAAAAATGTAAAAGCAGTGGTCGACGACCCTGAATTATCCGCTGCCTTGGACCGAGCAACCAAATTAGGCGTGGAAATAAAGGAAAAAATAGAAGAGGCAGCATCTAAGGCGGGAAAAAGTGTTGAAGAGATGAAAACAATCATCGCTACAAGCCCGGAGCTCTCCGCAAAAGATAGAGAGTTTTTAAAACAGTCCGAAAAAGACTTAATCGATAAACTTTCCCCTTCTGCAAAAGGATCATCGCCCGCTCAGGCTTCAAGCTCCTCTTCAAAAAAAGAAAACAAGCCTACAGGCAACCTTAAATCTCAATCACGCAACGCAAAGCGCAAATGGATGCCCATGGGTTAAGCAATCGTATAAAAAAAATTTAACTCCGTCCCCAAATTTGAATTCAAAAGGGAATTTTGTATGATTAAACGCATTGACCTATTTCTACCGCCGTTTTGTCAATATACCGTTCTACACCACTTTACACACAAGCTATACGAAGCTTTAACACGCCTTGGCATACACTGCAGAATTCTTGAAGCCAAATTCAACGATCCAAAACCCTTCTTACAGCAAATTTTCAACAATCCACCTGACTGTACCCTGTCGTTTAATGGCTTACTTCCCGATGAAAATGGCTATTTTTTTTCCGATTTGGTTCAAATCCCCCATATTGCCTGTTTGACGGATCCTCCAACAAGATTCATTGAACTTGTGAAATCCCCTACAAACATCATTACTTGCATGGACCGCTCCGGTTTGGATTTCTATCACGAGCTCAATTTTCCAAATGTCTTTTTTATGCCTCATGGAGTTGAAAAAGGAATCAAAGGAACTCCGGACGAAAAAAAAGAGATTGATATTCTCATGTTATCGTCTTGTATCGATTATGAATCAGTTAGAGAAAATTGGCGCGCCATCTATTCTGAGTCCCTTTGTAAAGTTTTGGATGAGGCCGCGGAAAGGACTTTGGCAGATCAAACCACTTCCTATATCAATGCATTTATCCAATCGCTTGACCATCACTTGAAAACGGAAAAAAACCTAGATCCGAATACCATTCCCTACGTCGAAGCCTTAATAGACCTAGATGACTATATCAGAGGAAAAGACCGCGTGGATCTCATTCGATCCATTAAAGATTTCCCTGTCGATATCTATGGCGTAGGTCCATGGGAGAAATTCACAAAGAACACCAAAGCAAAAATCCACACTCCCATCCCCTATGAAGAAGCTTTAGCGCTAATGAAGCAAAGTAAAATAGTGCTAAACAGTACAGCAACGACAAAAAACGGAGCTCATACACGTATATTTGCCGGACTGTTATCGGGAGCTGTTCCTATTACCAGTGAAAATCCCTATATGTTGGAGTATTTTAACGATTTCGAAGACCTCGTCTACTACAGGCATCGCCAGATTGACAAAGTCAATGAAAACATCAAAAAAATTCTATCCGACGACACCCAAAGAATATCCATCGTCAATCAGGGAAAAGAAAAAACATTAGCTCATCACACTTGGGATCATAGAGCAAGCCTGCTGTTAAAAAACATCAATCCTATTCTTAAAAAGATGAAAGAAGGCGCTCCTTGTGAAATCGTTCGTCCGTAATCCACATATTAAATACAGAATAAGGACTCGGAACTGTTAAGCATGAAAAGAACAGAAAGTCTATGATTAGGAAGAAAAACGGGATTACCCGAAATACCGATACTCGGAATCATCTAATGGCTGTTGTGACCGATTTAATCCTCTTTAACACCATATAAACTGATATAGATTGAAAAAATTTAAGCCTTGGAGAAACTCTGATGACCTACATCCGCACAGTTAAAGCCCTTCCTATTTTAGATTCGAGAGGGACCCCCACGATAGAAGTAACAATTACCACTAACGAAGACCTTCAGGCGCGAGCTTCGGTTCCATCCGGAGCCTCTACCGGAACTCATGAAGCCGTAGAGTTAAGAGATGGAGATCCCGAACGCTACTTTGGCAAAGGTGTCGACCTGGCCGTTTCCCACGTGAATGGGATCATCGCGGACATCCTGGTCGGCGAACATGTTTTTGACCAAGAAAAATTAGATCTAATGATGCGGGAAGCCGATGGCACCGAAAATAAAAGCCGTCTCGGAGCGAATGCGATTCTTGGGGCCTCGCTCGCGTTAGCAAGAGTCGCGGCCCTTACCGCAAAACTCCCACTTTATCGTTATATCGGTGGATCCCATGCTCACATTCTGCCCATCCCGATGATGAACATCCTAAATGGCGGATCCCATGCAGATAACTCTCTAGATTTCCAAGAATTCATGATTCGTCCTATCGGAGCCCCCACATTTTCCGAAGGCCTTCGCTGGGGAACAGAAATCTTTCATACCTTAAAAAAAATCCTAAAGGACAAAGGACATGTCACCGCGGTTGGAGATGAAGGCGGCTTTGCCCCAAACCTATCTTCTAATGAAGAAGCCTTGGAATTGATCATCCAAGCTATTGAAAAAGCCGGCTATCAGCCCGGCAGCCAAGTGACTTTAGCCCTTGACTGCGCCGCATCCGAATTCTATGACAAGACAACCCACCGTTACCTTGAAAAGAAAAAAATGAATAAAGGAATCGATTTCATCAAAAGAACCGCCGATGAACAGGTTGATTACCTAGAAAGTTTAGTAAATGCCTATCCCATCGATAGTATCGAAGATGGCTTAGATGAAGAAGACTGGAAAGGTTGGAAACGACTGACTGAAAAATTAGGACAAAAAATTCAAATTGTCGGAGATGACCTCTTTGTCACCAACCCCAAATTTCTCCAACGCGGCATCAAAGAACATATCGGAAACGCAATCCTTGTAAAGGTTAATCAAATCGGCACTTTATCCGAAGCTTTAGAAGCTGTTCGAATCGCCCACATGGCAGGGTATGCCTCGGTGATTTCTCACCGGTCCGGAGAAACTGAAGATTCATTTATCGCAGACATTGCTGTTGCCACTAATTCAGGCCAAATTAAGACAGGTTCCTTATCGCGGAGTGAGCGGATTTCCAAATACAACCGCTTATTGAATATTGAGGCTAAGCTCGGCAATCTTGCGCAGTATGGACTTGCCCGTTAGTTGAATCTATATTCAAATAACCTTACAATTAAGATAAGCATCTTAATTAGAGGTTGTTATGTCGAATCTTTTGACTATAGCCCTCTTCGGAGAAGCCGAAAGAGGGCGTCTCCATGAGGGTGTCTTTTGTGAAACGCTGCCGCAATTGATCGATATTTTCGGACAGCCTCCTCCCTCTAGCCAAGGGCTTATTTTGGCCATTCAAAGCCTTCTTTACGGTAGGCAATTGATTTACTTTCGAGTAAGAGAGGAAGGATTTAGCTCCGAGGACTACTTTGAAGGGATTGATCAAATTGAAAAATCAGAATGGGCGTCTAGAGTTTCAGCTTTTGCCATCCCCGGTGTCGGAGACAGCACCATTATTCATGCAATTATCCCTTTATGTGCCATCTACCACAGCATTTTAATCACCACACAGGCTGACCTGCATGACTACCTGACAAGCGGATAAGGAATAATACAGATCGTCAATTTTCGAATCGATCAAGCAGATAAATCGTAGCGGTGTTATGAATAGCACTTGAAAGCAATAGCAACGGCCACCCACGGTAAAGTTTACGAATCACATTTTCAATAAAAAGAGTGTATAACTGTGAGTTGTTACTTTGAACCAGTGTATTGACACGATCAAACGGAGCAGTGATTAGGGTTACAGGAATGGCTATTTTAAGAGCAACCTCTGCAGCTTCCCCCAAAGTCAACTTATCTCCACCCGATCTTTTTTTACATTCATCTCTAAAATATTTCTGTGCGATTAAAAATGTCGACCATGATGCCGTAAGCCTTAGCCAGTGAGGAAAAGCCCCTTTCCATCCACTTCTAATGAATTCGGGAGGAAAAAGCACGCGATTAGGGTTCTTTTTATTTGAAGAAAGAATGAGGTTGATTTTAGCTCTTTCCAACGGTGTCAGTAAAGCGGTTCCGACTGTGGCGATTGAACAACCTATTAGGCCTTGGATAAGAAAAGGATTTAGATCATAACGTTTTAATAAAGTAGGCCCCTCAGTCATCATAGGCCAAGACCAAAGGGGCTGGACGCTAGTTCTTAGCATCTGAGCGTGCAAGCCCCTGTAAAACGCCCGATAACCTTCCGAATGAAATATATTCATCGCGATCTGCCAGCTTTTTATTCGAGTAAAATCTGAATGTTGGCGAGTTTTGATCACATCGAAAGGATACAGCAAAGATTGGACGCAAAGATTTCTTGAGACTCCGATCAACCCACTGAGGGGTAAACTTTCTAAAAATCCATATTGATTGCCGTTCATACTTTTTCTTGCCTTTTGCAGTTTATATCTGGTATAATTCGGTTGTTTAACAGGTTTTCCTAAAATTTAGAAAGGAATAAATTCATGAATAACAAACAGCAATTATCAAGTTCAGAGGGCCTTCAAAACGGCTTGAACTATAATTTTGCCATCAACTTTTCTCTCGCTTGCTCCTCTTCTGCCCATCATCATCATCATTCTTGCTAATCTTTGCTTTTTAACTTCGAGTTAAAGCAACCCCCATTTGCATTCTAACATTTAAACTTTT
>CAZENM010000079.1:4759-12920 GCA_964513575.1 uncultured bacterium | reverse complement strand
AACTTTTATTATAGTTCTGGCTGCCCTCCAAGCGGTTTGTTTGGTGGTGGGAGGACGTTCTTCTAAGGGCATAAAAACCCAAGAAGACTACTTTTTAGCGGGAAAAACGATCAGCTTTTTCCCTTTGATGATGACATTTCTTGCCACTCAGCTGGGTGGAGGAGTCATCTTAGGCGCCGCTGAAGAAGCGTATCAATTTGGATGGGCAGTGATCCTATATCCACTTGGAGGAACCCTTGGCCTACTTCTACTTGGTTCAGGAGTCGGAAAAAGGCTATCCCAAATGAAGATCTCAACCATTGCGCAGATTTTCGAAACCGTTTACCGCTCCATAGCGCTAAAAAAAATTGCTTCCATTCTTTCCATGCTCACCCTATTTATGATTTTTGCAGCCCAAATCGTTGGGTCAAAGAAATTCATGTTAAGTTTGGGCGTTGAGAGTCAACTGCTATTCATCTTCTTTTGGGCCGTTGTGATCATCTATACGGTGCTTGGAGGTCTTAAAGCCGTGGTTTCTACAGACCTAGTTCAGGCAGCTTTTTTTGCGGTTATCTTCCTATTTACATTCGGATACGTGGCTTATTTTTCGGAAGTGTCTTCTCCGGAAGTTTTCGAGATGGGATGGAGCGGGGAAAATTTTGTTTTCGATCCTTCAAAACTGGTGGGATGGATCGTGCTGCCGCTGCTGTTTATGGTGATTGAGCAAGGAATGGGTCAACGATGTTTCGCTGGGGAATGTCCGAGAACAGTCTCCAAAGCAACCATTTGGGCAGGTATTGGCTCATTAATCATTGGTGTGATTCCGGTGTTTTTTGGAGTGTATGGAAAAGGAATGGGGATCGAGGTTCCTAAAGGTGCCAGCGTACTGATGATGACTATCATGCAAACTACCAATCCAATCCTAACGGCTTTCGTCGGATGTGCGGTGTTAGCGGCGATCATTTCCACGGCCGATTCATTAATTAATGCCATTAGCTCCAATCTTTCACAGGATTTTGAAGGCGCGTTAGGAAATAAAAACGTAAGAATCTCCCAGGGGTTGTCTGTAGGGATAGCGATGGCAGGGATTTTCTTTTCATTTTTCTTTGATAATATCGTGGACATGCTTATTTTAAGTTATGAGTTTTCGCTAAGCTGCCTGTTAGTTCCTATTTTTATCGGTTTATATAAAAAACAAGGAAACGCATTGTCAGCATCTCTCGCAATTGCATTTGGGGCTTCCAGCTTCGCCTTATTTAAAATCATCCCCGTCCCTTTCCCTAAGGAAATCTTGAGTATTCTGATTTCATTGGTAGGCCTTGGGGTTGGAGAATTGATCATTGGTATGCGCCTTAGGAGCCAAGTAGTGTTAATCGTAAAATTTAACAGATATTTTGGCGTCAAAGCCTTTCTAAGACTTAGAAAAACAGGGGAGAAACTAAGCTCCACTTTGAATCAGTGGGGGCTTAGTTTTTTTAAAAAACTAAGGATAATTCTTGAAGTTGTTTAAGGATAACCCAGGACATAACGAGTGTCCTGGGTTTTAGAGGTTATTTACGAGGGAGCGGCTTGTTTTCAGTGCTATGGAATAAATCATGCAGTTTTTGTTTGTAGTTTTCATTGCAGCTTTCATTTTCCATTTTTTTTCTCCACCGCTCATGGTTTGCTTCAGCAATGATGGCAGCGAGCTTATCGATTTTATGATCATGGGTAATAATGTGTTCTTTGATTTTATCTTTAAGCACTTCCATCCAAGCTTCATCGGCCAATTCTAAGAATGACTGAGTATAGCAGCACTCTTCATCATGGGAGTGTTCATGACAACTGTCATGATGGTGATGATGCGAAGAACAACATTCTTCATGTTCATGTGAGTGACATTGATCACCACAACAATGATCGTGAGTATGGCCCATAGAAACCTCCGTGTGTTAAATATTTTGGCATTCGGAAAAACCGCGAAATAATCAACATCCCCTTAATTCCCAAAAACTTGATGGATTCTAAGTGAATGCCTGATAAATTTTACTTTACTCTTCCTACTTCTAAAAATTCAAGTCATGGAATGTGGTTTTCTTTGTACCACTCGATAACATCTTTAATTCCTTTGTATAAGGAGATTTTTGATTCCCAACCTAGGGAACGGATTTTATCGATACACAAGAGTTTTTGCATGGTTCCATCGGGGTAAGCCGTGTCAAACAGCAGTTTTCCCTCGTAACCTACCGCATCTTTAATCAAAATCGCCAACTCTAAAATCGAAACGTCGGTGCCGCAACCCACATTCACGGTTTCATTTCCTTCGTAGTTGTTCATAAGAAATAGCGAGGCGTCTGCTAAGTCATCGACATGAAGAAATTCTCTTCGAGGACTCCCGGTTCCCCAAAGGGTGACGTTTTCTGCGCCGGTGTCCTTTGCTTCAGAAAATTTACGAATGAGAGCAGGAAAAACGTGAGAATTATTCAAATCAAAGTTGTCAAAAGGGCCATATAAATTCGTTGGCATGCAGGTAATAAAATTTGTTCCGTATTGACGGTTGTAGGATTCGCACATCATAATTCCCGCAATCTTTGCAATCGCATAGGGGGCATTGGTAGGCTCTAAGTATCCACTTAGGAGATGGGATTCTTTCATTGGCTGCGGACACTCTCGCGGGTAGATACATGAAGAACCTAAAAAAAGCAGTTTTTTTACCCCGATAAGATAAGCGGAGTGGATTACATTGGCCTCGATGATTAAGTTATCATAGATAAAATCGGCGGGATAGTCAGAATTGGCTTTGATGCCACCCACTTTAGCCGCTGCTAGAAAGACATATTCAGGCTTTTCCACTTCAAAAAAGCGTTGAACATTCTCCTGCACACGCAAGTCTAACTCTTTCGAGGTTCGAGTGATAATGTTGTTGTAGCCCTCTGTTTCCAGTTTTCGGATGATCGCTCGTCCGACCAAACCGTTGTGACCCGCTACATAAATTTTTGCGTTTTGAGGGATTGTATCAGCATTTATGACACTCACAGAAAATAAACTTAAAAAGGCTAGGGCTAAAGAAAGTAACGATCTCATTTTCACCGAATTTTTTTGAGGGTTTGGGCGCGCGGAAAATCGAGCTTAAATTAGCTGGCTAGAATTGTCAAAAACAAAGTACCAGTAGTGCAATATCCTAGGGGTTGTAAAAACAATATTCTCTAACTTGCGATCGATGAATCGCTAGGGCTTTCACGCTAAAGACGTGATTCCGTAATTAAAATAGCCATTGAATTTTTTGATTTTCAGCACTAAAATGTAACCCCTATGATGATCGATGAATTCAACAACCTTCCTTCCCCTCTCCTAGACGCAAGAAGCCCTTGCGAGTATACACATGGGCACATTCCCGGAGCCATTTCATTTCCCTTATTTTCCGATCAGGAACGAGCAGAAGTAGGTACGCTCTATAAAAAAGAAGGGCGGGATGCCGCCGTAAAACTAGGGCTGCGACGCGTCGGACCCAAACTTGCCTCATTTGTGGAATTAGCCGAAAGTTTAGCGCCTGCCTCAAAAACATTTCGACTGTATTGCGCAAGAGGCGGAATGCGCAGCAGTTCGCTTGCTTGGCTGCTGCAAACCGCGGGGTTTAAATGCGTTCTTTTAGAGGGGGGTTATAAGTCCTTCCGAAAGTGGGCTTTAAATCAATTCGAACAAGAGTATCAGCTGCGAGTTTTGAGCGGATTGACGGGATGCGGAAAAACGGAGCGTTTGCATAAGCTGCGACAAGATCATGAACAAATTATCGATTTAGAGGAGATCGCCAACCACCGTGGAAGCAGTTATGGTCATTTAGGATCACCAAAACAGCCCTCTACGGAGCAATTTGAAAATAGACTAGCCCTGGAGCTTTCCAAGCTAAACCGGAACACACCCATCTGGATTGAAGATGAAAGTCGAATGATCGGCTCCTGTCCTATTCCTCAATCATTGTGGACACAAATGAAACAGGCTCCCATCACAACTATCGAATGTTTACGAGAAGAGCGAATCCAACGGTTGCTACACTGCTATGGCCATCACGCGCCTGAAGAAATTATTCAAGCGACACAACGATTAGAAAAAAAGCTTGGAGCTCTAAGGACAAAAGAAGTGGTTGACGCGGTGAATCGGAAAGAGTTAGAAAAAGCGATCTCTATTGTGTTAGATTATTACGACAAGGCTTATTTATTCTCCCGCCAAAAGCAAAAGCATCTTTTACGACAACAATGAATCTATCCTTAAACACTGTTTGAGTGAACTTACAGTAAGATTTGTGTGATGAGGATCCCTGGCGCTTAGGGGTTCTATACACACAAAAGACGCTCCCTTGGGATGGTAAAGCTGCCAAGAATTCTCTTGCGAGACACAGCTATACTCGACTATCACACGATATGTCCCCGTCTCTAATTCTATTTTTCCCAAACAAGGAGTGAGCGCGGGGTGAAAAGTGTGGTCCCATTCGGAATCTTTCAGTGAAACTTCCATATTTCTATTTTCTTGCGTGTCGGCTCGAAGGATTCCCGCACCATCAACAAGGCTGTAGTAGTAGTGAAAGCCCACAATCGAGTCAGTTTCGCTCACCACAGAATAATCAAAGACTAATCCATCGACAGTTAGTTCAGCTTTAAACTGCAGGGAAAATTTCTGTCCTTCGAGCACGGATAAGGGGATCTCGTTCCAAAGGTCTTTGCCGGTCAGCTTCCCTTCAATCGTTGTCTCGGTTGCCTTATATTTCCAAGGGGCGTAGCGGGCGATGCCATGGGAAAAGTGTTCGTGAAGCCCTTTTTCCTCTTGTTTAGAAATAAAAGGAAATTTTTCAGGTTGGAGCACAGGGGGAATCACTTTGCGGTGGTGGAAATGGGGGCCAATCAAAGCTCCTAGACCTGCGTAACGTTCTTCAAACAGGGGCCATGTGCTTTGATCTATCACCTCCACTTCCCCTTTTCGGAAGCTGATCAAGTTCATCCCTTTTTCAGGTAGGAATACAGCTTGATAGAGGTCTCCATCAGCAGATCTATTTGTCAGGGTGATAGCGGCCGTATCTGTATGCATAATATTTTCCCAGTAAAGCGAAGTAAATGAAGATCAGCCACAAAATAGCTGTTGAAATCGATTCTTTAACGGGAAATGTTTTTTGTAAAGAGGAATAGGAGGGATTTTGCCCGGACACCCAAGCAGATTTTACTTCCGCTGAAAAACTTGCGAGATCGTGTTCGGCCCCTAAAAGATTGATAAAAACCGGTTTTTTAAATAAATACCGGTTTTCATAAGCGTCATCACCTAAGCGGTAGGTATAAGAAACGTGGTAAAGGTAGGCCTCTTCATCACGTTCATGGATGCTCCACTTCACTGTTTGAAGAGGAACTTGAGTATCCAAAGTTGAATACTCCCAATACATCCATAGTGTATAAGCCGTGTAACCGCAGACGCATAAAAAAATCGCCAGGCGAAATAAACGCTGAACCATTATATTCTCTCGATTTTGTACTTATTTTTTTGCTCATTTCTGGACTTTGAGCTGTGAAATAATCTCGATCGAAATCAAACGGATTCTAATTTTTTCACAGTCTCTTTGTACAAAATCGAGATTATTTTTCTAAACTAACTAATTTTTCAAAAACTGTGGGTAGTGGAGAATCGAACACTAATTTTTTGTGGGTTACGGGGTGTGTAAATCCCAAACGATGGGCATGCAATCCCAACCGCTTTAGGGGGTTTGTCTTTCCACCATATTTTTTGTCCCCTACAACAGGATGTCCAAAATGTTCGCAATGCACCCGAATTTGGTTTTTCTTTCCTGTTTCAAGTGTTAACTCTAGCAGTGTATAGCGGTGGTGCAATCCTTTGATGGCGTAGTGGGTGGTCGCAAGTTTTCCGTGTGTAGAATCCTCGGTCACGTGAACTTTATACCCCTGATCTTCATAAAGATAAGTTTCCCAACTTCCTGCGCTCGCATTAGGTTTTCCTTCAACAACAGCGTAGTATCTTCGATCGATGTCGTGTTTTTCAAATAGTTTTTTTAATCCATCCCGGCCTTCTTCGCTTAAGGCGAATACCATGACTCCGGAAGTTTCTTGGTCCAAGCGGTGAACAATGTAAACTTGTTTTGGTCTAAAATAATCTTTTAAAGCGGCATGGGCTGTTTTGGTTTTTTCAAATGCCGTCGAGACACTCAATAACCCTTCAGGTTTATCGATAACGACTAAGTGAGCGTCCTCGTACAGAATTTTAACGTCCCGGGTAACAAATTTCTTTTTTGTCCCGAAAGAGACTTCTTCTCCCTTCAAAACAATTTTTTTAGGATGGGTTTCAACACTTCCCTCTACTGAAATTCTTCCTTGTTTTAACCAACTTTTCAAAGTATTTAATGAACTCTCTGGGAAATTCTTAGCTAAAACGTCTAATAGGGACAATGTTTGTGTGGCAATAAATTTCATGGCTGTCTTTTTTTTTGTAGAAATGTTATGGTATCTATCAATCCTAAACCAGTATATATTATGTTGAATTTTAGACACTTATTATTTTTATTTCTTTTTATTGGGTCGATTTTAGAAGCCTCTATCTTACCCAATTATTCCCTGATGATCCCCATGAGGGATGGTATCCATCTTCCAACAGATATTTACCTCCCCAGCGATCATCAAGGACCTTCTCCATTGATTTTAATTCGCAGCCCTTCGGGTCCGCACGCATCATCGGCAATGATGCACACCTATCTTACCCGTTTTGGATATGTTGTTGCAATCCAAACTACGCGCAGCTCTTTGGATCTAGAAGGAAAAACCCTTCCTTATCTGGCAGATGGCTGGACTTACCATAAAGACGGATATGATACCGTTGAATGGTTGGCGAAAAATCCAATCTGCAATGGCAAAGTCGGGACAGCGGGATCCTCTGCTCTGGGGATTACTCAACTCCTTATGGCTCCTACAGCTCCGCCATCCCTTGTCTGCCAATATATCGGTGTTGCGGCATCCAGTCTCTATCATCAAGGAATTTACCCGGGCGGACAGCTTTTAAAAAATCAGGTTGAAGGGTGGCTCGGATATTACGCCAAAGATACCGGGGTATTTGCGTTTGTGGCAAATCAACCTTATATGAATGAATTTTGGATTTCTCTCGACACTCGTCAAGTCGCGCACGAGGTTAAAGTTCCCGGCCTACACCAGGGGGGATGGTACGATACATTTATTAAGGGAACTATCGAGGGATTTACGTCTCGCCAAGAAAATGGGGGTGAAGGCGCCAAGGGAACACAAAAACTTCTCATTGGTCCATGGGACCACTATTGGCCCAAAGAAACTTCTTATGGTGATTTCAAAATCCCCGACCAAGGCAAAGAGATTCCTTTCCCCGTCACAACTCTTCACTGGTTTGACCACCACATGAAAGGGGAATCCAACGGAATGGAAGAACTTCCTGCGGTGATGTATTATGTCATGGGACCTTTCGATGGTTCAGCCTCTTCGGGAAATCTTTGGAGAACAAGCAATCAGTGGCCGGTCCCTTCTAAACCTCTGCAACTTTACCTGACAAAGGAACACGAACTGTCGCTGACCCCTAGTAAATCCCGCGATCTCATTTCCTATAAGGTCGATTCGGCAAATCCTGTCCCTACAATCGGCGGAAGGAATCTATTTTTAGACTCGGGCCCGAAAGATCAACGCTCGATAGAATCCCGGGATGATGTGATCGTATTCACATCGGCACCGCTTGAAGAAGATTTAGAAGTGACGGGAGAAATCTTGGCTAAAATAACCTTCGAAAGTGATTGTTGCGATGCTGATGTTGCCTTAAGGCTTACGGACGTTTATCCTGACGGAAAGAGCGTTCTAATTGCCGATGGACTGACCCGAACCGGGCATACCGACACCTTTGGTCAAGTCGAAGTAGATCTTTGGTCCACCAGTATCGTTTTTGCGAAGGGTCATCGGATCAGACTTTCAGTTTCAGGCTCCAACTACCCCAAATATGAAATTAATAAACATGTTGGATTGGTCGGCGCCAATACTCCTGAACACAAGATTGCCGAAAACACAATCGATGTCGGGGGAGAGCGTCCTTCGGTATTAATTCTTCCGGTTGTCAGAAAAGGGGATCATTGGCTGACGGAATATCGCGGAAAGTAATCCATAATTTCACGTGATTTTTGTGGTTATTATCTCAAAGCACGACA
>CAZENM010000079.1:0-4749 GCA_964513575.1 uncultured bacterium | reverse complement strand
TGGGCGTTCGCGGGCAACAGGAAGGACAAGATGCCTTCCTGATCCCTTCAATTATTTTTTCGATATCGGCATAAGCCCTAGCCACTGCAAGTCTTCTAAACTCAATTCTTTTTCTCTAAAATTTTTCATGATCGCGTTCAGTTCTTCCATCCGCTTAGTAGCTTCTGCGCTCTTAATCAGTCGAACTTCTTCGACTAATCCGGAGACCTTTTTCTTTGTATTCACGAGGTTTTTTTCTAGATTTGCGCACCTTAAATTCACTTGTGTCACGCGTTCTTCCAAAGATTTTTCAGCTTTGTTAGCGACAGCAGAACGAGATAGCTGACGCTCTCCGACTGCAGACATATTTCCAACTCTAGGTAGGGAACGGAAAAGTCCCGAAACAGATCTAAACATGAACAACTCCTTTCTAAGATTGGTTGAAATTTACACATTTATGATAGAGGCAAACATGAGCCGCTGTTGTGAGCACAATACTAGTGACCTCGTTTAAGGCTTCTTTGGTGTGTTTTTGTAAAAAGACGCGAGATAATAATGAGTCCATTACCTCAAAATCGTCTAAAAACAACAAACGATTTATCAGGTTCGAAGGAGCCGGATCAGCCGGTTTGATAGGGTTCGCATGTTCGGAAGTATTCTCATTATTTTTAAAAACACTATCTGATAAATCTTTCCCGAAAAGCATTTTCCCCTCCTTAAAATCTGTACCCAAGATCTGCTGTAATACTAAAGGAATTCCACTGAACTTTTTTGAGGCGTAAGTTTTCTCCGTCCAGAGAATATGTTCCTTTGTGAGTTCTCCACCATTGAGCCTTTCCCACGAATCCAAAACGCCAATCATCACAGAATATCTGAGTAACGGACAGAACCCCCACTAACCCACGCCCATTCGAGCGAAACCTGTTCCCTCCATCGCACTCGCCTACGCAGTCGTCGTCGGGAACTTGATGCCCTGTAGCGCGAAATGAAGCCCAGTGATATTCGAATGTCCCTCCCACCTTCACGCCCGCAGAACGAAACGCGACATCAGTGCCGGCCCAAGGCCCTGTCCAACTGGCCTGCAGTCGACCTCTATTTCCATTTGCTTTAATATACTGCCCTTCCCTGGAGTATCCGCCGGCTAGAGCCACGGTAAAAAATTTAGGACAAAAAGGTAAAACGTATCCAACCCCTCCCAAAAAATCATACATATGCCCATTTTTGGCTCGTAGTTTATGATGATAAATCTCATGTCCGGCCGCATTATGAATCTCTAAAGTCTCTTTCCCGCCGCTAATCTTTGCGTAATCCGCATAACCTCTGAAGTACCATTGCCGATTTGTCTGCACCCAAAAGTTCACGGAACCAAAAGCGGATTTCACCTTTTTATAACTTTGGTGGATGTAATTATTGGGAATGCCATCTGGTCCTTCCACACTAATTTTGAACATATCTCGCCGCACTCCGGCTTGAATGTCAACAAGCAGCACGGGAAACGGACTGCAAGGCTCCGGACATTCAGGCGGACATAAATCTGTTGGACAACACATTTCAGAGTAAATCACTTGCCCATCGGGGATATAACACCCGCAATCTTGTCCAAATAACCGCGCCGATACTGCAAGAGCTAGGATAAATAGCTGTCTCCACATGGGAAGAACCTCCGTTAAAATAAGAACTTGTCATATCAAAAGGTCTTCAAAATTGCTAGGCATTTTTTGCCGATGGTGTTTTCCAATTTTTCCGAGGCCTGAAAACGTTCAAAAGGCCCGATTCATATCCGGAATTGGATCAAAAAGGGGCAAAATTCGTTTCCAAAAATCGGTAATTTTAGGAAAAAGTGATTTTTTTTAGCTTCTAACCCCGTCCGGTTGAGATTCGGGTTTTGAGAGCCTGATTTCCATACAAAACCCCTTTTAGAAATAGATATAAGAGATGTTTCAAAATATTACTTTATAAAATTTTCTCGCGCGATTTTAGGGTATTTTAAATTTTTTTTCACTTTTTTTCACATAAATATTGCGGAATATATCATAAACTTACTATTCGTAGTAGTATGAAACCCTATAAAGGAGATGTGTATATATGGCACTAAAAGACACAGTTAAACATTTGAGAGATCTTCTTGCTAACATCACGCAAGATCTTGAAAAAGCTGATAACGGCAATAAAGCTGCTTCTCAGCGCGTTCGTACTGGAACTGTACGTTTAGAAAAAACAGCGAAAGCTTATCGTAAAGAGTCCATTAAAGCTGAAAAAGCGACTAAAGGACAAAAGAAGCCTTCCAAGAAGCCTGCTGCTAAAAAGCCAGCTGCTAAAGCTGCTAAAACACCAGTAAAAGCAACAGTAAAAGCAAAAGCGAAAGCTAAAACTGCTCATAAGACTGTCGCTCGTTCACGTGCGTTTTCAGTAAAAAAACCTACAGCGAAATTGCCTTCTAAAGGGCGTCGTTAATAGTTTTTCTTGCATATTGAGGTAGGGAGGTTACAGCCTCCCTCTTTTTTTTCCCTCAATTTTAGTTCATGACGTTTAGCCTTGAATACTCCCCCATCATCTGCTAAAATGTTTCTATGAAAACAAGGCCAACTAAAGAAATTTCCATCCAGCGAATCAATGATCGCGGAAATGGCGAAGGGTATTATCTCCTCGTTAATGGTGATGCTCCCCCCCAACAAAAAGAAGTCGAAGTCCCATTTACCTGTGGCGGCGATGTTGTTTTAGCGGAACTCGCCCAGAAAAAAAAGGGAATCCGCCAGGCTCATTTGATGGAAATCACCACTCCTTCCCCCGACAGAATTACCCCGCAATGCCGTCATTTTGCCGAATGCGGCGGCTGCCGTTTACAACATATTTCTTACAAAAATCAACTCGCGTTCAAAGAATCTATCGTTAAAAAATTATTTGAATTTCCTGAACAACCCTCACAATTTTTTCCCATTCTTGGGTGTGAATCTCCGTGGTCCTATAGAAATAAAATGGAATTTTCATTCAGTCAAAATAAGGCGGGTGAACATTTTCTAGGTCTAATGATGGCACGCGGACGAGTTGCCGACCTGCAGGAATGCCACCTTGTGAATGAGTGGTTTACCGAAGCCTTAAAAACCGTACGTGAATGGTGGAAATCCACTTCGCTTGCTGCCTATCGTCCCTACAAAGACACCGGCGCCCTGCGAACTTTGACAGTAAAAGAAGGCTTGAGTTCCGGAGACCGCTTTGTGGTGTTGACTGTTTCCGGCAATCCTGAATATGCCATCCATAAAAATGAAATAGACTCTTTTGTCCAAGCCATAAAAAGTACCCTTACTCCCACAACACCCGGCAGCCGTCTGGGAATTTCCCTACGAATTCACCAGGCAATTAAGGGAAAGCCCACCGAATTTTTTGACATGCATCTTGCCGGCCCCGATTTTGTCAGGGAGACTCTTCAAGTCGGTTCCGCCGCTCTCGATTTTCAGATCAGCCCCGCAGCCTTCTTCCAACCGAATCCCCGTCAAGCAGAAAAGCTGTTTCAAAGGGCTCTAGAAATGGCTAAGATCCCTTCCGATGCCGTTGTGTATGACCTATTTTGCGGAACTGGAACCCTGGGAATCTGTGCCGCCCCACAAGCTAAACAGGTTGTGGGCATTGAATTAATCCCTGAAGCCGTCTACGATGCCAGAGCCAACGCCGCAGCCAACGGGTTGGAAAATATTACATTCCTTCAGGGAGATGTTAACACCCTACTCAAAGAAATCCTCGACACGCAAAGATTCCCCCCGCCGGATCTAGTGTTCGTTGACCCCCCACGCGCGGGGCTTGGAGAAAATGCCATCACAACACTTCTGACATTATCACCGCCTACAATCGTCTACATTTCCTGCAATCCCAAAACTCAAGCAGAGGACGTCATAAAACTTTCTACTCACTATAAAATTGTCGCGATACAGCCGGTGGATCAATTTCCACAAACGCCCCATATCGAAAACATTGTACTATTAACAAAAATATGAAATTTACCTTACATAAGACAGACCCGAATTCTCAAGCTCGGCTTGGAACTATCGAAACAGAGCACGGAAATATAGAAACGCCTATTTTCATGCCGGTAGGCACACGTGGAGTCGTTAAAACCCTAACCACACGACAGCTTTACGACATTAACGCGCAAATTATTTTGGGAAATACCTATCACCTCATGCTCCGGCCCGGAATGGAAATTATGGCAAAAGCGGGTGGACTTCATTCCATGATGCGCTGGGACAGGCCTATTCTGACCGATAGCGGCGGCTTCCAAGTATTTTCATTGTCTGACATGAATAAAATCACAGAAGACGGAGTCCATTTCAAATCCCACATCGATGGATCCAAACATTTTTTGGGACCGATTGAGAGTATGGAGATCCAGAAAACGATCGGATCAGACATCGTCATGGTCTTTGACGAATGCAGTCCTTATCCTTGCGAAAGGGGACAGCTTGAACGGGCCATGGAAAGAACGCACCGTTGGGCGCAAATTTGCCGCGATCACACCCTGCAGCCTCACCAAAATCTTTTTGGAATTGTCCAGGGGGGAGTTCACGACGACCTAAGAAAAATCTCCGCGGAAACACTTTCTAAAATTCCCTTTGAAGGCTATGCCATCGGGGGATTAAGTGTTGGGGAACCTGCCGAATTAATGTATTCGACTCTTGAACAAACAATCCCCTATCTCCCCAAAGAAAAACCCCGCTACCTCATGGGTGTAGGAACACCGCGTAACCTTATTGAAGCTGTGATGAGAGGGGTCGATAT
>CAZENM010000078.1:0-13155 GCA_964513575.1 uncultured bacterium | reverse complement strand
TCTCCGTTCTTTTCTCGGTCTACGCTACCGAATCGACTAGTAAGGGCTATTATGCGATTCGTGACCGCACTTCGGCTTCCAGTTCTGCGCAGTTCAGGTTTACGACTGAGTCGCGCAGCGATGATAACTTTGTTTACGGTTGCCAGTTTTTTCCTCTTTTAAGTTTTGTGAAGGGAGGGGCCGAGCCTTGTTTTCGGCCTTCTGGAACACCATATCAAAATATTTATATTATTCAAGAGGGAAAGTGATATTTTAAAATTTTTTGGGGTGGGAAGGGTTAAGGGACTGTGAAATAATAACCTGTACGATTCGGCAACGCGAAAGCTCCTGCGGTTGAACGATCGAAAGTGACCTAGTATTATAATACAAGATCACTTTCGATCGTTCAACCGGGGCTTTGGCGCAGCCGAATCGTACAGGTTATTGTTTCACAGTCCCTAACTTACTCGACGAGTACAAGGTGGACCCTATGGCCTGCCCTGGCACAGATCATCATAGCGATAGTCCGGAGTGCTTTGATAGTGGAGCCTTTTCGCCCTAAGACTTTTCCTATGTCTTCTTTTTTGACTCTAACTTCAACGACAATTCCATTGTCGCCTTGGAAGCTATTAACTTGAACAAGTTCAGGAGCATCCACGAGGTTTTTTATGATATATGCAAAAAATTCATTCATGATGGGTGAGTGTCTTTAGGTGTTGTTTAAGCGAATGTGATATCAGTCCGCGGAATTATCTCCAAGAAAATTCTGAAAAAAATGTGGCCTCTATTGAAACAGGTTCAAAAAATCGATATTAGCCTAGTACACCATGTCGTTTAAATTGACTGTTTCGGCTGCGTCAAAGCCCCGGGGTTGAATCGATCGTAAGCCACCTTGTATTGATTAATACTAGGTGGCTTACGATCGTTCAACCGCGGGAGCTTTTACGTCAGCCCAAACAGTCAATTTAAATGACTTACTAAGGGTATGGTTCCAATTCATAAATTGTTCTTAAGTTACCCAGGAATTCATCTGGTGTCGTATTTTTCAAGCCGCTTGTTTTCAAATCGGTTGAAGGCTCATTTTTTATTTCTTCGATAAAGTGATGTAGGTCATTTTTGATCGACAGTGGCAGTAAAATGCGTTGGTTGATCGAAAGCAATTGATACAATTGAAATACATCTTTTTTGTGTTTGCGAATATCTCTTTCATCAACTTTATCGCCCTGAGTTTTTCTTTGTTTAAGATCTCGCCATGCCCGCGCTTTAAGCGGAATGAGGTGTCCGACATCCACGATTGGAAGCCCATCTAGTTTGCGTTTGCTAGAGTGAATCAAGGAATAATAATCATCATCCAATAAAATTGCTGACAGACTTCTCATGTCATCGTCGATTGGGATAGGTGTTAAATGCCCACCGATATCCAAGTTTACGTTATCAGGTATGCGTGAAAAAAGCTCTAACATCGCAGGAAACTCTTTATTGCTTGGTGAATCAAAACGATAAAAGATTTCCTTCCCAGAACTCCGTTGTCGATTCTGGTAGCCACCTGCTTCAACGAACTGCCAAAACACGGCAACAAACTCTTTAGTTAAGGCTTCCACACAAAGGACTATATCGAGGTCTTTTGTGGCTCGAAAATCAATACCGACATCTTCCATGACTAACATACAGGCAGTTCCTCCGATCAAAACATATTTGTCGTCGTGATCAGCAAAATGCTTTTTAAATAAATCTAAACCATTTACCATTCAATTTTCTCCAGCATCTCTTCTAATGCAATTTCTACTCGCTCATCAACAGTTCCTCTTAAGCTCAGATAAAGTGAAAATGGATCTACAGTTCCTTGTTGAGATAGAAGTTTGGGATTATAATTCCAAATCTCCAATTCAAGATCAGCTTCATCTACTGGTGAAAAATGAAGCCGCTTAGACATATTTGTATCCTTATATTCTTCCACTCCCATTGCATAAATGGGTATGGTTGGTGGATTTATCATCGTTGTCTCTGCTAAAGCGCTTATTCCCGATTTCAGCATTTTAAGGCATTTTGCTCCAGGGTAATATTTCATCGATTCTCGACTTCTAATTGGACTGCGTAACATCGAATTTGTTTGTTCCCATAATTTTCTTTTATTGCCTCTGAAAAACCACCAACGCTCTTTTCCTTTACTTACAACTTCCCCAATTTCAGCTGCTTCAAGTTCATTAAATGCACGAGTCATTGTCATCCGGGTATAGCGCAACTTTTTGGCAAGCTCGGAAGGCGTGTACCCATTCCCCACATTATGCAGAAGAACATAAATTAATAGAGCTTGAGTAGCTGGGCTGAAGTATTTTGGAAGAATCAACTGCTTTTCAAAGCGCTCGCGTAAATCTATTCCGAGATCAGGTAAATAGATCTGTTTATCGGGAATGACGAAAGGAACTTGATGTGTAATTAGTCTTAGGCGGTTATGGCTAGAAATTGTAGCTTGGACATAAAAACAAGGCCCTTTCCATTTATTTTTCACTTGCTCCCAGTGCTTATGTATCACTGCAGGGGTTGCTTCAAATTCATTTTTAGCGAACATGATTAAGCATTTGTTATCAAATAGTGGGAACTCAAAGAAGTCGTAAGCATCGGTGAGGAAGAAAGGGAGTTGTTTTTTTTCTTTCCAGGGATGAGTTTCAACTTTAACATTTAGAGTGCGATCAAGATATCTTTTCAATGCAACGAGATTATCTTTCATGAGAGTTTTCTCCTATAATAACACCATAATTGCATAGTAACATATTCAATGTTATTGTGCAATTTTCATGTTATTGAGAGTTTTAGCCGGCGAACCATTATTGATGAATTCGATCAATAGCGAATTCACCACGTTGCAATGAATGGTCGGTGTCAGGCCTGTATATCTGCAAAACGCAACCTATTTTATCCAAAGGTTTCGTGGAATTTATGGAATAAAAAGAGTTTAGGGAATCTTGGGGACAGAGATTTTTGAAGTGATTCTTTCCTGTTCCAAACAAGTTTTTCCGAAATCAGATGTTAGAGGTGATTCCGAAATTAAAATACCCTGTCTTTTGACCCTTGTTGTCGCTTTTTGAATGGCATTTCTTGGTAATATTAACCAATATTACCTGCGAAATGCCCTTCAAAAATCGACAAAAATGCTCTAAAATCCAGGGCATTTTAATTTCGGAATCACCTCGTTAGCATGCGAAACAGTCAATTTAAATGACTAGTTGCATAAATTGTATAAAACTATCGATTTGATTTCGTAAAAGACTTAAATCTTGCGATTCATTATCACCGTGAATATTGCTAGAGGGGTCGATTGCTCCGATAGGGATAATTTCTGTAGCTGGAAATAATTCTGTGAATTTGTGATATAAAGGAAGGGATCCCCCACACGGCATAATGGTGGCTTGACCGAATACTTGCGTAAAAGCTGTCGAATATTTTTTGCTTAACGGACCGTCGACATTACCCGCCCAGGCCCATGTTCCACTATTTTCTGTAGTAATTTCTATTGGAAGGTTCCACATGACTTTCTGGGACAACAAAAATTCAATAACTTTTATCCGGACATCGCTAGGATTCTGTCCGATGAATGTTCTAATCCCAATTTGACACTCAGCAAAGCTAGGAATCGAATTACCCCCGTTAGGAGCTCCGGCAGTAAAGTTTAAAATCGATAGGCTAGGCGTGTCTCCCATAATTCTTTCGTAAATTGAGTCGTGATCGAAACCCCGAAGTCTTGCTTCCGGAACAACACCATTCTCTTGTTTATACTCTTCTTCGGTAATAGAGTCTCGTTTTAGCTGTTCTCGTTCACTTTCCGATAAGATTTTGGAAAAATCAATGAAACCTGGAATCAATAATGGGTTGGCTAGAGAAGAGATCAAACAACAGAGGGCCATCCCAGGATCCGGCACAAGGCAACCGGTTCCACTATGGACAGGTGCTTTCAGGGCTTTTATACGCATTTGAAAAGAAACGCAACCGCGTGTTGAAATACTGATTGTGCCTGTGTTGAGGTCTTTGTTGACAGCGTCCATGACAACAAATGCATCGGATTGAAAATCTTCGGAGTATTGTTCTAATAATGTGTTGATGTTTGGAGAACCGATTTCTTCTTCACCTTCTAGCAGGATTTTGATATTCACGGGCAATTCTTTACCTAGATCGTTGAAGAACTGAATGGCTGCGAACATCACAGCGATATTTCCTTTTGAGTCAGCGGATCCACGGCCATAAAGCCTGCCGTTAATTGTTTCTGGGGTAAATGGATCAGTATTCCAAGCAGCTCGATTAACAGGTTGAACATCATAATGAGTATATAATAAGATTGTTGGTAAGGCCGCATTGTGGATACGTTTTGCCAAGATGTAAGGAGGGGAATCGTTGACAGTTTTGTAGGACGTCTCAAAACCTAATTCTTGAAGTCTCTTAAACGCAAAATCTGCAGCATCTTGCATTTTGGATGCGCTATAATCAGGGCTGCTTTTGTTGCTTACTGAAGAAAGGGAAACGAATTTACCTAACCAATCGAGTGTAGTGTTAAATTGGTCGACGTTGATTCTAGAAACTGATGAAGCCATCTCTTACCTCCAAAAATAAGTGCCATAAATAGTTTTGGAAGTTTTATTTGTCAATACAGAAAAAAGTTATGGCGCGCTGCGCCATAATTTTTTAGGGCTTACGTTATTCCGCATCCTCAACGAGCCTCACAAATTCGTGATATCTTATTTTTGCAAAACCATCATAACGTCGCATCAATTCTTTTAATTTATCAAGAGCTTCATCTGGTTTGTTATTGTGAAACTGTGTGTTGATTCTCAAGGTATGTAGAGAGCTATAATCGTTAGCAAATTCCATATCTACAACTCGTTTAAGAAATTCTTCTGTAATTGATTGTGCCTTCTCGCTTAATCTTGATCTGTTTTTTTCTAGGGTTAATTTCAATGCGTCATGCTTTTGAATTAAATACAATCGATCTTGATGAGGTATGTTGCCTAATACTCTTGCATGATAAAAATCATGAAGGACAACATCTGTAGAATAAGCAACGTCTCTGCTATCAATTTGTTCAGGCCTTTGCAATCCTTCAAAAGGATAAGCCACATCATGACTAGCTTGTGTCCTTGTTAATCGAATTCGTGCAAAAGTGGAAAAATCGATCCTAGGAGTTAACAAGACTGAATTCAAACCATCTTTTGCATCTACATAGGCTTGCATCATACCAAGCGGTACAACCACGCGATACTGTTTACCATCTGAGCTCTCGATTAGTGAAAAAGACTTGTACTCCGCATCGCGCAAAACGTTAGTGATATTATTTGAATTACTGTTAGATGACGCTTCTTCTTTTGTTGCTGGAAAGATCAGAATGTTTTGTTGATTGTCTGGGAGTTTATTCACCAGCATTTGAAAAAAAACTTTTTTGGCCGGACTTAATCCTGTACGCGTTCCATCTAGATGATGATAAATAGCCAGAGCATGAGGATGATTGCTTTTCATCGAAATGAATTGATATCCATCTTCTCCACGTTCCATCAACGATGCTGAAAACAGTAATACGTCACAAAATTCATACACAGTAATTCTCTTTTGATAGAACAGAGTCAAGGCTAAATGATGGAGCTGAGGATAATGCTTAGGCTCGATTAGGACTCCAGAGTTTATATCAGATTCCAAGCGATCAAGAGTGTGATTATTCTTCTGATCTAGAAGAATCGACTCGACTATAGAATGTGCCTCCGGGAAAAATGCTACGACTTCATCAAACGCTAAAAGAGTTTCCTGAGAAACTTGAGTAGGCCTTTCATATGTTTCAAATAACGCTTCCATGAAAATCGCTTTTTCAACATTTTCAACCCAATCCATCATCTTACTTTCCAATTCAAATTCAGTTTCAGAGGGGTTTCTTAAGGAAGCGTTGCTTTTATCAAGTCGGAGCATTTCGGGATCTAACAATGAAAGATATGGATTTAAAGTGTTTTGAAATTTCTCTTCCGAAGAGTCATATTTAAAGCGATCTGCATTTATAAAGGGAAGAAATGCCGTCGTAAATCCCCATTCTTTTAGATTTTCCGTTTTATCTAACTTCAGATAATCTTCTAACATACGTTCAGTTTCCCTATCGGAGCAACGCATTTTAGAACACAATTCGGGAATAGAAGCGTTTGGTTCCGCGAACGGTTTTAAGTTTCGAAGCGTCACAAGCGATTTACTCAATGTTAGCAATCGATCTTCATTCGCATTTTTATCATTTAATTTTTTGGAAACAATATTGTTTTGTATTTCCGAATTTAATGAAGAGGTCATATTTGCACTCAAAAACCTTGACCTTACCATTCCTAATATTGAAGTAAAAGCTGACATCCGGTTCCCTTAGTTTAAAATAAAGTGTTGACTAATTATACATTATTAATTGAATAAAATTCAATGTTTAAATTGTTATTGTTGAAGGTTATTCCATAAGTATGGATATAAGAAGCTCAATAGGCCGTAATGGGGATGACACTTTGCGAGGCTGTGCCTGTGTAAGTGCATAACCTATATTTGTCGGCTATAGATTTTAAGATGCGAAAAAGGTGATAGGGGAGTCCAGAGGAACTTGCTCCTTTGGTGGGGGGATTTAGGGATTCGAACCCTCGGTTGTGTTGCCGCAACAAAACGCTGTTCTCAGCCGGTTTGTTATTGTTTTTAATTTTGTAAGGTAGCAAACTGAATTTTTAAAAACTAAAGGAGTCTATAATGACACCCATTCAACTTAATAGAACCCAAAATAATAATAATAATAATTTACTCCAAACGCCGGCGACGAAATATTCGCGTATCACAAAGGTTGTGACTGCTATTTTTGTTGGCGCGGTAGTTGGTGCAGCTGCCGGGTTTTACTTCGGGGCAAACCCCATTTCTGTAGCTGCCGGGGCCGTTGTTGGCGTTGTGGTGGGTTTGGCTTTTTTTATCCTAAGAAATCGTACGAATGGTAAGAGTGGCGAATTTCCCGTGAATAACCTTTCATCAACTGTTGATGATAATGAAGTTATATCCAAAGACTTAGACTATCCTAATTGTAAAGATTCTTATGGGCAACCAATTAAATTTCAGACCCCTATCAAAAGAGAAGAGTATGAAGAATTATCGAGTAACGTTATCCACAACATTGAATTACTAGTTGCCCATTTACATTCCCTGAAACCTGATGATGTTATTAGAATGATGGAAATTGATCAAATCAATGAATATGAGAGATTTTTTCTTATAGAAAAATTATTTGAAGAAAGTATTTTGAATCGAGAAACGCAGCCAAATAATGCAACAACGGCTCTTTTACAAATTTTCGAGAGATACATTCCAAACATTCCCACGGATATCATCACTAACGAGGTTATCTTTCTATGGATTCTTAAATGCACTAAAAACAGCGATCTCCACCCGATCCTGGAAAAATTGGATATCAACAGAATTGACAATTTTGGATTAACGCCTCTTGCCTTTTTAATCCTTGATTACTCTGATTGGGTAAATGGGGCGCAAAGGGGAGAATCTACAGCGTCAATCATATTCAATAAAATTTGCGCATTAATAAATGCTGGGGCCGATGTTACTACCGAAATAACACTGATTGAGCGAGACAATAATTCAATTTTGTCTGAAGAAAATAGAACATTAGCTGCTTCGGGTGCTTTTGAATATAAAACCGGTGATGCTGCAACATTTAAATCCGCCTGGGGTATTTTAAAAGATAAAATTGAATGTTATAAAACACATCGCCACTCTAAGCGAATCAATTTAATAGATTTAGCACCCAACGAAAGATTACGAGTTCTTTTAACACAATCTCAAAATTCCGGCATATGTAGTAGCTCGAGTTCAAGTTAAGGGTAGTACGAAAAAGGATCAGGCATGCATAACTGCATAACTTTGATTTGTCGATCACCGAGCCCTGATCATGCGATTAGTGGGGTCAAGCCTTATACTTCCTGTTTCAAGCAGAACAGGAAGTGTGAGGCTTGACCCCTATGTGATCCCTATATTTACTACGTTTACCCAAGAGCTGACGGATATTAATCCAGCTAGGACTTTTCACCAGGATTTTTCACTAAAGGGAACAGTTTGATGATAGCGTCACATATTAGCTGGTCGTATTTTCGTGCCGTTTGATATTTGTAAACAAGATTTTGAAAGATGAGATTGTCTCTATGATCATGAGGGGCTCTATTGAGGTCGTGAGTGCAGTCATTGCAAGAGGCGATGACTAAGTCAAAACCAGTTATTTTCTGTAAAAGCTCTTCGTAATTTTCACATCGATCTTTAATTTTTTTGTCTTTCACCGCATTTTTAAGTATTATTATCTGCTTAAGAAAACAGTCAGTATACTCTTTGATAAGTTTTTGGTCGTTATGTTTCATAGCATTCTGTACCTGAAGGTCTATTTGTGAAAACTTGGTAGCCATTACTCGAAGTTCTTCAATAAATTCTTTCATTGGCTTTCCACAGATCATATCATTGTTTTCCTCATGACATTCAATCTGACGTATATTTAAAGCGATAAAAAGAGATGTAATTTTAGCTAATTGTTTTTTGGATTTGTCGCTGTATTGAATATTTTTATCAATAAATAAACTAAACGCCTCTTTCGTCAAAAGAGCAAATTTTTTGGGACTTCCCTCGAAGGCCCCTCCGGGATTCACCGACATGTTTTTTTCTAAATTTCTTAAGGAGTTTAAAACCTCTTTAGCAGCATTTTCGACATTTTTTTGATCACGACTGGGTTGCTGTGAAAACTCATTGTGTTGTTTTTTATACAAATCCCAAGCTCGTTCAAAAATAGTAACTGTGGGTATATTTGGAAGCTCACTCGCTGACATAAAAACTCCTCTATTTAGTTAATAAATTTATGGTTGCTTGCTGCGTGCGCAAAAAAACCATTGGATTTGTGATCGGGGTCAGGCCTGTGTGATCGGGGTCAGGCCTGCAGAACTGCAAAATGATCGTGTCAGTCCAGGCCTGACCCTTTTTCCCAGTGATCTCTTCTTTTGAATTCAGGAATTGAGTTTTCTTTTTCAGTATACCCGATTTTGTTCTGAAAATTAATAATTGCCTGCAGTAGAAAAACTAATTTTTGTTCATCGTAGTAGTATTTAGAGGTTTCTTGCGTCCATTCTGTAGTGTCTGAAAATATTATTGGGTATTGCTTATTGTATTTGAGATAGGCGTTGAGTTGTATACGTGCTATTTCATCAAGACTCAGCAGCAATAAGACTTTCAAGTCCTTATCGATGATCCCCTTTTTCTCTAAAATATTAATAAGATCCCAGGGACAAACTGCATGGATATTTTGCTGTATGGCTAAGCCATCTAAAATTAAGGTGAGAGGTCTGTAAAAGTCATATTTAATTGAATAACTGTTTTTTTGATCTAACCAATTTCCCAAGCGACTATAGTAGCTGTTTATGTCTTTTAGCATTAATTCTTTTGCGAATTTTGTCCGTGTCTTTTCAGGGCCATCAAATAACTGTGTGATTTCGTTTTGATATTCCTTTACAAGTTCTTCGTTGCCAAATATTTTGGTGTGAGTGAAAAATAGTGACTTGAGATAAATCGGAAAATCAAGTCTAGGATTAAATATCTTTGCCAGTTGGCTTGGGGTGGCAATTAATTCGAATTTTCCGAATAGAGGAATATGAGGAATGATTCCATGCCCGCTTACAGGATCTAAACGAAATCCTTTAGAAGCCGGACCATCATCTCTGGTCAGCCAATTCATGGATTCGACATTACATCCCGCAATCGGAGATTCACCAAGTGCGTGAAGGCGTATACTGAAAAATTCGGAAAACTTAATGAAATAGGATTTATCCGCTTCATCATCTACTAAAATTGCCCATTCTACATCAGAGTAAGGTGTCACACATCCTCGACCCATTGAGCCAAAAGCAATGAAAGCAAAATTTTGCGTAGGAGGAGGCCCCAAAAGATCGAAGAGATCGATGAACATTTTACGCATCAAGTTTAAATAGCTTTCTCGAACGTATGCGTAAATTTTTTGAATCTCAATATTTTCTACAAGCATCTCCTTGACATTCGCTCTTAGGTTTGTCAAATTCGAATGGTATGAGATTATGAGGTTTTCATATTCACCGGCAGGGTAGGGGTGTTTTTGTAGATTCAAAAGGGTACATTCTACATTTTCTAGTTTTTGATAGAATTTAGGAATTTCTATAGACGGATTAGACATAGAAGCAGCCAAACAAAGGCCATTTCCATAAAAAGCGGATGCTACAAAATATTGATTTTGAGCAAGAAAAAGATCTCCCAGATTTACATAGTTTTTCAAATGGGTTTGGGGATCTTTTAAATGTTTTAAAGCGTCGACATTCTCAATTTCCATCTGGGTTTGTCTTATTTTTATAGACTCTTCTATTTCTTTTTCTGATAGCTTGGCCAAAGTAATCCCCAGCTCCTCTTTGATGTTACCTAGAGACACTTTGAGTTGTTCGGGACAATTGATAGATCCTTGTTCAAGGATCATTTTTGCCGCTACGAGATTTTGGGTAGGATTCTGTTGGTCCGCATAGAGTTTGCCAATGGTTGTATATGTAGAGGCTATACGTGTATGTGAGCGGAAGTGATCGACGTTTTCTAAAACATTGATGCAGGCACGGGCATACTTCATCGCTATTTTAAAGCAGTTTTTTTGTTCCTCTCCAACGGTTAGATGTGCCTTTTGATGGTAAATTCTAACAAGATTTCTTAAGTTGAGTAACTGATTATAGGAATCGTTGCAGGAGAGTAATGAAAAAATGATTTCTTCAGCTTTTTCAAATTCTTTTGCCTCTATGAAGAGTTGGCTCAGGGAGCGTTTTATGATAATAACATCCCCTATGAGTGAGTTGTTGTCGGGAACATTTAAAAAGCGATTGGGGTTATTGTCTATGACTTCTCGTATAGCGAGAGCTTGCTGAAGGTAGTTTTCCGCTTCCGAAAAGCTTATAGGGGAGTCTTTGTGATAGATGGGGAGCTGCCCTAATTCATGGAGAACGATCGAATATAATGCGGGGAGTGTTGGGTGTGTTTTCGCCAGTTTTACAGATATTTTGAACATATCAGTTTCTGTCATTGCTCCAAAGTGTTTTTCACATAATGCTTTGGCCAACAGGAGTTTTTGTTGTGAAATTGAAAAATTTTCCGTTCGTAAATAATAATTTCCTTCAACATAAAGAGTGCGAATCGTATCCAGCGTAAATTCAATATTATCCGGATAATAGTTCAAGGTATTTTCAATAGAACTTTCTGCTAAAGAGATAAGTTGAGTGTTTCGATTAAGGTTTTGGGGGTCGCGGTTATCGATAGAAAAATTCTCTTGTAGCACATAAAAAGACATTTTTAATTTTTTTTCAGAAGTGACTTCTGAGCTAAATAATGGGTTGAGCAGCAGTATAAAGCATATCAAAGGGCATGTATTTATTTTCATGAGAGTTGGTTTGTTTATTATGTTTCGGTGAAAATTGTAACAGAATAATAATTTTTTTGCAATTTAATTTTCGTTCGGTTTCTGACTCAGAGGGTGTTTACAAATCATCCGATTGAACTATGCAAACACCCTCTAAGATTAAATTAAAATCTTTTTTATTGATTATTTTCTTGATGACTCAACTAAGGTTAGCCAGAAAGTTGTCAGTTGTTCAGCATGTGTGCCTGCACCTTCAAGGATTTTCTGGATATCTTTTTGGAAATCTGGATTAGGTTGTCTATATTTAGTAGCAAGCGTCAAATGAAAAGTTGAATTAAAAGGAATTGGAATTTTAACCCCTAGCTTTTTTTCGATAGCTTGTTCAAAGTTTGTTAAAGCTTGTTTAATAAAAAAGGATTCTAGCCTACCGACAAGGACTTCTTCAAAGGGTGGGTAGTCTTCTGAATAGGTTGAGGCTAGTTCGGTAAAATGAACAGGTGTATCTTCTTTCGATAGATTTTCGTTAAAAGCTTTTAAGAGTTCGTCTATGAAAAGGGTGAATTGATTATAGCCATCGTCGTTCCCGTATTTTGTTTCAAATTGTTCACGAACTTGTGCGATAACGTTGGAATTCACAAGTGTAAGATGAGGACACTCACAATTTTTTTCGAGATTAGAGTAGCCGTGTTCTATTAGGAGCTCAGGGAAATCGGTGTTCCAGAGCTTATTGAAGATATTAGTCTCATCTTTGGAATTGATTATTAAAAAGAGTTTACCTTCTGTCAGTGTAAATTTTAGATCTGCATTCATTATGAATTCATTGAGGTGCGAAATGGGTGTTGTCAGTTTGACCGTTTTCCAGTCAAAGTATTTACCCGCGTGAGTGGGGTGAGTCGGATGCATCATGATCTTTTTTGAAAATCCTCTGACATTTAAGTTTTCAAATGGATTTTTATGGTCTGTAGCTTTTGTAAGTGCTTCATCAATGTTGCTAATCAAAATTCGGTTAAAAGTTTCAGAAGTTTTTAATCTGCTTGAATGGTTATTTAGCAAGTAACTTGCACCGATGATTTGTCCCCAACCATTCACAAAAAAAGTGTGGGCTGTTTTAGCTCCCAAAACACCCTCGACTGCTGATTTGATCGCAACATCGGCAGTTCTTATTTGCTCTTGAACAGCAAAGTCGTTTGTACTAGCATATTCACCCACGTACTCTTGAAGATGCATTTCTTGTGAGCTAAAAGCCCTTAGAGAAATTCCTGAACTCATTTAAATATTCCTTATGGTTTTTGTAGTGTTAATTGCTGGTTGGAAAAAAACTGGATATGCAGCTTTATCTGCCCCTTTAGACTACTAAAACAATGAATTTTACGGTAGTTCGTTTTAAGTGATCGGGGCCGTGGCTGTTGCGATACGAACTTTATCTACTATGGTAGGTAAAGGTGCTGTACAGAAGATGAGGGAAGATCCCTCGACTCGGCTTTCAGGAGCAGAGTCAAACTACCTTAAGCTGCGAAGACAAATCGCCGCACGTGGTGAGCGTTAAGGAAAAGGGGCTGCAATGACTGCCTCATGCGTGTGTTAAGTAGATGAACGTGAGTGAACCATCGTCAGAAAATGTCGAAAGGCCCATAAACGTCGTCGAAACTGGGAGTTGCAGGCTACGACCAGGATAAAGCTCAAGGGTGACCTGATTACTGCTTGAGTGGCGACCGGCATAGAGATGGCAT
>CAZENM010000077.1:0-13238 GCA_964513575.1 uncultured bacterium | reverse complement strand
CCCATGAAGTCAATTCTGATACTTCCGGAAAAGGTTTGCATCTAACCCCCGAAGGGGGTTTAGGACTGTAGCCCAGGGTAAGCCTCTCAACAGAGCGCATGGCAAGTCCCGGAGGGGCTGCGAAGCCTGGGAGGGGATAAAAAAACGACCGAGCTCCAGAGGAGCGACAGATTTCACCCCTATGCCAATAATGTGGCTTGGAAATCCACTGTAATCAATGAGACAGATTTTTTGTTTCTCAAATGACCCCGATATACAGGGGTAGCTGCTTTATGATAAAGTGTGTTAGAAAAATACCCAGGCTGATTCTAATTATTAATATTCACTAATAATGTAATATTGCTTATCGTATCTTTTCACAAGATAAGTTTAGATCTATAAATGCATTATTTTTTTTCACGGTTATTGACCTTTTTCGTCCTTTGCTTCTGCATTTCTTTATCCCTTAATGCCACACCAACGCAACGTTATTTGGAAATAAATCCGCTGGATGAAATTCTCGATATGCTTGCTGAAGATCTCATAGGGGATGAAATAAGCCTTTTGGGAGAAAAACTTCCCTCCTTACTTGAAATCGCCAGCTTTGAAACTGAAGATACATTCTTTGGCTACCATGGAACTACTCAAAAAGTTCGACTTTTTCAGGATATCTTGCGCGCAGTTTTTGAAGAGGCTTTAGACATTTCTCTTCCGGAAAATTTTTATTTCCTCCGAATCCCTGGGCAGGAGCACTTAAGTTGGGAGAATAGTAAAAACAGCTTTTTAGAGCGTTTTGAGAACGAAGAATTATCCAAGCATCATATAAACTTGATTATTAAAAATTTTCTGGCTTTTGTTCAAAAAGAAGTTGGTATTAGCCTCCAAATCGAAGATTTTTCTGTTGAAGAGCTGGAAACTATCTGGAAATACTTCCGGTCTTTTATCGATTACAATGTTAAGTGCAACGAAATCAAAGGTGCTAGGTTTTATAACATCCCCTCAGAATATTCCTTGCGCCTTCCCAAGTACGATCTTGACCTGACAAACTTCATTCAAATTATCAGTGAAAAAATAATTGAAAAACACCCTGAAGTTCCTACCAGTGGCTTTTCGGAATGGATGAAGAAATTTTCACACCCAAGGTACTTTGAATTAGTGTTTTACCTAACTGCATTGGACTCGGAATACGATGAGGAAAAGAAGGCTTGTTATGGTTTTTTCAGTCGATTTAATGATAATGTGGCACCTCAGCAGGAGATGCTGGTTTCGTTAAACATTTCTCTCTTGGGGAATTATGTTGGTTCTGGCGAATTTACCCCCATGGTTCTTTTGGAAAATCGCTCCATTTCTTTTGGGGAGCGTAAAACTACAGATGATTTGAAGGCTTTTTTTGAAATGATTGGCTTGGATCCTTCTTTAGTGGATTCGATGGAAAATGAAGGAGCCGTAATTTTAACCGAAGCAGGCCAATTCAAAGGGTGTCTTCTGCAATTCTATGATGAATCGGCTGGGTTAGGAAATGAAGTAATGAGCTTTGTCGATCAAAACACCTATGTTTCACTTGCCAATGGTGTACCCTTACCGGAACTAAAACCATCAAAACTCATTCAGGGGCAATATAAACTTAAAAAAAACTCATGGGATTTACAGTTGCGCCTTGTCATGGATAATAAGACAACATTGAATCCCTTTTCTCCCCTAAGGATGATTCGCCACGAAGTATTATCTTCTGAGGACTCGGAAAAGATTCTTACAAAAATGAAAGAGCTTTTGCGAAATAGTCAAAAGGATGAAGTTAAACTCCAACATTACAAAAATGCTCTAGAAGAATTGTGGAATGACTAATTCGGTATTGAAGCAGACAAAGTTTGTGCTCAGTTGTCTACGGATGTTTATCATCAGGATCAAAAAATCAAACTGAACTGTCATACTGTCAGCCCTGACCCTTTTTGCGACCCTTTTTGTTTTTTTCATTGACTTATCCCTCTTTCTTCTATATTCCTTCTTGTTTTGGATCTGAATTTATGGAAGAAAAACATCCCTCAAGGTAATAGGAGGAATTATATGGCCTGCTTAGTCACAAATCCGCTGCTCAGTACTTTGGGGAGTCCCATTGGTGTATCGGTCAATTCTAACACCAGTGTAAGCTCTTGTTTATCACTAAGAACTAAATATCCTGCTATCACTTACTTCACTTCTTTTCTTGAGGTTGAGCCCGGTTGGCGTATCGCTTACGTAGAAACCGGTAATCCAGATGGACTTCCTGTAGTATTTATTCATGGGGGTCCCGGGGGTAAATTTTATGATAGCGATCTCTGCTGGTTTGATCCTGATAAATACCGAATTATCGCCTTTGATCAACGTGGAAGCGGGCGATCCGATCCGTCTCCTGCGACTTCTTCAATACAGGCCGAAGCTTATTCCACGATCAATATTCAGACCTTTGCATCCGATATGGAAGCACTAAGAAAACACCTTAACATCGATCGATGGTTGATATTTGGTGGATCATGGGGAACTACACTATCTCTGTATTATGGTCAGGAATATCCTGAACACACGCATGGACTTGTTCTAAGAGGAATCTTCCTCGCCTCACACAGAGAAAATGATAGGTTCTACTCTGCAGAAGCATTAACTAAAGAACTTGGTGATAAATGGGATCCTAAAAGCCTTCAATCTATGTATGAATATGTTGAAGAGAATAACATCTTTGTTGAAAGGACACCGCAAGGGATCTTAGATGCCTTTTATGAACTTGTTCTTGTCAGAAACGATTTTAAGGCAATGCACTTATGGAGTGAATTTGAGGAGTATGTCGACAATCCTTCCCCCGACAAGCTTGCTCAAATGTTAAAACTCCCACTTTCAGCAGAAGAGGTTAATCCTAGCATACGTGCACATGCAATCTTTGAAATCCTGTTTTTTAGAAGTCTGCCTAATGAATTGGATCTTCTCGACCTAGCTCGTCTTGAAAAAATCAAAGAGATCCCTGTCTACATGGTACAGGGGGTACAGGATACGGTCTGTCCGAAGGAGGTCGCAATGTTACTTGAAGACAAAATTACTAGCATTGGAGGAAAAGTCAGTCTAAAGCTTATAGAAGGAGAAAAACATACACCCCAGACGCCAGGAATGACCGATGCTCTTATAACTATCACCGATGACTTTCAACCTCAATAAAGGGGTCAGGCCTGACCCCAAACATGAGCTCAAACATAAATAGGTGTCCGAGATGACAAAAATCGTACTTTATATTGCGACAAGCAAAGACGGTTACATTGCAGATGAAAATGGGAGCGTTGATTGGTTGCCGCAAACTACAGAGGAAACAGGCGGAAAGGATTATGGGTATCATGAATTTTACGATTCAGTCGGTGCGCTTGCAATTGGGAGAAAAACTTATGAGCAGATATTAGGGTTTGGTGACTGGCCCTATCCAGGTAAACTTTCCTACATCTTTACCAGAAATCCATTGGAATCTGAGAACAAAGATATTGAATTTGTGCGAGATGATATCACAGGTTTTATACGTGGACTGGAGAAGCAAAATATAAAAAAATTGTGGCTAGTCGGAGGGGCAGAGCTAATTGATGCCTTCTACGCTCAAGGAAGGATCGATGAATTTATCGTGACAGAATTCCCTACTGTTCTTAAAAAGGGAATTCCGTTGAAGACTGTGAACGATGCTTTACAAAGAAGAGAATTGACAAACGTGCACTCCATCGACTTTGGTTCAGGAGTATTCCAAAAGAATTATATTAAAAAGATTTAAAGGAGTTAAATAATCGGGGTCAGACCTGCCCCCGAGCTACGATTCTGGAATCTGTCTCGATCTACGCGGAATTCCTCATGTCAAAATTAGATTGTAAAAAAAATGGAATGTTATTTATAATGTTACTTTAACATTAACGATGGATTATAATATGAATTATCTTGAACAAACAACACAATTATTAAAATCTTTGGAGTCAGAATCCATACTAACACCGGAAAACACACCTAGCGCCGAACAAAAAAAGTTCTATTTAAAGTTACAGGCATTACGCGAGATCATCCCAACTATCCTTCCAAAAACAATTCCAGCCCCAGGTATGACGACAAGTGTAGTATTAACGTTATTAAAAGTAGGGGCTTGTCAAGAATTAACGCAAAGGGTTGCGCTAGAGTATTTTTTGCGCTTTAAAAAAGCAAATTTTAGTATAATTTTCACTGTCAATGTAAACGACATGATTCACTCGAATCACTGTTTTGGGCTTGTTGGTGGAGCTGTTGCAAAAGATGAATTATTTATTGGTCGAGGTAACGCCCCCTGTACAATACCCTCAAAAGATCATTATATCCCGTTAAAACAATTTTTAAGTCAACAGAAGAAAAATGCTGTAATTATTGATCCTCTCTTGAATTTTACCTGTGATGTCCATTCTTCTTGCGAACCTCTTTTAGAATACTGTAAGAAATACAATATCGAATATATCACTGGAATTAGAGAATTTTCCCAATTAGCCGCAGATAATGCAGAAACAATAAATTCGAACGCAAAATTTCTATCAGAAAAATTAAATAAACAGAATAATAAATCAGATCAAGACGCTTATTTGACTGTGACAATAGAAAAATTTAAACTAGACCCTAATAAAAAACATGATAAAGCAATTAGAGAACAAGCTTTAAGACGCGCAGCAATGTGTGGCACAACCCAAGATCTATCGATTCTATTGTCATCTAATATCGACATCAATTCACAAGACACTAATATTTCTAAGAAAAACACAGCCTTACATATAGCTTTGTTATATAAAAAAATTGAAAATGCTAAATTTTTAATGAATAGAGGAGCTAAATTAGACATTCTAAATGCAGATAATTTAACCGTCAAAGATCTTATTGAGCAAAACAATCTCACACTTGTTTTTCAACAAGGAGCATAACCCTCCCTCATAATCCGTTGGTCGCAGGTTCAAGTCCTGCTCGCCCCATTGGGGGGACTTCGTCCCCCCTTATACCCAAACAACCCCAGAGGCCCGCAAGGCCAACATGAATTCTTAAGCAGATTTGCTCTAAACGTATCTGCTTATAATCGTCGACTCTCATTCTGCCAAATATAACACTCTTGTTTCGAACCGATTCGGATAACTTTCCCCTCGAACATCTCATAAAACCACTGAAAAGGGATTGCTAAGATTAGCTCAAGGTGAAACCATCGGTTGCAACCCTGGGAATAGAATAAGCGAACATCTGGACTCCCGAAGCGGAGTGCCGCAGTCATCCGGCCCGATTCCGATTAATTTTTAAATGAATTCTTTAATTGCTTGACCAGTAGCAATCGCAGCTTGTACGATTTCATCAACTTGACCTTGTGAATAATTTTTGAGTAATTTATCTCGCTCAGCCCACAATATATTTAATTGCTTTCGAAGAAATATATTCCATGCTTCTTTATCTAGATCACATGTCCAATAAATAAATTCATTATCAACACCTATCCCAATATCATCTTCCCACACATGATATTCCAATACTTCTACGTAATCATTATAAAGCCCCCACAATTCGTGCAAGTTTTTCTTATTTACCTGGGAAACATAAAATCGATTATGCAATGAGGCAATTGGATCGAATAAGTCTCTAATCGCTTTTATTGGAGCAATCGCGTTCTGCATATAATTAGCTATTTTTATTCTAAGCCCTTCATACACATTTGTTGCCCAAATTTGTGGGTTTGTGTAACTTTGTTTAATCGCCCTCAATGTTTTTTGAAATGATGATGTATAAACATCGCTTTGTGTAAATTTTTGGTACTTCATGACTGAATTAGATCTCCAATCCTGATCCAAGGCTGTCTGTACGGCACCATTCGAAATGAAAATTAAACGATCGGAATTCCAAATACCTTTATTTACACCTTTTGCAATTAATCGGCGTGATTCGGTATCCATCGTCGTACCGCCTTTCCAAGATAATTTGTTAAGAGTATTGATATCGACGCGAAACGCCATATTAGGTTCGGGCATATAGACAAATTTTCCTGGGATCGAAGAACGAATCGACCGATCTAGTTTAATTCCAAATTGAAGAAATTGGTTAGTTTCCGAAGTAGGAGCTTCATAACCTGAAGAGATAACATCCGGAAGAACTCCGTTGTTTTTTAGATAATTCCCGATCGCTTTGTCATACACGCCTAAAATCCCTTCAGAATCATTCGAATTTTTAAGAGATATAAAATCTCCATCTAAAGATAATACATATTTATAATTAGAATTATGATATTTTAAAAATGTATTTGTAGCGGTGGAATGGAGAATCGTGTCACGAATTTCTTGATATGGAATACATTTCTCCAGCGGTGCGCCATCGTTATTAAACAGATCGGAAATCAATAAACTGTGTTGTTCGCCGTTAAGGTGTCTAAAATAGCTATTTGCGAGCAAATAACATTTATAGTGGGAATGTATTGACCTCGAAACAATATTAGGGACCCAATGATGCCCCCATAAGAAGGGTGTAATGACCAGAGATACATGTCTCGACAAATTATATAAACGCGATACATCTCTCAAACGTTCAACCTTACTTTCAAAAAGTCGCGCTTTATCAGGATCGTACGATTCGCAATTATTTAAACCTATTACAACAGCAACCCGCGCTCCTATTTTTTGAAAAGATTCACTCGCACTATAACCGAACGAAGAATCCTCAATTTTCTGAATGATTTCAGTTATTTTAGTTTCTTCAGGATTGTGAAGGGGAATATTTATAACATAAACTGGTTCAGATCGATTTTCAAGTTGCCCATAGTTTATTTTAAATTCTGTGATAGGAGTCAATTTTCTAATCACTACGCGAGATTTTTTGACATCCCAGCGATAAGGATAGCTAACAAATGGTTGCGACGGGCTTATGCTCTGGTGATCGAAGATTTTACACAACCACATTGAATTTTCTTTTTTCTCATTCAAATGATGTCTAAAACGAATCTTAGATTCATAATCCATTTTTGTGGGGACTATGTTGGAACTATTATCTATAAACATATAGAATCCTTTTGTTGAACCACTCTCAGTGTATGTTTGAAAACAACACTAACAAATTTACAAAAAAAACGAAAGCTCAACTATTTTTTGAATGTTAGGGCACGGACGAAAAAGGAAAAGGCGTCAGGCCTGACAGTATGACAGTTTTTTGTCTAAAAAAAAGAAAGCAGGGTCAAGTCTGACCCCAATCCTTTCTTCGGTCCTTTCCCAAGGCTTTTGCGCTTGAGAGCAAGAGCTGCGGGATGATTTAACCATTCCATCAACAACGGGACTTGATGTTCATAAATAATCTTATCCTGAACAGCGCGTTCCAAAAGTTCTACGGTGATCACTTGAGAGGCCTCTTTTTTGAAAAGTTCATCGGCGTCAGCTGGAAGTTCTATACACGACTGAAACTTCTCCTCAGCTCCCGGCTTAATGTCCAAGAATGGTTTGTTATTTTCATCAAATTTCTTTTCAGCAATCACTTCACCGTCTAAGCATAATTCGTAGGTTAGAACGCAATCCCGCTCTAGAACTAATTTAATGACCTCTTTTCGGTGTGATATGGATTTCTTATACCCATCGATAATAATCGGAAGCTCTTGAAAAGGCTCCTTCCCTAAAGTCTCTCGGGTGAGCATTCTTAGGACAAAGTGTAATAATGAAGAACGTTCGATGTCACAGATGTGAACTGGAACGCGTTTTTTTTCCGCCGGTTCAATGATATGCTCCAAAACCTTACTAGCCTCTAGGAGCCGTGAATCAAGAGTGTAGCAGCTTCTATGTCGAATTACAGCTTCACGAACAAGAGCAAAAAAATCATCCCCTTCAAGATATTGCTGATGCTGGAATACGATAGCTTTATTGCCTGAGGGAAGATGTTTGAGTCTTTGATTAATGTGATCCACACTTAAAATTCCCGCCGCATTACCTATAGCGGTCGATTTTCCTGCAGTGGAGTTGCCTCGCACCCCTGTAATGGCCGGTAACCTTTGGAAAAAGGTTCTAGCTAAAAATTCTTCGTTAACAAGGAATCGCGCACGTTGTGCAGCTCGTTCGGTCTCCCAATTCTTTGGATCCATCCAATGAGACCGATCCCTCATTTTCCCCGGATGAAGCGTTCTCAGGTAGATCTCATAGGTCTTTTTTGTTGGAGCAAGAGTAATCAACCATGCTAGTAACGCTAGGTTTCTTTTGGGATCAAAAGTCACCCTTGTAAAGCCTACATAATTTTGTTGAGCCGTGGTCAAACTTATCACTTTATTGATCGTTAGAATTTCATCTACTTCGTGAGGTTGTGGATTGAGTTCCTGAAGTGAAATTTTACCATCACGATAATTATACACTTGACGATGTTTGGGAGTGGAGAATTTAACATGATACTGAGCCCCCCGATTATCAGGTCGTACTGCTATTTCTTGTTTTTTAAAGATTGCTAAAAAAGCTGCAGTGGCTAGAGACAAGTCTTTGATACTATCCTGAGATAACTCCTCTTGATTTATTTTTCTCCATCGTTCAAGATTGCCATACGCATTCAGTTGATAAAGCAGGATGTCTTGCATGTTTTCACCTACCCACTTCATCAATTCACACCGTCTATGGCGCGGGACAAGTTCAAAACCGATCACCTCGTCGATCATCCATTCGGTAAGTTTCAAAGTATCAAGATCGAAATGGTCTATTGAGAGGCAATGATTGAAAAGTTCAGGGTTATGAACTTCAAAGATCCCGTCGACGGTGCTGGCTACAATGTGGTTATAATGATAGAGCTCGTAGTGAATATCTTTTTCTCGGCAAATATCCCCGAGTAGCATCGTGCGGCCAAGCAAAATGTGAAAATAGAGTGTTCTAATACTGGAGGGAAGATGGATTTTATCCCTGCATTTATTCGGTTTTAAAAGGATACTTATTAATAATGCGTAGCTCGGGATATTGTGATCGATAATTTTTTTTATATGCCAAGATTTTTTTGAGAACATTTCTGGCTTGTCGCAGGTGCCGAAAGAACAAAGCGTTTCTAAACGCCAAGTAGCTTCGCGACTCATTTCTGAATAATCCAAAAGGGATCTAACATAACCTTCAAGCATAAAGCCTTGAATGTTTTTATTTCTTGGCTTTCTCCCTTCTAAATCTTGCTCAGACCAAGAACTAGATGTGGCATAAGGAACATCTTGAATCATGTAGCCTTTATTATTTCTATATGTTGTGAATAAGGGATTTCATAACGGCGACTTGCCCAATGTCCATAAATGATCCCCATAAAGGAAATTGAAGTGCAGGTGATAAAAACAGTCGTAGCACCGGTATTGGCAAAAAGAAGCCCACCAAGGAGGGGGCAAATCGACCCGCGAATTCCGCTGATTGCAAGAATAAGACTAGAGTAAATGGTGCTATCTTTCGAGCCCGAAAAAAATGGTCCGCATAAGTTCGCACTTAATTCGCACCCTGACAGCATTGTCCCATAGAAAAGATAGGCCACGTAGAGCCAGGTGATGTCTCCGCTGGCAGCCATAGTACAGACAAAATAAAGACAAGAAAACAGGTTTGCAATGGCATTTAGATGATATAGTGACAGACGGTTGGAAAGTTTCAACCAATACGGAGATGTTAAAACGAAAGAAGCCCCTTTGCAAAAGCTGAAGGCGATTCCCAGCTGCGAATAGGAGAGGTTTAAAGTTTCTTTGAAATAGATTGGAAGCATCGCCTGCGATCCGACAATAGCAACTCCTCCCAGAAAATACAAGGCGAGGTAATGAGCAAAGGCTCGGTTGTCTTTGAGTAGCCCCCAGCCATTTTTCAGAGGATCCAAAAACGGTTTCACGATTTGAATTTTCAGTTCAGAATTGATATAAAAAACGAGAAATATGTTCATCAATTTTACCAGGGCAAAACCGAGGAAAATGTAACGCCATACGTTCACGTCCAGGTCCATGAAGTAGCAGACAATCGGAGCAAATACGATGGTGACGATGTAAGTGATCGAGTTGCCAAAGGCAATGGTTTTACTAAGGTCGGAGCCTTCTGTATTGCTTTTCAAGACTTCGATCCAGGCCGGAGATGTGGCTCTCATGGTGATCATAAAAATAAAATAAGAGGCAATATAGAACCAAGTATTATCGACAAATGGATAAAAGAAGCACGGCAATGAGCCAATGATGGTGTTAATGACAAGATACAAACGGATCCGGTGAGGATTATCAAAAATTACTGAACTTACATAGAAGGCGAAGAAGGAGCTGATCGGTTTGCTGCACGTGATGAGGGTCAATTGAAACGCGGTCAACCCAAGATTTTTGCTTAGGATGAACACTAGCAAGGTAAATAATATTTCTAAGGGGCTTGAGAGGGCGCGGCTGACAATAAATAATTTTGAAAACAGCCCCATTGTCATCACTCATGCATAAATTGTTTAAGAAGTGATTCAGCAGCTCTGGAGAGCTTTGTACCCTTGTTATAAATGGCACAGATTTCATACTCAAATGAGGGGAGTTCTATGGGGTGGGGGACTATGTCAGTGTTACGGTTTTTGGGAACAAGATAATCGGGCAAAAAACCCACCCCGATATTCAATTCTGCAAAACTGGAAATTAACCCGAAACCTGGTAGGTGTTCTCGGATGGGATTAGGGTGGCCTTGAGCTTCTAAAAAAGTTTTTAACTGCGGGACAAATAAAGAATCTGAATGATAGACAAAGACACCCTGTTCAATGAGAGAATGGTCGCTTTCAGGTGATTGATATAAACGAAATAACCCCTTTTTAAGAGTGCGTTTTTCAAATTGATCGAAATGTCGAGGGTCATAAACAACAATAGCAAACTCGGCTTCTTCTCTTTTTAAAGTAACCCGCATCAAATTCAAACTACCTAATTTAAAACTAAAATTGATCATTGGTAGTTTTCGTTTAATCGAAAGATACAAAGGGGCAACAAAATACGAGCCTAGGCTTTTTGAAGTAATAAAATTCACATTCCCAACAAGTTGGTCTTTGGTGAAGTTGACTTGGTTATACGTCTCTTGAACAGCTTTAAATATGGTTTTAGCCTGATCAAAGACAATTTTTCCCTCGTCGGTGACGTGTAGTTTTCTACGATCATGGGATAAAAGCTGTACTCCAAAGGAAATTTCTAATTTATTAATCGCTTGGCTTACAGCTGATTGGCTAATAAAATTGATTTTCGCTGCTTCAGAAAGGCTTTCGTAAATGACAGCATCACAGAAAAATTTTAAATGCGTAAGATTAATTGAGGGGTTCATGAAAGTAATATACCATATTGATTTATTTTTGTTAATTTTTTTGTAACCTCTGTGACCTCCAATGCCAATACGTATCTATTAAAAAAACTGATGCGAAATATAAGAATATTGAATTCGACTTTCATGTTTAACACTCTTAGAATCAATCGTATTATTTTGTAAAACATGGAGAAATTTATATGATTGCCCCTTTATCCAATTTAACGCACAGCGATTATAAAAGGCCGCTGTCAAGAGTTTTAGGAGATAACCTACAATCTAAGTTATTTAAACGTGTAGTTAATGCCACTGCGTGCGAAACCCTTGGAAAGAAGGTGTATTGGATTCGTATCTGCTCACCACTTATCGCGGCAACATCAGCGTTGATAAAGGTTGTGACACGCATTATGACAATTGCTGAGCTGGTGATTAGGGGAATCGGCAATATTTTGGGGGTCAGGAAAAGAGAAAAATATAGCTTCCGTGCCGGAGTGAAAATGATTGGCATCGATTTAACAAAGGAAGTAGTAATACTACCATATACAGCATTTTCGACAGTGTTTAATTTTTTTAGAGATATCAAAAGACTTGTTAATGAGCCCCATAAACATGCGACGGAAAAATGCAAAAGATATAATAAAAAAAATCATGTGCTTGCAAATCAGGATCAAATAGAGCAACAGAGAAATACGCCCCTTTCTAACATTCCTCCACCACCACCTTCTGTTTTGCCTAAAAATAATTCTGCTCCACAATTAGCACCACAAGAGCCAACAAGTAGTACAGCTTCCTCTTCAACTCCAGCATCAGCACTCGATGCTAATCAGGATCAAATAGAACAACAGAGAAAAACGCCCCTTTTTAACATTCCTCTACCACCACTGCCGCCACCAGCAGGACTTATTGTTTTGCCTAGAAGTAATTCTGCTCCACAAAAGCTAACAAATAGTACAGCTCCCTCTTCAACTCCAGCATCAGCAGCACTCGATCTTTCGCAAATTATAAAGCAGAGAAGCAACTTAAAAAGTCCAAGTGAAAGGACGCTTTCACCTGTTCAGTCGCAGTCTTCATCCTCGCACTGGGATACTCTTAAGCTTGCTATTGCAGCAATTCAGGACAAAAAAGAACAAAATCAGCAGACGCAAGAACAAAATCAGCAGACGCAAGAACAAAATCAGCAGACGCAAGAACAGGTTAAACAAGAACAAAATCAGCAGACGCAAGAGCTGGTAAAAAATAATCAAACATCTTCTTCTTTTTTGGCAGGAAGCGTTCTAATCGAACTAGCCCAAGCCAATGCCCCTGATGATGTTTCTGATAAGGATGATGATGATGATGCGGATTGGATTGATTCACAAACTAACGAACGCCAGGTTGCTTCTTCACAGGTTGCTTCTTCACTTGAAACAAAGAAAGACCCTGAATTATTACTCAAGACTCTAGAGGTTCTAAAAGCTCAATTTCAAGATTCGGTTAAAATGGAATTGGGTGGTAGGGGCCTTTCTTCTACAAGGAAAGATGTGTTGAACAAATTGACAGCACAAATAAATGTCGCCGATTGGGATTGGAAGAATCGCGAGAACGTCAAAACTGTTGTAGAATCTTTAATTGAAAATATGCAAAGAACTTCGGAAACACTCCAAGAGGCTCTAAATAAATATTTATACCAATTATACCAGTATCACGTAGGCTTGCCTCAATGATGTCAACTTAAGGATTTATGCCGCCCTTCGGAGGCAATTGCAGAACACAAATTTTCTTGAAAATTTTTCGCTAATTCAGGTGGAGTTTAAAAAAATATTGCTATTTCTGCAGTCGCCTTTACGGGGCTCTGGGTGTATAACTCCCTTTACCCAGGTCTCCGCTTTCATTGCTTTCACTGATGAAGGTTTCTCTGATATGTTTACAAAAATGACAACGAGAAAGTGATTTTATTCCGTCATTAGAAAAACTGATATAATGGTTCAGATTTATTGAAATCTCAAAATTTTTATGGATCTTCTAACCCAA
>CAZENM010000076.1:0-13308 GCA_964513575.1 uncultured bacterium | reverse complement strand
GGTGTTCGTTAATTCTGAGAGGTCGTGTGGTATAGGAAATATTGGAGACGATCCTCGTAAAGTCTTCGACGAGTTTATGGATAAGAGTGCTTTTCCCCGTGCCTGAGGGAGCGCTTACAATAAACAATTGTCCTTTGGGGTAGCAGGGCAGCAACTCGGGATTATTCGACATTTTGAATCTGCTCCCGAATTCTTTCGATTTCAGTTTTCATTTGTACAACGTGCTGAACAATCGCTGCGTCTTGAGCCTTGGAACCGATGGTATTACTTTCCCTCATTAATTCCTGAACAAGAAAATCGAGGGTTTTCCCTACATGATTTCCTTTAGTTAAAAGCTCTAAAAACTGTTGGCAGTGGGAGCGGAATCGAACGGTTTCTTCAGTGATGTCGACTTTATCGGCAAAGAGGGCGATTTCTTTGGAGATCCGCTCCTTTTCGTCAGAAGTCCCCTTAAAGTACTCTTCCACTTTTTCGGTGAGTTTAACGCGGTATTTTTCCACTGATTTCGGAGACTCTTTTTCGACCTGATCAACTAATTTCAACAGTATTTGAAGTCGTCCGGAGATATCTTCAGCGAGATGAGTGCCTTCTATCTCCTTCATCCGATTTAACGCATCGACAGCTTGGTTCAGGACATTTAAAAATGCCTGTTCATATTCTTTCCAATTGACTTCTTCTCTTTCCGCATAGTCAAACACAGGAGAATCGGGAGTTAATCCTTTAAGAAGAAGTGAAGAGTCATAGGGAGCCCCTACTTCTTGGGCGATGAGTTGGTAGGCTTCTTTAAGTTGGCTGACCAATGTGAGGTTAGGCTGCAGTGAGATTGGGGGTGCAGTGTGGTAATGAATAGTCCATCTTGCTGTGACCTGTCCTCGTTTGATTAACTTTGCGAGGGCGCGGCGAATCTCAACCTCTAATCGGAAAAATTCTCTAGGAAGAAACATCTTGATATCCATGTAACGGTTGTTAACCGTCTGAAGATCCAAGGACAATTTTCCAAAAGAAAAGTCAAGCGTGGCATGGGCAAAAGCCGTCATACTTTTAAGCATAAGATGAATTTGTGTCCCGTAAGATAATGACAATATTTTATGTTATATCGCTATTTTTCCGAAGTAAAATATCGCCTTATCTGTCTCAAATGAACAATTTCGGCAATTATTCTGAGGAATCCCGATCCGTTCTTCAAATTTAATTTCTCTAATCACTCCCGGTCGAATGACAGCCTCGATAATTTGTCCGTTCCCGGCGAATAACATCACATGATCCATTCGACCCGGCGATTCCTTTAACTCTATAAAAATCAAGTCGCCGGCCTCTAGTTCCCCCCCTGCGATCGGGGTTGATTTCAACCATTGGTCATGGGCATCCCGGGGAAGGAAAACTCCTTGCATTTTGTGCAACCGATAAACAAGTCCTGAGCAATCCACTCCGGTTATTTTGGGATTTGCGGTGTCATAGGGAGTAGACCCTCCCCACAAATAAGGTGTATCGAGAAATTTTCTTGCGTCATCCATCAACTTTTTTCTATCGAAATTGCTGTTTTGCGGAATCGGAGCCGGGTTAACATCCCCAAGCATATGGCTTTCTATCCAGCCGGGATAACCAATCCATTGTCCCGAAGAAGTGTCATACTTAAGTTGTTGGGGAAGCTGGACACGGGACCACCCATTATTTTCTTCAATGACATGGACGGGTTCGCCGAGAGTCAGCTGGGTTTCTTGCATCGGATCTTTCCATTCTCCAACAAAGGATATGGGTTGCCTTCTGAGGTGAGCGAATGGTTGTTGCAGAAATTTTTCAATCATTTTTAGAAATACCTATCTCGAATGGCCATTGTGCACATGCTATGTTTAAGGACAGCATATCCCCCCGTTAATCTAGTATCTGAAGGAGTATAAAACGCCCTGGCTGCGTTACGTATTTTATAAAGGAAAGCAGGTGACATGCAACGACCACTCCTGTCTAGACTCCGTAAGCGACACTTTAAGGGAATAAAAACTTTATCTTCTACGGTATTTGCAAGTTCATCACGTTGATCACCTTGACACCTAGGAGCATATTGCCAAAAAATATCCAAAATTCGCTCCGCCAGAAAATCAGTAGAAATGTAATCGATATACCCTTGAATTTTTATTCTATCGGTTCCCCAATTAGCGTCAATCTTAAGGGTGACGTCATTCCGAAATATCCGAAAAAGGTCTTCGTGTGTCTTACAAGCATTCAGGGCCGATTCAAGAGTAATCATTTTAAAACCTCAATTTTTTGAGGGCATTATAGATTTTTTTTTAGTGGTTTGCAAGTTTTTATCTGCGGCAAAAAAATCAACCGTGGCAGCTTGTAAAAACACTCTTCATCAAATAGGATTTGATCGGCTCAAAGGTTCTCCTGTGAATCTCACAAGGCCCAATCCTGCTGATTGCCTCCCTGTGCATTTCCGTGCCGTAGCCGGAATGCCTATCGAAACCATATTCCGGATACTTTTTGTGAAGTTCCAACATGATACGATCTCGAGTTTCCTTAGCGATAATGGATGCGGCAGCGATTGATTGGGAGAGGGTATCTCCCTTGATGATTTTTTCGCCGGGTATTGTAGGGTGAGGAAGTTTTAACCCGTCAACTAAGAGGTAGTCCGGGGTAATTTCCAGATTATTCACAGCTTGGAGCATGGCTAGTTTGGTGGCTTCTAGGATATTAATTTCGTCGATGATCCGTTCATCCACAATACCGACACCGTAGTGCACTAACGGATTTTTGATAAGAAGCAGAAACAGCTCTCCCCGTTTTTTAGGGGTTAATTTTTTGCTGTCATTGATTCCGGGGATAAGCAAATTGGGTGGGAGGATACAGGCAGCGGCGACGACAGGTCCTGCGAGGGGGCCTCGGCCAGCCTCGTCAATTCCCGCGATCATTCGATGTCCCTTAGAATAGGCCGCCTGCTCGTAACTTGTCATCGCGAGCAGGCGTTCATGTTCAAATGGATTCACAGACTAGCTTTCTGTAGAAACAACAGTTTCGTCAATAATAGTGTCTGATTCTGGGGCTTCATCTTCAGAGACTGATAGAAGACGGCTTTTTGCTCCTCCTTTCAATCCTTTGACTTTAGATTTCTTACCGGATGTTCCGCGTAGGTAGTACAACTTCGCGCGGCAAACATCGCCCTCTTTGATCACTTCGATTTTGGCAATCCGGGGGCTATGAAGCATAAATACCCGTTCCATTCCTTCCCCGTAGGCAACGCGGTGTACGGAAAAAGTTTCCGACAGTCCGGTTCCTTTACGCGCAATCACAGTGCCTGTAAAGACCTGAATTCTTTCTTTGTCGCCGTCGATAATTCTGGTATGAATTTTTACGGTATCGCCGACAGCGAATCTTCCTGGATTTTTCTTCAGTTGTTCTTTTTCAAGCTTCTGAATGATAGCTGCTTTACTCATGGTGTTACTCCTGATCACTGGGTGTGTTCGATAATAAATCGGGTCGCACAGCCCTGGTTTTTTCTACTGCTTTAGAGAGTCTCCACTCCCGAATTTTTTTATGGTTTCCGCTTCTTAGGACAGCGGGCACCTCTATACCTTCAAAGACTACCGGCTGGGTATAGTGGGGATGATCGAGTAAATGATTCTCGAAAGAATCTTCATCCGCAGCCAGTTCATGTCCTAGGACACCTGGGACAAACCTGCTCACGCTATCGATGAGGACAATCGCGGCAAGGCACCCATTTGTCAGCACATAATCGCCGATGCTAATTTCTTCATCAACATGGCTTAAAGCTCGTTCGTCAATCCCTTCGTAGTGTCCGCAGAGAATGACGAGATGTTCCTTAGCGGCCAATTCTCGACACTTTTTCGCATTAAGAAGAGACCCCTGAGGGGACATATAAATCACATGGGAATTGTCTGTAGCGACCGAATCGATCGCTCTGCAGACAGGTCCGGGCATCATAACCATTCCCGGGCCTCCGCCGAAGGGGCGGTCATCCACTTTATTATGCCTATTGTCGGCAAAATCACGAATATTCGTCATTTTGATTTCAAGCAGCATATTATTTATCGCCTGACGGATGATACTGCAGTCAAAAGGTCCCTGAAAATATTCAGGGAAAAGCGATAGCAGATCAATCCGCAGCGGTTGTTTCAAGGTCATCCCTAGCTTACGCAGCCTTTTTCTTAGCGCGTGCTCGTCGTTTTAGACGAGTTTTCTCACGACGTTCAACTTCTTTGACAGTTTCCTGTGTGATAAGGCTTGGTGCGGCTTGTTTAACTAGCGACTCAAGAGTTTCTGTTAAGATAGCGCCTTGGCTTAGCCAGTGTTGAACGCGATCTGTCTTAATAAACAGACTTTGTTCCGGTGTTGTTTCGTGCGGGTTATACCAGCCTAGCATCTCGATGTATTTGCCATCTCGTGGAGAGCGTGCATCAGCGACGACTAAACGGTATGTTATACGGTTCGTGCGACCTTGCTGCCGCAGTCTAATCTTTAACGCCATAGGGATCCTCCCATCATCTTTTGGAGTTGTTTCATATTTGGCATATTTTTAAAAAACTGTTTTGCGTGCTTAAAGGATTTCACCAATTTGTTGACATCCTCGATTGACGTTCCACTCCCTGCTGCGAGCCTTTTACGGCGTGGAGGGGTCAATTCGCAACGCTCGGAGCGTTCACCCTTCGTCATGGAATGGATGATTGCTTCCGTTTTAAAAAAATCTTTTTCATTCAGGGGTAAATCTTTCATTTGGCTCATTCCCGGGAGCATTCCCAAGAGGCCTTTGAGAGAGCCCATTTTCTTAACCATTTGGATTTGGCTAAGGAAGTCTTCGTAGGTAAAGGATGCGGTGCGCATTTTTTGTTCAAGACTTTTCGCATCCTCTTCCGAGATATGTTCCTGTGCTCTTTTCACCAAGTTAATGGTGTCCCCCATCCCTAGGATTCGGTCAGCCATGGACTGAGGGTTGAACAGTTGCATATCATCAATTTTTTCGCCGACCCCTTCGAAGAGCAATGGTTTCCCAGTGACTTCGCGGATAGAGATCGCCGCGCCCCCGCGGGTATTTCCGTCTAACATCGTTAAGATGGATCCGGTCACCCCGATTTTTGTATTGAATTCGGCAGCAACGTTCACGGCATCTTGGCCTGTGGTAGCGTTGGCGACGAATATCACTTCATTGGGGTTAAGCGCTCGTTTAATTTGGCTAAGTTGTTCCATAAGTTCGGCATCAATCTGGAGTCTTCCGGCGGTATCGACAATTAGAACGTCATGGTTATTAGCGCGTGCGAATTCCAGAGCTGCGCGAGCAACTTTAAGCGGGTCGCTTTCATTAGGTATAGAAAAAAATGTGGCTCCGGCAGTGGCAGCAAGTGTTTTCAGCTGTTCTACTGCGGCGGGTCTTTGCAGATCACAAGCGGCGACCAGTGGGTTTACGCTTAGATTTTTCTTTCGTAGGTAGCGAGCCAATTTTGCGGTGTGAGTGGTTTTCCCGGATCCTTGAAGGCCGCACATCAGGATAATCGAAGGTTTTGATGTGAGGTTAAGAGTGGATTCTCCTCCACCCATTAACTGGACTAATTCGTCGTGAACGAGTTTGATAAATTGCTGTCCGGCGGAGACCGATCCGATGACTTTATCGCCAAGAGTTCGCTCTTTAACACGTTTGACAAATGCTTTTGCAACGGCATAATTGACATCGGCTTCGAGCAAGGCGAGTCGCACCTCACTGACAGCGTCGGAGATATTCTCTTCTGTGAGTTTTTTCTCGCGCATTAGCTTAGAGAAAGTTTCTCTCATTTTGTCTGTTAATACACCTAACATTCAGCAAATCTCATTGTAGTTATTGCAAGATTGTAATGAAAAATTCATTCAAACTCAAGGAAAAAGAAACGATTGTGACCGGCCCAATCGTTGGAAAGATTCTTTTTTTTCCAACAGGGCAGATCAAACAAAGCCGGAACGGTTAAACCTTGGTCAAAACCGATCTCAAACCAAACTTTTCCTCCGGGACTCAAAACAACGGGAAGTTGGCTCGCGATCTTTTCATAAATTTCGGTCCCCTTAATTCCACCCACAAGAGCGAGTTTTGGTTCATAATTTTTTACATCAGCCGTCAATTCCTTATAGGATTCTTCGGAAATGTAGGGAGGATTACAAACAATATAATCAAATTTTTGTCCGGACAAAGATTCAAAAAGGTCACCTTTTACAAAGTCGACTTCTAAACTATTAAGCTGTGCGTTTTTTTTAGCGACTTCGAGTGCTTCAGCGGAAATATCGCTTAGGGTCACGGACAGCTCCGGCAGTTCTTTTTTAATTGAAAGTCCAAGACACCCGGATCCGCAGCACAGGTCTAAAAGTCGTCGACCTTTAAGGTCTTCATGCTTTAACTCAGAGACTATCTTATCGGCTAAAATTTCAGTTTCTTGGCGTGGTATGAGCACTGCGGGACTCACAAGCAGCTCGCAGTTAAGAAACTGATGTTTTCCGATAATATAGCCGTAGGGTTCATGAGCAAGGCGACGCTGTAGATAGGAGCGGCAAAGTGCCAGCTCTTCGTCGACCAAAGGACGCTCAAATTCTAAATACAGTTGCATGCGAGAGATATCAAGAGCTCTGGAAAGAAGCTCTTCAGCTTCCCGGCGAGGTTGAGGATATCCCTTGTCTTGCAAATAAGTGGTTGTAACTTTAAGAACATCCAAAAGCGACTTCATAGTTGTTGCAGCTTCTGTTGATGGAAATAAGCTACGAGAGCTTCTGAAATTTTATCTAAGTCCCCTTGCATCACCTGATCTAAATTATAAAGGGTCAGGTCAATCCGATGGTCTGTGACGCGATTTTGGGGGAAGTTATAGGTGCGGATTCTTTCTGAACGATCACCGGATCCTACTTGAGCTGCGCGTGTACTTGCGATCGCTTCGTTCTTTCTCTGCAATTCCGCTTCGGCGATTCTTGCCTTCAAAAGACGCTTCGCTTTTTCTTTGTTTTTATGCTGGCTTCTCTCTTCCTGGCAATAAACAACCACACCGGTAGGCACGTGGGTCAATCGGACGGCGCTGTCTGTGGTGTTGACGTGCTGTCCCCCGGCTCCAGATGAGCGGTAGGTGTCAACACGTAGGTCTTTTTCATCGATAACAACTTCAGAATCTTCATCCGGTTCCATTAAAACAGCAACGGTGATAGCGGAAGTATGCACACGGCCCTGAGCTTCGGTTTCCGGAACGCGCTGGACGCGATGGGTTCCCCCTTCATGGATCATATAACGATGAACATTAGGCCCTGAAAGGGTCATGACATATTCCCGGAAGCCTCCAAGATCTGAAGGTGTACAGGAAAGAAGCTCGTATTTCCAGTGGTGTTTGTCGGCGAACATTTTATACATCCGCACGCAATCACCCACAAAAATCGCAGCCTCATCCCCCCCGGTTCCCGCACGCAGCTCAATAATCACATTTCGACTGTCGTTGGGATCGGGTGGAACGAGTAATTTGACAAGTTCTACTTCCAAGAGGGGAATATTCGCCTCTAGGCTTTGTAGATCTTCTCGGAGAACGGCGGCGAATTCGAGATCTTTTTCTTCTGAAAGCATTTCTCGGTTTTCAACGATTTGCTTTCGTGAGCTTTGGAGTTGATCCCAAACTCGTTTTACATCAGAAATGTAAGCATGTTCTTGCGTCAGTTCCCGATATTTCTTCTGGTTACTATACACATCGGGATTCCCGAGCATAGATTCCAGTTCGGCAAATCGGGAAAGGAGTTTTTGAACTTTTGCTTCCATGATTTTCTGATATTAACGACTGCCGTACCGTTTTTGGAACTTCTGAATTCTTCCTTCAGCGTCGACGACTTTCTTATCACCAGTGTAAAGAGGGTGTGAAAAAGAAGAAATAGCCAAGCGGTAAACCGGGTATTCTTTCCCTTCAAAAGTCTCTTTTTCTTTAGGCTGTAATGTTGATCCACACAAGAATTTTTTCCCTGTAGCGGAATCTACAAACAAGATTGTTTGATACTTAGGGTGTTTGTCTTTTTTCATGTTATTTACCTTGAAATCATAGATGAACCCATAGCTTAGCGGAATGATGGTGTAAAAATCAAGAGCTAAATTGAGAATGTTAGAGAAAAATAACAACAACCAAACTTGCCTTAATCATTTTCAATTGCGTAAACGTAAAAATTCTGAGAAGATGGCACCAATTTTTAAATTTACACATGACAAATTCTATGAACCCAATTTTAAATTTTATTTCGAATGAATGGCCTGTGGACAACCTTTCAAAAGACCCAACCGGCAACTATGACCTTACAACAGAAAAAGCTAAAATGGTCGCTGGATTAACATTCTCCGTCCTCCTCCTTTTTTCAACCTGTTACCTAACATTGAAGTGTTTCATCAAACTCATCAAACCCACACCTTATCCGGAAGACTTTTCCTATCACAATCTACTTACCCCCACCTATCCCCTTGTTGAAGGCGATCTCCCTCCGCCTCCGGAAAGAATTACCGTGGGATGTATCAACGTAGGACACATTTCGTGCTGGCTTATTGCCAGCCTTAACCTCATGGCCGCCACGAATCATTTTGATTCGCTTCTTAACCTCGACTTTCCCCCTGAACATGAAGGTGAACCTGAAGAATTAAAAAATCTTCGCCAGACAGTTCCCTACTTAAAAATCGCCGTTAACAATCTAAGAACCGGAAAAAAAACGGATGCTCTTTTGATAAACCTCCTATTAAGAAAAATCGGAAACGTCGCCTATGTGATGGGACAAAATAATCGGGTCGATATGAACACTCATCAGGATCCCGCTGAGTTTTTAGATCGCCTGCTTTCGGACTGGAACTCATTCGCCCTCAATTATCACACTCCCCCTCCAGTAAGACCGTTAATCCTAACAAAATACATCCCGATCAATCATCATCAAATAAAGGGGGAAATTCGGGAAGTCGCTACCGAGATCGTCAACGCTAATATCAATGAAGACTACCTGGACCCTAAGACTGCTATTCATTTAAACCGAGCGATTAAAACAACAGACATTTTAAATTTTGAAATTTCTAATGGAGATTTTCTTCCGTTTCGAAAAATAGATCACTTGGACCGCTCAAACACTCGCTTGATTGTTTCGGTTAAAAGAAACCAGAGCGGAAAAACAGTCGTTAACCCAATAGAGATTGATAATGACGGCAACGTCACACTCCGAAAGCAAAAATATCACGTGGTCGGATGCTTTATCCATCGAGGAGATCAAAATTTTGGACATTGGTTTTACATTGAAGCCAATCAAAATGGCAAATATTACTCCCATAATGATCATATTGTGAGTGAAATTACTTCTAAAAATAGCAACTCCAGCCTTCTAGGTATCGAGTCTATGAAATATGGAACAATCTTCTTTCTAGAGAAAATTCAAGTTTAGTATAGTAAAAATAAAGGACTTGCCCCTTGAAATCATTGACACAACTGATCATCATCATCGCCGGCTTAAGCATATTCTCGGGCCTTACGGAACCGTGGCTGCGTAACTATTTTCACGTCATGACTATCCCCGACTGGCTGGGCTTGTCCCTGAGTGGGCTGCATAATTTTTATCTCTGGCAGCTCTTCACCTGGACATTTCTGGAAGGAACGCCTACGGATGGAATTTCCTTTTCATTTTTGTTTAATTTAGCGTTCTATCTTTACATTCTATATATGTTTGGGACTGCATTCATCACTAGCATGGGAGAGCAGTCATTTTTTCGCTTTTTTATTGGCACAACGCTTTTTTTTGGGTCCCTCGCCGCGTTGATTATTTTAGCAACCGGTTCCTATACGACCCTCATGGGCTTAATCCCCCTCATCTTAGCCCTCTTTACGGTCTGGACTTTGATGAATAGTGAAAATGAGTTGCTGCTATTTTTCCTTATTCCGATCAAAACAAAATGGCTATTTTCGCTTGTCGCCGCGGGAACTTTCCTCATCGCTCTGTCAAAAGGAAGCTTGCTCTTCTTTATCCTCTACCCCGGCGCTATCCTATGGGGCTATTTCTATGGAATAGTTGTATTAGGACTTTGGGGCCCTTTTCTCTATTTAAATGATCTTGAAAACCGATTACATCATTGGAGAAGTTGGTTTACCAAGGGTCAGACAACTGTGGAAGATGCCTCCAAAAAAATCAAAGGGAAAGTGATCGATCTTCACACAGGACAACCTGTATTAGAAGATGAGGAGTTTCTTGAGGAGATGTTGGATAAAATTTCCAAGCGAGGAGAGGACTCGCTCACCTGGAGCGAGCGTCACCGTTTGAATGAAATCTCTAGGAAGCGCCCCCCTCCTAAATAATACGGTTACGTAAAATTGTGCTTCGAAGACTTTCTTTGGGAATGAATTGCGTTGACAAGACTTATTTGAGGTGATTCCGAAATAAAAATACCCTGTCTTTTGACCCTTGTTGTCGCTTTTTGAATGGCATTTCTTGGTAATATTAACCAATATTACCTGCGAAATGCCCTTCAAAAATCGACAAAAATGCTCTAAAATCCAGGGCATTTTAATTACGGAACCACCTCATTTACCTTTTTAAGGTTAGTTCCACAAAACACAATTATTATTTTTTTTATCAACAATCCTGTAAACAATTGCCCCCTCTGTGTTCCTCTGTGCCCTCTGTGGTAAAATTGCCTTCCGAGTGTATCCTTGATAACTATTACCAGTCAAATTATCCTCCTGCGATTCTCCCTGTAAAAAAACCAAACATACAAACAGTTAAAACAATATCAAACCACCAGATTTGACATAAAATTAATTATATGATATACTTCTATTATGAAAACAGATACAAACATAACTAATAAGACTTTAGAGAAATCTCACGTCTCTAAGACTGAACTAGCCCACTTTAAACAAATTTTGTCAAAGTCAGGGGCCGAAGTAGGGAATATCTTTCTCTATAATATACTCGTAAAAAAAACATGGACGTATCGAGGGATATTCGCCGCTCTTTCGCTGCTATTCTTCTATATGGTTCTCGCGATTTATCCGAAATCGTTTTCGTGGACGGCGTCAATCTTATTTGGATCTCTTATTTCTGTGAAAACCCTGATAATTGCCGGCTGTTTAGCGATTGGCGCCATCGCCGCGCTTATTGGATTATCGCTTTGCCCTATTAAAGAATCTGTGAGTTTAAAGGTCTCGAAAGCCTACAAAGAACTATGGAAAATTCACGAAGGGAGAAGACTGAAAAAGGGAATCAATTGGTTTACTAGCTGCACGGAAAAACTGCACCAAAAGTCGGTTCTTCATCACCTTTATCAAGATGTGTGCGATAAAATCGACGAGACATCTATCGAAATACAAACCTTGATGCACGCGATCAATAAAAGAGAAAAAATGACTCCGGAATACAAAGAGCGCCTTATCGAGCAGGCGCTGGATGAATTAGACGGAAAACTAGAACAGCATCTTAATAATTTTCGTTCTTCATGGATCGAATAGCCTGTAAAGCCATCTGAACTGTAAAAATCCCTGCTAGGACTCCTTCTTCATATCTAAAGTAGGGGTGATTCTCTAACGCAGGGAAATCGTTTGGCTGAAGTAGATCATCCTCGGTCACATGAGGGATAATCCTTTTGGCGCAATTTAACACTTTTTTTTGCTGACCCTGAACGATTTCGTCCATCAACGCAAAGATCTCATCTAATTCAATGTCCTTCTTCAAGTCCATTTTTTTCCTCTCTTTTTTCTCTTAAAAACTGTCGCATTAATTCGCTAGCGTATTGAGCTAATACTCCGCTTTCCACTTCAACACGGTGGATGGGGTGTTCTTTCGCAAACAAATCGACCCAGCTTCCATTAGCGCCATGCCGCAAGTCGGGGGCTCCCCATACTAATTTATTTATTCGAGAAAGAAACATTGCTCCTGCACACATGCTGCAGGGTTCAATGGTGCAATACAGAACTGTTTTATTCAATCGCCAATTTTCTAAAGCCACAGCTCCAGCGGTTATGCATAGCATTTCCGCGTGTGCTGTGGCGTCATTTAATAGCTCGACTTGGTTGTAACCCCTAGCAATAATTCTCCCGTCTTGGACTAAGACAGCGCCTACAGGAACTTCATCGTTCTGATAAGCCTTCCACGATTCTTTCAAAGCTTCTAACATAAATTTTTCATTGTCGTCTACGGGTTGGATCGCAAAGGGAAACAGCTTTTTAATCATCTCTAATTCCCACTAAGCTTGCGTTGTAGGTTGCTTACCTGTTTCTTTAGAGCGGCGACATCTATTTCCATTTTCTTTTGCATGCCCGAGAGTTTTTTCTCGTATTTATCTGTCAGGCGAGCGATTTGAATTTCATAGTGCTTTTTAAGATCCTCGACTCCCCTTTTTTCTTCTTCAGCGGCGTTAGCTGTTTCGAATTCTTTTTTCTGGGAATGGGCTAATTTTTTTAGCTTATCATAGGCTTCTGTGGGGAACACGACCGAATTCATGACTGCAAAAATATAGGTCTTAGGGGCGCCAAAAGACTTAACTGCGCGACCGATGATCTCGTCAGCTTTACCGGGATTGATCTCGACAATCGCAGAATAGTCAGGATTAATCTGTGTAAGCTCCTGAACGAACTGATCAAAGATTTCTGTGTGTTTCATGATCCATCTGTGACTGACGAATTCTGCGGCTTTTTCTCCGATTTCACCATTTTGGAACACGTTGTTATAAACGGGTACCATTTCAGCGACAGTAAGATCTCGCAGGTTTTTTCCGGGGAAATTTTGCTTTAAGAAGAGGTGATCTTCTTTAAGGTGATGTGTTTTTACATCTTTTTTGACTTCTTCGAAAATTGACTCCATCCATTCATTGAGGAGATCCATCTTCTGTGCATAGGTACTTTCTTTTAGCATGATAATTGTTCCTTGAAATTTTTTCAGAAAAGGGAAATGGTATCAGGTAGAGATCCCAAATTGCAAGAGAAGAGCAACAAGTTTATGACAAAACATGAAGAACACCCCTTTTATGGCCAAGAAATTTACCGTCATCGTCAAGAAATTTTGATCCAAAACCTGCTAAAAAAATATAGGGGAAAAGAGCCTTCTGAAGAACTTAAAAAGGCTGTTTGGGATGAACTTCAAATGGAGAAATATAAAGGACATATTACAATCCCCTTTAAAGTCGTCATGAGACGAGATTCTCTCAAAAAATATCCTGATTATATCGAAATTATCTTGGATACTAAAGTTTAGAGAGTGTTTTACAGCTTTTTAGAACCCCTTGTGAATATGGTAATTATTTTTTTAATACTCCCTGTATGATGACCTTTTCCTTGCACGTAAATGAGATTTTTGATATGATTA
>CAZENM010000075.1:0-13340 GCA_964513575.1 uncultured bacterium | reverse complement strand
AATCTCGTCATTGGCTATATTTTCAAATGGGATTAAACCCGTCAGAAAACCCCACATTCTTTGGATGTCAACGATAAAGAAATCAAAAAAATCTGTTCCATGATAAGGATTCCACTGATTCATAATAAAACATCTCCAGAATATCCCTTCGGAGGAATCGGTTGAGCATGGGGATCTTGAACGGGATCGTTAAGCAACAGGGTCAGTTGAGATTCCAGTTCCGGTGTCAATACATGCTCCATCTCTTCGGCATTGTGGTGAACCCGTTCACTCCCCACTCCTAAATATTCCACCAGGTAGACTTCCCAAAGCCTATGGAGACGAACAATTTTTGCGGCTCTGGCTTTTCCCTCTGAAGTAAGACTCCAACCATGTTCGGGGGATTTTATGATCCAACCATTTCTTTTCAATCGGTTGCGAATAAATGGACGAAGGAAAGGCGATACTCCTTCGAGAGCATCCCAGCCTCCGGACACCATCCCCCCGTGCTTCCACATGAATTTCAGTAAATTTTCGCACGCGCATTCATAGCGATATTTCGCGATTCTTAAGGCTCGTACTAAAAGCCCTCTTTCAGGGGCTAACAATAGGGATAAAATGCAAATAGTTGCGGACACGACTACGATCGAAGGACCAGTAGGGAAACTCAGTTGCGAACTCCCTGAAAAATCAAAAAGTGCGTAGGATAGTTCCACCGAAAGATAATTTCCTAAAAAGCCGCTTAGGGTTCCAAAAGCGCTGGCCAGAATCAGCATTGTCCCAAATTTATGAGTGAATTGCCGCGCGGCGGCCGCGGGGGCAATCAACATTGCTGACATCAATACGACCCCAACAGATCGTATTCCAATAATAACAGCCAGGACGACAAGTAAAAACACCAGTTGATCAAACAGCCAAACCCTCATGCCAATCGTTTGAGCATACGCTCTATCAAAAATTAATAGGCGTAATGGATTTTTAAAAAGAGTTATTAATCCTATCGTCAACACGGCCAACGCACCATATAAATAAATATGAAAATCTGTCATGGTGGCTGCTTGGCCATACAAGTAAACTTGAGCTTTTCGATAGAGGCCCGGTGTTTCAAATTGGATATGACTGGCTATCGTCAACCCTATTCCGAAAAAAAGCGCTAAGACAAAACATAAAGCGGAATCGTTGCGAATTTTGTATGAACGTTCTAGCCAGTGGATCATCCACAAACCAAAAAAAGAAGTGATAAAGGCTCCAAAAAGCACATAAAAGGTAATCCATTCTTCCTGTTCCACAGAGAACATTCCTAAAATTGCGGTTCCCAACATAATTCCGGGATAGGCGGCATGGGACAATGATTCCCCCACAAGCGATTCTTTACGAAGAAAAACCAACACTCCCACAAGCGCTGAGGAAAGGCACATTAACATACAGCCAATCGTTGGACCTCTTAAAACCGGATCGGTAAAATAGTGGAAGAACGAAACCATTACCGGACAATCCCCTTCGTTTTATCTTCAGAAAGTTTTAACGCCTGATCGAGGAGCGCATAGTGTTTTCCAAAAGTTTTCGTTAAGTTTTCGGCTGTACAGACTTGATCAAGGGGGCCTGAAGCAACAAGGCGCATATTTAACATCACTAACCAATCAAAATAACTTTCTACAGTATTTAAATCATGATGAACCACGAATACCGTTTTATGTTTCGCGCGAAGCTCCCGCAAAAGATCCATGATGATCGTTTCTGTGGTTAAGTCAATTCCCGCAAACGGTTCATCCATAAAGTAGATATCGGCATCTTGCATGAGAGCTCTTGCGATAAAGGCCCTTTGCTGCTGTCCGCCGGAAAGTTGGCTGATTTGTCTGTCAGCAAGATGAAGTATGCCAACTTGTTCTAAATGAATTTCGGCTGCCATGATATCGGCCTTTCTGGGCCAGCGAAATAAGCCTAATTTACCGTAACGTCCCATCAAAACCAGTTCGCGAACAGTAATAGGAAAATCCCAATCGACTGTTTCTTTTTGGGGAACGTAGGCAATTTTTCCTTGGATAGCGTTTAACGGACTTCCTAAAAACCGCACTTGTCCTGATAAGGGTTTTACCAAGCCTAAAACTGTTTTAATAAAAGTAGTTTTTCCGGAGCCATTCGGTCCAATAATTCCTACAAGATTTCCCGTGGGGATCTTTAGGTTAATATCCCATAAGACAGGCGTCTTATCGTAGTTGACGCTAAGATGGGCTACTTCCAGAGCTGCTAGAAGATTTTTTTCAGTCATTTAGCCTCCACTGCCTGATTACGGCTAAGCTGTTCCCTGATGGTATGGGCATTATGTTGGATCATTTTAATATAGGTGTCGCCATCGCTCCCCAAAGGCCCCATCGCATCGGCATATAAGGGGATATCGGACACGGTTAATTGCAACCCCATTTCTTTTCCGGCCGAAACAATCTTTCTAATAGAATCTTTGCTGACATTGGATTCGGGAAAGAGCACATGGATGTTGTATTTTTTCAAATGATTAAGAATTTCTTGAATATGTATGGCGCTTAATTGACTTTCCGGCGCCAGCCCTTCGGGCGCCGCAAAACGATCGTGCCAACTGTTATTAAGGAGCTCATTAGTCTCAGCCATATAAGAACGTGTAAAATAATTGAAAGCATCATGACTGGTAACAAGATAGCGGTGAGCGGCAGGAATTGCTTGCATCTCTTCACGAATCTGCTTATGCGCCTGTTCCATTTCGTTCAAAAGCTTATCTCCATTTCTCTTAAACTCTTCTGAGTGCGCCGGATCTTTGACGGATAAAAATTCTACAATAAAGGGAATGGTTTTTTTCCAAAGAGAGATATCCATCCAAATGTGAGGATCGATCTGACCATTTAGCAATAAGATCAGTTCAGGCTCCTTTGCCATAATCCAATTTCCTAAAGGAACAGCTTTGGGATTAGATTCCAATTGATTCTGAAGGCTTGGTCCATGTTCCAATCCCAGCCCATTCGCAAAAATCAAGTCAGCGCGGGAGATTTTTTCACCATCTCCTTTAACCAATTGATAGGAATGAGGGTCCAGCTCGCCATTAATTAAGGCGACAACATCAACTCTGTCCCCCCCAACTTGTTGAACAAGATCCTGAATCATTGCCGTGGTAGTAAGAACTTTAATTCTACCATTTTCAAAAAACCAATCAGCCGTTGTTGATTTTTTTCCTTTAGAGCACATTGTCAAAGAGCTTTGTAGCAATACTAAAAAAATTATAATTAAAATTTTATTCATATCGATGTCATCACTACTGTTGGGATGGTTCGTAAATAATCGAAATCTAAAATTCCAATCGAACATCCCTTAATAAATTCGATTTGAATTGCGTATCTGCCCACTCGGCTCACTTTTTTAATTTGAACTTGCTCATTGACAGGGAATGCTGTCACTCTTCTGGTACCGGTTTTTTCATCTATACAATTAGCGCACGGGCAGTTTTTTTGAAGTTCAGAAGCCTTCCAACATTGCTGTTCACCGTTTTTCCATTTAATCTGTAAAATTTCCGGCGAATCATAATTGATTGTATCTATCGTTAAAACATCCGATAAATCTTTTTTCAAAGAATTAAGGTGACGAATGACTTCTTTTGTAATCGAGATAAATACCTGCGAGGGTTCAGAATTGGGTAAAAAGGGTTTTCCTTGATCTCCACATTCACTAATAGCGCTGTTAATTGGAATCTGTCCGATCATCGGAACTCCTAACTCTCGAGCAAGGCGTTCACCTCCTCCGCGACCAAATAAATAAACCTTGTTGGATCCCTCCATGAAATAACTCATATTCTCCAACACACCAATCACAGGGACTTTCACTTGATCAAACATTTTCGCGGCTTTTCGTACGTCCATCACAGCGATTTCTTGGGGGGTCGTCACTAACAAAGCGCCTGACAAATAAGCCTTTTGAGCAAGTGTCAGCTGGATATCACCGGTTCCGGGAGGGAAATCAATTAACAGGAAGTCAAGGGTTCCCCACTCGACGCCCGAAATAAACTGTGTGATGACGCCGTTAGCAATCGGAGCACGAACAACAGCGGCTTCGTTATCTTTTCTGAAGTAGGCCATAGAGATGTATTTAATCCCTTCAGCGAGAGCGGGAAAAATGGATTCCCCTTTTTGGGAAGGAAGCCGGTCTTCCGGCAGCATGCGTCGTAAGGAGGGGCCGTACACATCCGCGTCTAAAATGCCCACAGAATAGCCCATGGAAACTAAAGCGCGAGCTAAATTAACTGTAACAGTTGATTTGCCGACTCCCCCTTTTCCGGCCGCTATGGCGATCACCGAGCCGATCCCGCTGAAATTTTGTTTAATATTCGGTTGATAGATAGGAAGCGGCATGTGAACTCTCAAAAATAAGTTTTTACACTATCATCATATTCGACAGGACGATTACAAGCAAAACTTAAAAAAACATTTGACAGATTGATTTCCCTTAGGGAAAAAGCAGTGAAATAGGTTAATTAGAAAAAAAACCAAAAAAAGTGAATAGAATTGGTTGCAAAAATTTCGTATTTATGTTTTAATAGACATTTAATTATTATTCGTAGTCTTGGAAGAGGCTTCGAAAGGGAATTCTTAGCTCTAAAATAGTTTAGTGAGCTAATGAAATTCTTAAAGGATCCAAAAAGAAAAATCAAAGGTAGGAATCTATGTCATTAACACAAGAAAAACTCAACCAAAAAGTTGAACAAACAATCACTGCTGCTGTAAAGAAACTCAACTGCGGAAAAGAAAACGATATTTGCCGTTTTTTACCTTCAGGCGCGGGTGGTTACATCCATCACTTCACAATGAGAAAAATGAAAGGTGAAGAACCGGAAGCTTTGATCGCTATGATCGAAAAGCACATCTTGAATGTTGACAAGCCATCTTCAGTTCCACCTAAGCCACGCGCAGCTCGCGGATCACGCAAACGTCGCGATCAATTCCTTTTCTCGAAACACGACATCGCTCTAATGCTAGAACTAGCACGCCAACATGGACACAAAGACATGATCAGCAAACTGACACCAAAAAAAGATCTTAAGACAATCAAAAGAGAACTGATCATTTCTATTCGCCATGGAAAAACTGATCAAGATCTTTGGAACTCCTATTGCGAAGCAATTCAATCCTCACACATCGCGCTAACAGTCTAAGTCTGATCCATTCTATCTTACCTGTAAGTCCTGCAAATATTATCTAAATATTTGCAGGACTTTTTTTTATCAAAAAAACAACAAATTCATTTGCACATTCTTACAAGCTTTATTAGCAATAAAAACACCCGGGCAAAATCAAAACATCGAAATTCCACGGAACTTGAATGACGGAACGACCTCTTTGGGGTTTGAAAAAATAGAGATCCTCGGGATACCAGGGGATATAATGAACATTCCTTGAAAAGAAGTCTTTTGTCTTTTTTCACATTCTGCTATTCTCAGTGTTTATTTTCACAGGCTCGAAAAAAGGACGCTGTTCCCATGTATAAACAAAAGCCCTGGCAACTTTACGTCATTATCGCCGTGATCGTTTTGACAATTTATAATATATTGCCGACGATCTTCTACTACACCAAACCCTTGAAGGATCCTATCACTTCTGCCCGTTCACAGGCAGTTGTTGAAGAGATTACAACTCGGGTTCACACACTTGAGGAAGACTCCGTCGCATGGCTTGAGTCGTTTAACAAGTTGCTGCAAATCAAAGCCGAAAAGATCGAGGTTAATCCTGCCGATACACGATTGATCCAACTCTCGTTTAAAACCTCGAAGGAAGCCGCTTTATTTAGCCGCTTTCTTCCTACAGCCGGAACGATGATTCCGTTTGTACCATCTCAGCTGGAATTGCTGCCTCGTACAGATGCAGACAATCCCACAACAGTGGTGGTTGCGCGACAGTTTGGAACGCGTATTAGCGATGCTGATAAAGATAAACTCTTTATCTACACGTCTAAAAACGAGGAAAGCGGAGAAATCTCTCCTTTTTATCGTCAGCTTGTAGATGACAGAGCGACACAACTCGCTCTAGCCTTTAGCGCGCCATCGACACAAGCAACGCAGCTTAAAACGATTTCGGAAAGCAAAGATCCAGCCGAAACAGACGATCTTGTTCTGGCATTGGCAAAAGAAATCAACGAGGTTGAAAAAGGGTTCGGAGGCAACAATACGATTGCAAAACGAATCTACAACAACTTCGGTCAAGCCAAAGCGATTGAATCCAAGACTGCGATTTTAAAGTTTTTGACACGGGCGGAGTCTTTAAAAAAGACGACGGCTTTAGAGTCAGATAAAAAATCTTTAGAAACCGCGATTGCGACGGTCAAGAAAAATCAAACAAGTTTTGAAGTCGAACGCCCTCAGCTTAAACAAAGCGATATTCTGTCGCAATTAGAGCAACAACAACAGGTTGTAAATAATGCTCAGCAGAAAATCGATCTCAAAGGAACAAACCCCTTTGTTGAATCTTTGTCTATCGAGTGGGGTCAAGATCAAATCACGCTGAATTTTTATCCAGACATCGTTGCGATACGGGATGCGGAAGGAAAAAACGAAACTGCGGATAGGTTAAATCAATTTGTGATCAATGATGTAGCGCACGCTTCACGCGTTGCGGGAGAAACAATCACACCCGAACTAACCACATTTGCTGTTCACCTAAACCAACTTCCCAACGCTCAAAGCTTTTTAGCCTTGGATCTTGGAGCTCTTGCCGATAAACAAGCGTCGCAAGTATTAGGTGAAATTGCTCATCACTGGACACCTAAACACCCCGACCTAGTGCGTGAAAACTATCCTGTCAGAAGTTATAAAGACTACCAGGCAGAATCGATTGAAAGCAAAAAACTAGGTTTAGTCGTTTACGCGCCCGCGGCTGAAAAAGGGGAACCCCTTCCAGGATTCCGCAACGGTTCGATTTATATCATTGCGCGTGGTTTAGACTCAGTGCTGCAAAGAGCAAAAGACGCTCCAAACACACCTGAAAACCAAGCTTTGAATAATGACCTCCAAGTATTAATCCAATTTGTCAGACAAAATGGATTTATTGGATATCCGGGAAGTTCCTACGGCACTTCTGCGCAGTTTGCTAAAGACTATATCTTTGAACTCGACGACTACTACAGCCCCCTCTTAAAAGGGACTCGTGAGAATTTTCAAGTCAAAGGCAGCAAACGATACGCGCTGCTCGATTTTACTAACGTGGAACAAAGAATTTTGGCACGCAATAAAATCGGAGACCGCGTTCAGGAAGACTTAATTAAATGGAAAGAAGAATACGGCTCCGCACAATTGGACCCCAATTCTCCTAAACGTTACACCGTTCCTGCGCCAACCAAAAACGTCTACTGGGAAAACCTGAAGCTAAGCTTTAAAAAGTATTTTGCCGGCGATGACCGAAAAATACTTAAATGGGGCTTGGATTTATCCGGCGGTAAAACTGTGCGTATTGGTCTTCGCGATCAAAACAATCGCCCAGTCACTAACCCTACAGACATTACTCAAGCCGTGAACGAGCTGTACAAGCGAATTAACAACATGGGTGTTTCGGAAAGAACCATTCGAATAGAAAACAATAATATTGTTCTCGACTTCCCGGGTTCACAGGAACTTTCAGCAGCAGAACTGCTTAAAGCTTCTTCCATGACATTCCATATCGTGAATGAAAAATTCGGCGCGCAAAACAGCGACATGGCTGACACTGTCAATCAATTCCTGCAAGGGGTTTGGAATGAAGCTGTCGTCACTAACCGCAGAGACGCTGAAAGCATTAACGAAATCGCTTGGGAACATTTAGGCGGTCAAGTTATTAACGGCCAAAGCTCACGCCCACGCAATGAATACGCTCAGACACTTTACGATAACGGACTTCGCTTAGCCGATCCCAATAATCGTAATGTTTCTTCCGGATTCGATGACACACTATCGATTATCGGAGTGCTGCGCGGAAGTGATAACAGAGAATGGCAAGGGCAATCGCATCCTTTAATTGTTGTATTTCACAACTACGCGCTTGAAGGTTCCAGCCTGCAAAACATCCAATCAGGCCTAGACCAAAGAGATGGTTATGTTCTAACTTTTGGTGTGAAAAATTCCTATGACGGAACTCGCGCAGGCAGCCCTCGCGATGACCTGTTCGCATGGACTTCACAGTTCGCCGAAGACAAAATCGGTGGAACTCCTAAGGAAACTTATTCCAAAGGCAACGGTTGGAGAATGGCTGTGATTCTTAATGGTACCATCATCAGCAGCCCCGCTTTACGCGCGGCATTGCGTGATGGAGGAACCATAAGCGGTCGATTCTCTCAAAGAGAAGTGAACGAACTTGTCACTGATCTTAACGCCGGTTCTCTGAGCTTTACTCCAAGAATCCTTTCGGAGCAAAACGTCAGTCCCGAACTAGGAACTGAAGAGCGTTCTAGTGGTATTATAGCATCACTCGTTGCTTTAACCCTTGTGGTCATCGCAATGGTTGGTTACTACAAGTTTGCCGGCATAGTCGCTTCCTGCGCTGTCTTGCTAAACATCTTCATCATGTGGGGTGTTCTGCAAAACATGGATGCCGCATTAACCCTTCCGGGAATTGCAGGGATCGTCCTGACTATCGGGATGGCTGTCGACGCTAACGTTCTGGTGTTCGAAAGAATCAGGGAAGAATTTAAAATTTCCGGACGTATCGCTTCTGCAATCCAAGCGGGTTACCGCAAGGCGTTTAGCGCGATTGTCGATTCTAACATCACCACGATCATCGCGGCGATTATCCTGATTCAGTTTGATTCCGGACCTATCAAAGGGTTTGCAGTAACACTGATTATCGGGATTGTATCCTCCATGTTTACCGCGCTATTCCTAACCCGCTATTTCTTTGCGGGATGGGTTCAGGATCCAAAGCACAAGGTGTTGGAAATGGCTCAGTTCTTTGAACGAACCAACTTCGACTTCCTAGCTCAATCAAGAAAAGCAATCCTCATCTCACTCGGTGTGATTATTTTCGGATTGGGTGTTTTTGGCGCACAGTATAAGTCTATGTTTGGCATGGACTTTACCGGCGGGTACTCTCTGATCGTCAACTTGGAAGAACAAGCAAAACAAGCGACGACTCCAAACTACCGTCTATTAGCCGCAGATGCTCTGCAAGCGGCCGGTGCGACAAGTAATAACTTCCAGATCCGAGAACTCAGCAGACCTAACCAGCTTAGAATCCAGCTGGGTACAGGAATGGAAGAGAAAGGGAATCCTTTCTTTGGACTTTCTGAAACAGCGGGAGAAGATAAATTTCTTCTTCCTTACCAGTCGAATCCAAAAATCGTCTGGTTAGTGAACGCATTAGAATCCAAAGGGTTAAAGATCCAAGAATCAGAACTTTCCAATCTCGATAAGAATTGGACAGTCATTAGCGGACAATTTTCAGACACGATGCGCAACAATGCGATCTTAGGCCTGAGCCTTGCCCTGCTAAGTATTCTGATTTATATTACCTTCCGCTTCGAATTTAAGTATGCCATTGCGGCTGTGATTGGCCTCGCTCACGATGTTCTGATTACGCTAGGGATATTAGCGCTCCTCCACTGGATTGGACTCTCTGTCCAAATCGACCTACAAGTGGTTGGCGCTCTGATGACTCTTATCGGGTATTCGTTGAACGATACAATCATTATCTTCGACCGGGTACGTGAAGATGTACGCGTCCTAAGAAAACTGACTTTTGCAGAGGTGGTCAACCACGCTCTGAACGTCACCCTTAGCCGTACGGTCATGACGTCCGGAACCACCGTATTGGTGCTCCTGGCATTAGTATTGCTCGGCGGTAAATCGATTTTCGATTTCTCCCTAGTAATGACCATCGGTGTTTTCGTGGGAACGCTCTCGTCACTGTTTATCGTGGCTCCTGTCCTTCTTTATTTCCATAACAGGGAAGTGGAGCAGGAAGAAGGATTAACAGCGCGCAGGACCTAAGATCCCCGTTAATTGTTAACAATTAGGGGAACTAAGAGGGCCGCAAAGAACGCGAAGGAAGTTAAATTTTAACAACCTTTGCGCCCTTTGCGGCCCTCTTTGCTTCATCGTCCAGTCGCTTAGCCCTTGACTTTCGAACTAAAGCAGTTACAATAATATATATATAGTAAGGAGAAAATTCATGCTTCCATGGCATCACTCTAACGAAGAGTTGGTGTGGGTCTACCCTAACCAAGACCCGACATTGAAAGATGCCATCGTCAAGGAATTTAAAATTCATCCTGTGACAGCTGAAATTTTAGTTTCTCGAGGGAATAAAACCCTGAAGGAAGTTCATGATTTTCTGTACGCAAAACTTCCTGACCTTCACGATCCCTACTTGTTAGAAGAAATGCCGCAAGCGGTTGATCGTGTCTGCCGAGCAATCAAAAACAATGAAAACATCTTAATCTACGGAGATAACGACGTAGATGGAATGACCGGTACAGCATTATTGACTGAGTTTCTACAATTTGTTGGAGCGAATGTCTTTTACTACGTTTCAAATCGCGGACCAGTCCGACAAAGCTTAATCGTTGAAGCTTTGGAATTTGCGTTAAAAAGCGAATGTAAACTGTTGATTACTGTGGATTGCGGAATCACGGCCGCGACTGAGATCGCTAAGATCGTCGAAAATAATATTGATGTGATCATCACCGATCACCACGAACCGACTGACAAGATCCCTGATTGTATTGCCACACTCAATCCTAAACTCCTTAATAATTCCTATCCGAATAGAGACCTCACCGGTGTCGGCGTTGCCTTCAAACTGGCCCACGCTATCGCTAACCAGCTCGTCGCGGAAGGGAAAATCTCCTCAAAAAAAATCGATCTTAAACGCTATCTTGACCTGGTTGCTCTTGGAACAATTTCCGACATGGGCCTACTGCAAGGTGAAAACCGCATCCTCGTCCATTATGGCTTGCAACAGCTACGCAAAGGGAAACGGATAGGCTTAGCAAAACTTATTTCAGTATCCGACGTGAACATCGCCGACATTAATACATTTGCCATCGCCTCAAAAGTTGCCCCCCGTTTAAACAGCCTTGGAAGAATAACCGATGAACCGCAAAAAGGGGTTCAGCTATTGCTCATTCGCAACGTTGCTGCGGCAGAAAAAATGGCTCTTGAGCTTGATTTAAACAACAGTGAAAGACAAAAAATTGAACGGGTGATGTCGTTAGATGTGGAAAGCATGATTACCGATACACCCGACCTGTTAAAAAATAAAGCGATCGTCCTTTGCTCCGAACAATGGCATCCCGGAATTATCGCGATTCTTTCTACTCGGGTTTCAAAGCACTACAATCGTCCCGCAGTGGTAATTTCCGTCGATAAAGAGATAGGAAAAGGATCTCTCCGTTCCATCCCCGAATTCCCTTTGCTAGAAGGCCTTAAAGAGTGCTCGGATCTACTGATCAACTATGGCGGACATGATTTTGCAGCCGGAATCACCCTTAAACAGTCTAATATCCCAGAATTTACTCGACGCTTTATTGCAATAGCAGAAAAAAAACTTAGCAATAATGATGTTACAGGGAAAATCCACGTCGACGCACAGGTTAAATTCACTGATCTTACCTTCGATTTTATGGAGTCAATCACTCTTTTAGAGCCGAATGGAAACGGAAACCCCCCTCCCATTCTGTACTGTGAAGCAAAACAGGCTTGGCCTCCCAAAATCGTGGGCCCTCATCTTAAACTCTATTTCGAAAGAGACGGCTGGATGCTAGAGGGATTCGCTTATGGTAAAGCCTTCCTCAGCCCAATGCTCAGAAAGAAAGACCTCCTCCTTCGGATCGCCTTTACGCCGCAAATCAACAACTACCAGGGCGGGCAGAGCATCCATCTGCTGGTAAGGGATATCAAAATCATCAATCCTGACCTACATAAGGGTTAATATCATATTAGTCCTCAAAAAGTTATGGCGCAGGCGCCATAACTATTTGAGGACTTAAAAATTAACGGGATTCTAATTTTTTCACTGCCTCTTAGCAAATTACTGTTACAGATCCCCCATAAACAGTCCATCTTCCATAATAACTAGGCTGTCAAAAATAGCACGAAAACAAAGCGTGTTTTGAATCTATAATTCTTCCGTAAAATGGATTGCCCTAAGTCCGGAGGACGTCCGATTTTAGAGCCCATGCGACGAGCGGCAGCGAGGAGCTGTGGGTCTTTTCAAATAACATAATAAAATTTGTTTTTATCCACCGCGAAAACATCGCCTTTTATACGCCCACAAACCACATCAATCGCCCTCCGGGCTCTAGGGTTTCATTCTATCTGACCCACAGCTCCTTACGTCGCAATGGGCTATAAAATCGGACGTCCTCCGGACTCAGGGCAACCCATTTCACAGAATACTTTTAGGCTCAAATATAGATCGTGTTTTTTCATAATTTTTGTAGATAGGAGTAGAAATGGCTTTCACCCCCCATCTTTCAAGCTGTACAAATCGCTATTTACGCATACAGCTTCCTTTCGTGAATAGGTCATCAATTTGTAATGCGTCTGTTTTTCATCGTATTATATTTAAACTTATGCTATCATTTTTCCTTATAGCACTCAAACATGAGAATTTCGTCACGTTATGTAAATTAACCCTCACGAAATTTAACGAACAAAAATTATAAAAATGGTTATTTATATATGACTATTCCACAATATACCTGCGGGAGTGGAACTATTACATTTATTAATGGTAATTTAGACCGTGGGTATGACAGAACTGATTTCGGAGTTCGTTTAACCACTGGTTTCGGTAAATTATCTCAATTTTGCTGTATGGATAGAGATAATCGCATGAAAAAAATCTGCGCAGTTGCTCTAACCGCTATCGCACTAACCGCTTTAATAGCAGCCCCCCCTGCATTGTGTCTTTACTTTATCACAGTATGTGCGTTTAGCACGATCCCTCTAGCTTTAAAAATAGGCGGTATCGCTCTTTATGCAATATTTATGCTGGCTGGATCTTGGCTTTCTTTAAATCTGGTTTATCAACCTTTAAGGGACGAGTATAACCATAGGAAGCAAGAAAAAGACGTTATTCAAGCCTTGGGCGGAAAACAAGTTTTTGATCAGCTACCAACAGCCCAACCCAACACCGATACAGGTTCTATGGATTGGTTGTCACCAACTGATTTACAGAATCGACCTATTACAAAAGGTTTTGATATTGATAATCGTCCTTTTGTTTCCTTTTGCCTTCAAAACAATCATGAAAACCCGCACGTAGAGACGTTTTATAAAAGCAATTCAGACAGCACTTTATGGCTCGGTGGTTGTGATAGGACTATCTTTAACCGGGGTACAGCTTTTGAGTTTTACGATGACTTTGAAAATAACTTAACCA
>CAZENM010000074.1:0-13421 GCA_964513575.1 uncultured bacterium | reverse complement strand
GGCCTCGTCAAATTTTCCTGCCTTATAAAGCCTATTGCCTAGGGAATAAAAAGACTCCATTGTTTTCTCCGGAATACCAAGAGCCTTATAGATCGGAGTGTTGTTAGCTAACGCACTCATCGCAGCTTCAACTTTTTTCTGATCTTCGGGATCTTTTACCCCATGCTTTTCGCAAGCAGCTTTTGCGATAGTTCCATAATCGGGTTCAACTTTTTTAAGTTCTTCTTCGGAAATCATCCGATCCTCCTTATTGCTGATCTTCAGGTAAAAGTCCCATTTCTTTCGCATTCTGATAGGCCGGGGCAAAAAATTTATCCACGTAGGGCAGAAGCTGGTGACTCAGCTGGTGCCAATCTTCGTCTTTGTCATCGCTATAGCACTTTGCCATGAGAGTCAGTAGTTGAGCGGTCGTGTCATCGGACATTCCGATCTCGTCTAAGATGTTGTCTTTCTTGGTTTTGAACTTAAATTCACCCTCTTCGGCATTTTCAGGGTCAACATCGACGCTAAGAGCCTTTCTAAGCTGGGGAGCGATCAACGCGCAGATTTCCTCTGTCGTGTGATCTCTAAGGACAACTTCTTCGATTTCCGAGATAATCGATTTGTCGATTCCCGCAACTTCAAAGAACTCATCACGAGTCTTCACCGCTTTGGGAATCGATTGCTCATAATTAGCATACTTTTCCTCGGAGACATCCTCTTTGAGGTCTTCCATGAATTTTTTGATATCGGGGTCTGTACTATAGTCCATTAGAATCCTCCTGATTAGCACACAAAGTTAAAGCCCGAGTGGTTATATTTTTCTTGTTGTTGCTTTTGCACGCTCTTAATCATAGAGCCTGTTTGCGCCATTCCAGTGACGATTTCATCAATAATAGCTTTAACAGCTTTAACGATCGCTCGTATGGTGATCATATCCGCTTGCATATCTGCCTTGATACGTTCGATTTGACCTAACAATACTTCACGGCCTGCGCTTAGCCCTCCGGACACTCCGGAGACCGCTGCAGAGCCGATAGAAATCCCTGTGATAGCTCTATGGATATTTTTTTCTAAATTCTGAGCTGACTTTGAGCCGCTATTAGCAGTCTTTGTGACTTGTTCTGCCATTTTGGCAATTTCGTCGCTTTGTTTTGCCAGTTTATCGGCGAAAGCCTGTGCTGCGTTAGCGGCTTGCTTAACACCCTCTTCACCGGGACCTTTAAACACCCTAGCTTCTTTAGCCATCTGCTCAGCAAGTTTCTGAGCTACGTTCTGCATTTTTTGGATTCCTTCGTTCAATTCAGCAAAGGCTTTTTCCGCCTTAGCGATATTAATTGCATTAGGAGTCTTATCTGCAAGCTTTGCTGCTTTTTGAGCTGCTTGAGTAAGGTCTTCAACGACTTCTAGGGCTCTGCGTAAATCACGGCCCAGATTTTTGGCGATTTGAGAAAAGCTTCTAAGAGCTTGGGTCATTACTTTTACAAAGTTCTGAGCCGCCTTAATAATATCTGTCATTATGGTCATTGCTTGCTTGACAACGTCCATCACAACTTTTGCCATATTTGCAAAACTTCCTATAAGCAATGCCGAAGCACCACCCAAAGAAACTATAGTGACTACAATTTCAGCGATAATTGCAATCCCTTGGGCAATAATCATTCCGGCCATTTTTGCTTTATTTTCCGGAACACCCGCGGCTAATAAAAATGCGCTAATCGTGTTTCCAAGTTGCTCGACGGCTGTTTGAAGAGCGTAGAGCACGCTCAGAGGGCCGCCAACAACTAATGCAAATAGAGTGATAAACACTCCGGCCATGGCTTTTAAAATTGCTTGCAGAAGAGGGCTTTTGACAGCGCTTTCTATAGCGGTCATGATCATTGTTGTGAGCTGCTCCATAAAGTTAGAGCCTGTAACGGCCTTTTGGATAGCCATGGCGATTCCAAGCGGTCCCATAAAGATGGCCATAAAAATCCCCATCACCTTTTGCATCTTTTCGGCTTTTTTAGCCTTTGCTTTTGATTCGTCAGCTTTATCTTTCTGTACCTTAATTTTTCCTAGCTGAGCATCGGCATTTCCAAGCGTCATCTGTCTTGAAATATTTGAATCATTAGCGGATTGCGCAAAAAGAGTTTCAGAAAATTTACCTAAAGCAGCACCCACAACTTTCAGGTAGTTTCCGTAGGATTGCTTGTCAGCGCCCTCCGGCATTTGATCAACCGCTGCCTGCAGCTGTGCGATCATTGCCTGTCCGGCTTGTACAGCCTTTAAGGTTTCAGCAACCTCAGCACGCTGTTTAACGACAGAAGGTTTTGTTAAATCGCGGGTTTTTGGAGACCAGCTTGGGGGTAGATCGAATGCTTTAACCACTTCGGCCGCCGCGGCTCCTTTTAACATTTCAAATAGCGCTTTGATTTCTTTAGGAATGTTTTCTGGCAGTTCGCCGAGAGCTGCTTTTAATGCTGTTTTTTGAGCTTCTGTGAGCGGAGGAGATTGCTTAGAAAGCAACGCCTCGAAATTACTTTCAAAGTGACCTAAAAGCCCAGCCTCAAAAATTTCTTTTGGTGGCTCAGGGGTAAATTCAGGAGGAAACCCAGATTCCTTCGTATAGGCAGTTTTGGCTTCTGAAAAAACCGCCTTAAAAAGAATATTCATCTGCTCTTCGGTTCTTCCTTCCGGCACAGGTGGTTTGGGTCCATTTGGGTTGTTAAGTTTAAAACGGAGGAAGTTTGCGTCATGTTCATTTAAGGGCGGGGTTTGGGTGAACATGAATGATTCCATAGAATTCTCGAAAGCATCCGCGAAGGCAAAACCTTCCTTTAAGTCGAATCCTGTAGAATCTTTAGGAACCTCAAAGTTCTTTGGAGCGATCCCTAGCTTATCGAATACCTTTTCGGAGGCGCCTTCATACTTTTCCAATAGCTTTTGCAATTTTGGGGACAGAGATTCTTTTGTTTTAAGTTCGGGGTGTAAAAAGGCGATTAAAAGACTGTTTTTCTCTTTTGTGGTAAGTGAGTTGTTATCATTGACAATCTTTTCGAAAATTCCATTTTTCTTTTCGCTAAGCTCTTGATTAGCTCCGGCTGTATCAGGCTTAGGTGCTTCGAACTTGGTGTCGCCGGTCGTCACTTTAACGAATTCCGTGGCTTGAGACTGAAGCTTAATTGCAATTCCTCCAGCCTTTTGAAAATCGCCCCCCTCTAGCTTTGCGTCGGGGTGGGTCAGAACAAACTTAACCTTTTCAGCAAGATTTGGGTCTTTAATGGCAACCTGGGCCACAAGTTGTTCTAGCTTATTTTGAAAAAGTGTTTCTGGATCTGTCGGTTTTAGGTCGGGAGGAACACAGCCCGTATTTTGATAATTTCCGGAGTTTTGATCAGGGGGTGGTGGGAGCTGCGGACGGTTGGTGGGTTCCACATAAGCTGGAGTATAAGTCTGAGTTCCTTCAGTGTTTACGATGGAATCCTTACTAAATACATTCGTTGACCCCGATGTTGCAGCGGATGGGGATGGACCTGTTGTTGTTGTAGGAGCTTGTACTTGCCCCCCATAATTTTGCGGACCTGCAGATTCTATTGGCATAATAAACTCCTCTATCTTTCGGTTATCTAACGACTCCGGCCGGTTTTGAAGCGTCTTGCTTTAGGACACCTTGTGTTTCAAGCTCCTTGCGAAGGCTTTGCACAGTCATTTCAGCTCGGTCCTTTAGCGTTTGAAATTCCGGTTTGTTTCCCGACCGTTTGACTGCCATCTCTAGCGCGATCATCGCGGAAAACTTGTCCTGAACTTGTAAGTAACAATCAGAAACATGGTATAGAGGAATAGGAGACTCCCCATCGATAATTGAACATACGGTATAAAGCTCAATTGCATTTTTATAGTCTTTTAAAAGGTGCGCGCAAGCAGCTAGGCCCAAGGTGTACCTTGGTTCCGATGGATTCACCATGACGAGCAAGCGAAAGAGTTGTGCGGCATCTTCGTATTTACCGGTATTATACAGTCGGTAAGCTTGACCATAAATTCCCTCGACCATTTCATCGCTAAGGCCCATGGACTTTTTCGCGGGAGCCGCGTCTTTAGTGAATTTTTCGGTAAGAAGATTCACTTTTTGTCTGATTTTTTCGGCTAATTCGCCTGTCGCTTCTTTCACGGGATTACTTTTGTCCATAACAACCCTCTATTTATATAAATTTCTTTAATTCGGTGTGTATCGCGTCCGGTTTCGTTAGTCAATTTACCTGTACATACTGCTTAATATAGAACTCTGTTGCTGCATTAGGGTCGTAAACATACTCGCCTGTTGGGAAACGCTATCATTCAACTGTTGCAAATAAGTTTGAATTTGTTTTGCTTGGTCACTAATGACAGATCGGTAGGCACGCATTGTTTCGGTGTAGTTCGCGTTTACACGGTTCATATCATCGCGGTTGGCGGACATTTTACTATCCACGCCTGTATTGGTACTACCGCTTATTGAAGTGGAATCGTGGTTTTTTGTGAATGCATGAATCTGACTCATTTGGTTGGTGTAAGCTGTCTGCCACTTCACCATAAAATTTAATCTATTAGCATTAGCGACAGCAACATTCTGAAGGCTTTTAACAGTCTGTGTGACCAACTTAAGAATCATATCAATGGTCAAAACCCCCTGAAATCCCGAGGCGTCTAATGGATGAACCGGGCTGAATTTCTTCGCCATTCCTTTCTCAATATAAACATCTTCCACCGTTTTGGGGATATTTGCAGGAAGAAGATCCGGTGTATTCGGTACGGTGCTCTTAATAAGAGGATCGTTGTTTACTGTACTCATAGGAAACCTCCTAAGACTAATATTTATTAACCTTTTACTCCGCCAGCCATTTTCATAATGATCTGGTTGATGGCTGTTAACATAGCTCCAGCTGATTTATAGTACTCTTCAAAGACTTTAAGAAAACGTTGAACATCTTCTTTATTAGAATCGTTCATACTTTGCGCTGCGGTAACAGCATTGTCCATATCTTGCTGAAATTTTCCCTGGCTGGTGCTGATGTTTGGACCCCCTTTGGGACCGTTTTGTTGAGCGTAATTATCCATGACCCACTCTTTACATTTCGTAAAATCTCCCGAAAGGGGTTTTGCTGTGGGTAAATCCCCAAGAACAGCCGATAATTTGTGATAAAGGGTATTTGGATCTTTCATTTGCTCAGCAGTCATTTGTTTAGATAACTGGTTCATGACTGTGGTGAGGTTGTCTCTGTAAACGCTTAAGTTGTTGGCAAAACGAATAAAATCAGGACTGGAAGCTGTCCACTCTGTTGTGCTGTATCCAAAAAAAGGAGTGATTGGTCGATTATAGTAAGCGGACGCTGCTGATTGGTAAGCTTTAGAATAATCGTTAGTACCGCCATCTTTGCTAGTGTATACCTTACCGTACGAAAAACCATTTAATGCGAAAGCAAAGGCTGTAAACGAAGTTCTATCTTTTACGCTAATATAATTATGCATCCCTTGAAGCCCTGCTAGGGTGTCTAAAGCGTTTTTTGTGGTTGCTAAGGCATCTTTCAAGGGCCCTAATTGAGCCTGCAGTAATTCATTTCCCCCACGAATATAAACAAGCTCGATATAAGCCTGGATACCATGCGAGTTAGCGCTTGGATTGATATTAGGATCATTATCTACGCCGAGTGTTATTGACATATAATTTCCCCCGCTTTAAGAAAAACTTTGCGATTATTTAAAGTAATCTGCAATGTTTTAAAAGCTATTCGCTCTTGTTGTTTATTAGGTTGAACTTTTCAACCTTCCTACTATAATTCTATTTCATGTTAAAATGTTGCGCAAGCAAATTAGTTAAATATTCGTGTTTTTTTGTTTATATTTGTACGTCAATACTTTTCTTGAAGTTACTTGGTTCATTTTTCGCATACATTAACCCAGTAGACGCCGAATAAACAACACTATTGCCTGGGTCAACCAGCTCTTGCGCAAATTTATAAAGGTCAACACTCGGTGATAGATAATTGCGGAAAGTATCAGCAAATTTCCCCTCAAGCTCTTTGTTGCCTTTATCTAGAAACATTTTAATGCTGTCCTGAATCACACTCACTAGGGAGGTGGATTTATCCCCCATCAGAGTAGCTATCACCTCTTTACTGATTTCATGGCTTTTCGCGGTTTCTAGTTCAGGACGGAGTAACTTAATGACTTTATCTCTAATAGCATCCGCCAATTCTGATCCTTGCAGAAGATTTACATTTCCCTTTTGAACTAAAGGATCCACTCCGCTAGCAGAGGGATTGATAGGGATAATGGTATTTTCCGCAATTAATTGAGCCCTTAGTGTTGGGATACTCGCCGATTTAAGCGCCGCAATCACCGCGTCGTTTAGGGCGACATTATTTTCAAAACTTTTTTGAGCTGTAATCTGCGCAACAACCTTATCAGTGATTTCTTGGGATTGTTTTGCGGAAAGGGAAAGTGTATTGGAGATTTGATTTGTTAGATTAAGTTTAAAAGACTCCTGATCTATGCTAGAGGAAGGAATAGTTCGACTATTAACAGCTACCAGATTAACGAAATTTAAAATAGCTTTTGCCTTCTGGACAGCTTCGGATCTGCTATCACCTTGTAGTCGAAACTCACTCACTAACTCTTTTTTCAAAGCTCTTTGCGAGTCTAATCCGTCGCTCTTCAGAGCCTTATTAAGGGCGTTCAAGATGCCGCTATCGGTAAAAAACTCATGCTGCCTAATGGTATTTTCAAGCTTTGGTCTATCTAGTGCTAAATTCAACTCCGGATGAGTCATTTCATCCCGCAGGACATCCACTCCCATTCTGGCAAGTACTAATGATTTTATGAATCCAAGCTTTTGGTTTTGAAATTCATGCCTCAGGGCTTTTCTTAAATCGCCCTCGGTTTTAATGGAGGGGTTGTTTAAGACCCTTGTTAACACTTTATCCACAATGGATTCCGCTTTGCCAAGACTCATTCCTCCCTCTGAAGCAAGCCGTTCCGTAAGGGCCATTTTCATAGACGTTACGGCAAATGGATCCCCTAAGGCCTCGGAAAGTTTAGTGCCGGGAGTGAGCGAGAGAAGATCTTTCAATCCTGGGATGGAATTCCCCCCTGCTAAACCGATAAGTTGTCTGAGCAAGCCAGGTGTCCCTAAAGCTCTGGAAATTTCAAAAGCTGAAATCAATGCGGTTGTTAACTTTATGTTCTGTGCGCCTAGGGTCAGACTTTCTTTGCCGGGCGTCATTCCTGCAGCTTGAAGGGATCGCTGAATGGCGGTTTCAAAGATTCCACTATGGGATAAACTTTGATTCTGTTTTGCAAAACCCAAGGCCACAGAAACATGAGACGCATGACCGTGTGGCGAAATGTGGGAAAGAGCATCCCCCAAAATCCCCATAGCTCTAGCTCCCGCAGGCACTCCGGAGGAAACTAAAAGTTCAATCTGTGCTTGCTTAAATAGATTGTTCAGTTCCGGAGGCAGAACACTATTTAACTCCTTACTCAAAATCACTGAAAATCCGGAACTGTCATTACCACCCAGCAGTGAAGAAAATTGACCGCTTCCGCTGCCTTTAGTAGCTCCTCCACCCGGTTGTTTTGAGACTATTGATTCTATATAAGCATTATTGATCAGCGCGTTAGCTCCGGCATTTATCGACTTTTGTTTGTTAGTATAATATTCCGAAGAAGCACTGGTATTTCTCATGTAGCTATCTAGAAATAACAACCGTCCCATCATAAGATCCACAGAAGTTCCCACAGCCTGCTTAATCATCGCTTGCACTTCTTCAGTGTTAGAGATGTAGATGTTTGAAATGGGAGGTACAGGCCCCGGACGGGCAGGAACAGCAGGAATGGGGAATTTGGTTGGGGATAGCGCTATGGTTTGCCAAACATACGTTTTGGAAATATCTTGCGGAGGAGTTGGGAGTGGTAGTAACGGAGCTCCCACGCCGGCAGCAATGCTATTATAGGCATTAATTTGATCAATGACTGGTTTCATGACGGTATTAAAATTCGCTCTCACATCTTTATTATAAGCATCGATTAAAGGGGCTAATTGCGCGTTTCTTTCGGCGGCATACGCGTCATATTTGGTAACGGCAGCGTTATAAGGTGCTTGTGCAGCAGTAAAAGCCGCTGCGGCGCTAGCTTTAGTAGCTGCAGCAGCACCGACAGCTGTAGTTGTCGGAGCGGTATTATAAGCTAATAAAGCTGCGTTGTAGGTGGCAGTAGCGGGTGCTGCGTTATATGCAGTTGTAGCTGCGTTGTAGGTTGTTGTGGCTGTGTCGTAGGTTGTTTTGGCGTTATTATAAGTGTCTTGAGCGGTTTTAAAGTTGGCGTCGGACATTTTTCCGGCGTTGTGTGCCGCAACGGCTTGGTCGTAGGTTGTTTGAGCTGTATTAAAGGTGTTAGTAGCGTTGGTGTATGTAGTTGTTGCCGCATTATAGGTTGTTGTGGATGCCGCTGCGTCATAGGCTGCTTTTGCCGCATTATAAGTTGCAGTAGAAGGAGCTGCGTTAAAGGCTGCTACCGCGGCGTCATAATTTGCATTCGCTTGGTCTGAGGCAGCTTTTGCGTTGTTGTAGTTTGTTGTTGCCTGGTTCATTTCTGCTACCATAGGAGCGTCTGCTCTAACGGTGTCGTTCGGTGGAGGTAGAAAAGGTTCGGAATTTGCAACAGTAGTGTTAAAGTTATCAATCGTCGCATTGACTTGCGGAACAAGGGCGTTATAATCTGTATTCATTTTGTCCATTGAATCTTTGGCGCTAGCGCTCCACGTCAAAAGCTCTCTTAAGCCCAAACAGTTTTCTATCACACTGATATAATAACCCTGAGTTAATATCGTGTCCTTAGCCATATCGCTATAAGCTGATTCCTCAAGTTGCTTTTTAGCAGACATGATGACCTTTGCGTAGTCAGCGATGGAAATTCCAGGCTCTTGCAAACTGGTCGCTCCCGATGCGGCTCCGGTCTTAGAGGGTATTTTGGTTGAGGATGTAGAAGCAGCAATAGTTGAATCGTAAATAACACTTGCCGTACTACTCGTTGTTGTTTGATTGACCAACGGACCTGCTACGGGGGAAGTGGCATTCGGATCTTGAGCCGTTGGATTAATGTTTGAATTGATTGGACTAGTCATAACAGTAACTCCTAGTTGAAGAGTTGGATTAAAAATAACCGTGTTTATCAATCATCTATACTAATTATAATGTTTGTTGATTTGAAGTGTCTATAAAAATAACTTTTATTATAATATTTGGGTGTTTTGGTGACTTTGCGCAGAAGAATGCTGGTCTTAGGTTGAAACGAATCGACTAAAATTACGCCGCTTTTCTTTCTAAAATTCCAGCATTTTATTCAGGAGTGCTTATTCTACACCAAAAGCCGCATACAATGGATCTGTAGTATACATGAGAATAGTAATTTTACCACAGAGGACACAGAGAACACAGAGAGGGCAAGAAAGGGGAGACTATTCGCAACCCAAAATAAGAAGATGCACCTTCTTATTTTGGGCTGCGAATAGTCTCCTCTTCCTCCCTCTCTGTGGTAAAATTGCCCTTCTCGTGTATCCTACAGACTCATTACGTGCGGATTTTTTTGGTGAAGTTGTTCTTCTTGTGTATCCTATAAGCTCTTTGGGATCCCTTATAAAATAATCGAGCATTCGTAAATATCGATCGTTTCGACAGACAACACAGCTAATCTTTTGTTGACGAAGTTGGCCCATGCCGGAACGGGGTCTGCTTGAAGGCGATAGATAACCGTAGCCCAGTGCGGAGGATCTTTTTTTAGAAGGCGAATCGATTGGACCAAAGCGGTAAATCCAAGGCCCGAGACAGCAAGCTCAGGGTCAATATACAGCGAGGTAAATTCCAAGTTGTCGGATTCAACCCAGCGATTAACGCACCATCCCACCACTCGTTCTTTGTTTCTGATTCCAAGGCTGGTAGTCAAATCAATCAGCTCTGTATTGACAAAAGGGGAGAGCGACGAGGGAATCTGCATCTGATCAAAACGGTGCTCTAGCTGACGCTTTTCGGGGACTGTAAGGTCTTCCCAAGGAAAAAATGAATATTCGGGGGGTGGGGGGATGTCTCGCCAAAGCCAAGGAGGATTGAAATTGGGGACATCGAATTTGAATTTACGCACCATTGGTCTGGAGGGAGTGCTATGGAATTTCTTTAGCAGCGATTCAATCATCGGAGAGAATGAAACGTTTTTAGGGTAATAGAGGGTGAGTGCCAGAATGCCTAAATTTTTAAGGTAGGAATAAGCCTCATTTAGTAATTGGGATGCAATCCCCTGATTGCGGTGGGTTTCCTCGACAAAAAGCCATTCCAACACCCCCGTTTTGAAGTCAGGAATGACGCTGACAATCAATAACCCAACGGGTTTATTTTCGATGGAATAGACCCATCTTTCCGAATGACCAAAACTAAGGTCATGGGGATGGGCCCCAGTGAGCGTGGGGAGTAAGCGAGTGTTGAGCAATGGAACAAGAGATTGAATATCAGGGGCATCAAGCGGTAAACGCTCCAGCCTCCTGATCATAACTAAGCGATCTTCTTTTTCTGTCCAACCCGATGAACAATCGGTTCGGCAAGCCCAAGGACAACGTCTTTATTAAACGTAATTTCTTTGACGGTGGGATCAGAGGGGATTTCGTACATTAAATCGCGCGTGAGGTTCTCTAAAATCATCCGCAATGCGCGAGCTCCCGTGCCAGCTTCGATCGCTTTGGTGGCGATGGCTTCAAGCGCGTCAGGTGTGAACTCGAGTTTAACTCCCTCTAGTTCAAACATAGCTGTAAGTTGTTTAATATCCGCGTTCTTTGGTTCTGTAAGGATTTTCACCAGGTCTTGCTGAGTGAGCTCGTTGCAGTTGGCAATGCTGTTAAAGCGGCCGACAAATTCGGGAATCATTCCGAAGTCGATCAAATCGCTTGTTTCAACTTTTGCTAGCAATTCGCTTTTCTTAGCGGTGTCGATTGTTTCTTTATCGGAAGCTGTAAATCCAATTTGAGAGCTTCCCAACCGTTTAGCGATAATTTTTTCAAGGTTTACAAAAGCTCCGCCAACAATAAACAAGATGTTTTCGGTGTTGACTTTGATGTATTCTTGGTTAGGATGTTTTCTACCACCTTTTGGGGGGACGTTTGCAATGGTTCCTTCGACAATTTTCAAAAGGGCCTGTTGTACGCCTTCACCTGAGACATCGCGGGTGATGGAAACATTCGCTGTTGTTCGGTTGATTTTATCGATTTCGTCGATGTAGATAATTCCCATTTCAGCTTTCGCCACATCAAAATCAGCAGCTTGAAGAAGTCGAAGAATAATGTTTTCGACATCTTCTCCAACATAACCCGCTTCGGTAAGTGTCGTCGCGTCCGCGATGGTAAAAGGAACATCCAAAATACGTGCTAATGTTTTCGCAATGAGTGTTTTTCCTGATCCTGTAGGTCCGAAAAGGAGAACGTTTGACTTGCTGAACTCCACATCTGATTGATTTCCTTCAGCCCGGGACTTCACTCGTTTATAGTGGTTGTAAACTGCTACAGAGATCGTTTTTTTTGCCGATTCTTGTCCTATAATGTATTCATCCAACCGATCTTTGATTTCTTTTGGCTTAAGTACTTTGAAGTCATAGTTGGTGGGTGCCGCGGGTTTTCTATCAAGAATGCCGCTGCAAAGTCGAATGCATTTATCGCAGATGTATACGTTAGGTCCGGAGATGAGTTTTTCGACAACATCTTCGGTGCGTCCACAGAAGGAACAAGCAATGTCACTAGGATTAGGAGGAGTTTTAGCCATATTTTGATCTTATTATGTTAAGCTTTTATAGGTTTGAGAACGACAACTTCATCGATCAGGCCATAAGCCTTTGCTTCTTCAGGACTCATAAAGAAATCACGGTCGGAATCTTCGGTAATTTTTTCAATTGATTGTCCGGTATGCTGAGCGAGGATTTCGGTCATTCTGTGTTTCATAAATATGATTTCTTCGGCTTGAAGCATCACATCGGCGGAAGTTCCACCCACACCACCCATAGGTTGGTGAATCATGATTCGGCTATTAGGAAGGGCGTAACGTCGCCCTTTTGTTCCAGCTGCCAACAGCAACGCGCCCATGGAGGAAGCCTGTCCGATACAATAGGTGTTAACATTGCAGCCTACCCACTGAATGGTGTCATAGATTGCGAGACCGGCGCTGATGTAACCGCCGGCAGAGTTCAGATAGATGTGAATGTCTTTTTTAGGATCTTCCATTTTCAAAAACAGCAACTGGGCGACAACAACGTTCGCAGTTTGGTCGCTAATGTCTGTGCCGATGAAGATAATCCGATCCTTAAGGAGTCTAGAGTAGATATCCATCGAACGTTCGCCCCGTCCGGTATCTTCGATGACGTAGGGAGTCAGAGAAGCGTGTGGTCTTTTATTTTCCATTAGGTCTCTCCCGAAGTTTTAATCATAATACAAGTTTATAAATTTTTTCCTTCCTAGGGTCAAGAGGAAAAATCAGAAATGAGAGTTGAAAGATAAAGCGGAAGCACAGAATCGCTTCTGAGAGCAATAGGAAAACAAAGATGTTGTTTTCTTAAATCTATTGAATCCTATGCTTCCGCTTTTTAAGCTACTTTGCCAGTGACTGCTCAACTAAGTAATCCAGCACTTTTGTGATTAGCAATTGGGTGTGGATTTCATCTCTAGCTCTTGAAACACCTTCTTCTGATTGGAACAAGGAAGCATGTTTAGGATCCTTAGAGTAGAGCATCGACATTAATTCGCGCAGAATTTCATCCTGTGAAACTTGGATGTTTTTTTCTCTCGAGATTTTTTGAGCAAGAATATAAAGGCGGAAGCTATCTTCGACAGTCTTACGTTTATCTTTTTCAAATTGCTCGGTTTTTTCTTTTAATTCTGTCTCGGTCAAGTTTTGCTTGCGAAGTTCTTTGATGAAATCGTTCACTTCGTGAGTGATATCCGCTTCGACAAAAGACATTGGAACATCAAACGAGTATTTTTCATGGATTTGTTTGATTAAGTTCAAACGGTGTTTTTCCAATACTTCTTGTCGTTTGATTTCTTCGAGTTCTTCACGAATTTTAGGAAGGAGTTCGTCAATATTCGCGATTTTTATTTTGTCTGCAAGTTCTTGATTAAGTTCAGGTAGAACAGCTGCCTGTACTTTATTGATAGTAATTTTGCAAGCGGTGGGTTTGAAATCAGGTGATGATTGCTCGTCAGCTTCGCTTGTTCCTTCGACAGCGTCTCCCATTTTTTTACCGACGATCATCTTGATAATCCAAGGATTTGTTTTGCCGTCTTCGAGGTGAATGCGTACGTCTTTACCTAATTGAAGAGGTTTTTCTTCGTCTATGCCTTCGATATCTACAATGACCCAGTCGCCTTTTGTTATCGCGTGATCTTCTAGATCTTTCCA
>CAZENM010000073.1:5514-13551 GCA_964513575.1 uncultured bacterium | reverse complement strand
TGTGACAATATGCGCAAAAGGGATAGGATCGTAATCGCCCGTAAAGGCCTTTCCGGCAACAAGGCCGGCAAAATGGGCCATATCAACCATTAAAACAGCCCCAACAGAGTCTGCGATTTCACGAAATTTGCGGAAGTTTAGTTTTCTGGGGTGAGCGGAATAACCCGCTAATAAAATTGTGGGTCTTTCTGCCAGCGCTTGCGCCGCAAGTTTCGAGTAATCTAAGAGTTCTGTGGTGGGGTCCACATCATATAAAACAGCTTTCATCATTTTGGACGAGATATTATGTCGGTATCCATGCGTTAGATGTCCTCCCGAATTTAATGAAAGTCCCATCATCTTTTGATTTATCATCAGCTGACGGATTTGTTCATATTCATCCGGTGTCAGTTCATCGATGGTTTTTTTACCCAATCGTTCGACTTCTTTGTTCTGGATCCGGTTTACCAGGATCGACCAAAAGGCCACCAGGTTTGCGTCGGCGCCCGAGTGGGGTTGGACGTAAGCATGTTCAGCGCCATAGAGTTTAATCAATTCCTCGGCGGCGGATTGCTCAATCAAGTCGACATTTTCACAACCAGCATAAAATCTGTGATAAGGGTGGCCTTCAGAATATTTGTCTGTTAACCAGTTACCCATTGACAGTTGTGTGGCATATGAGCTGTAATTTTCAGACGCAATCAGTTTAAGGTGGGATCGTTGATCATGCAGCTCCTGAACTATAGCTGCTGCGATATGCGGAGCTGTTTTTTCGATTTGTTCCAAGGAAGCTAAATAGGCAACCGTTGCGGTGTGAAGTTTTTCTTTTGGCGTTTTTTCCAAATAATTTAAAAGTCTCGACATAATAACCCCCTTGAGTAAAGGGGAAGGTTATCGCTTTAGACGAAAAATTTCAACTGAAAAGCGGCCATTTACAATTTATCGTAAGTTCTCTAAGAGTCATGGTGGGGATTGAAACGGGGTCCCTGCCCCATTTCAATCTCCACCATGACTCTTTGAAAATTTAAATTCTGTGGTTACGTTGACTAACTCAGACAGATTTAAAAACTCTCAACTCTTCGTTAGAAGCTTTTAACTCTGCGTTAGGGGACCATAGCTCAGTGTTGGAAGATCAAATCTGCAATGGTATGGTGATCTTGATTGTCATGTGGATTATTTTGCATGACTTTTTGAGAACTTACAATTTATCCTTGCAATAAACTTCATTTTATTATACAATGTTTTATTAATAAACAATCACAGAGGTCGTAATATGAATATTGGACATGCTACATCCTTATACATAGATCGAGAAAACCACCCCATTTCTAGCGCATTGATTGCTGTGAACAGATTTTGTGACTACATCCCCATCATCAGCACCGCTGTGAATATTATTGATTTTTTAATTTCTAAATTAGCTATTTCCATACTAAACCGCACTCAGCATAATATAGATCAGTACAGATATCTTAGCTATATTAATGAAAAGAAAATTATAAGAAATCAACTTCTTCTTGCTATACCTTTTGCTAATATTTATTTTGCCCACCAATTACATCGAGGTTGGGAAGGGAAAGTTGAAAGTTTAATTCAATCGCTGAATGGAACATGGCGAAAATTGACTCAAGTAGCTGGTGTTGTTTATCCTCTTCACGAGAGTATTCGCAACCAAGAAGATGTTGATGGATCTTTAACACGAGATCTTATCCACAGGGTAAAAAGAGGCGTAATATTGTTCAAAACAAACATACACGATCCTCTCGAGTCGATTCGTGATGGATTACAAAGAGAACATCTAACTTTACAAAACTTCCCGGAGAGCGTGACGAATGACTCTAGCTATTTAAGCGCCGAGGGTTGTACTTCCAATTTCTTTGCTTTGGCAGCAGGACGAGATCCGCAACATACTGGGACACCAATGAATGCCTCTTGCCCACCAGATAGACCTGAAAGGATCGATCAAATCATTCGTTATGCCCAAATTTAACCATTTATCGCCGGTGTATTCCAGAGCTTGAGAGATATCACGCGTCATCTTATACAACGATTAAATACTGGGCTGGGCAAGTCGGTTACTACAAGCTAAATCCTTGACTTTGTACAAGATTGAGTCAGAAAACACAGAGGGAATTGGAATGCCGACCATCTCTTGGAACGCATGCATTTCCAGCCTCAACCTTGCACAAATTTAATTGAATCCAAAATACGATTTCTTTTCATGCGTGATTCCAGGATTATTCTAAAACTTCTTTTTCCTACCCTGAAACTTCTCTAAGCTGCCGATAAATATTCAATTAATAACCCTATACACGTACTTTCAGGTTGCGTTTTATTCCTTTCGGTTCCGATAATTTCATCAAGACCTTTGTTGTTTTCTAGGAATGACCCTGAAACGTGGTTCCTGAAAATTAAATTATCTTTCCACAATGTTTTGCGAAGGGTTTTCAATAGATCTGAAAATGTAGCATCTGTTTTTTCATACTACACGGTCTGAGCAATCTCTATGGGACGTTCTTTTTGAAGTTCATTAGCGATTAGGCACACAATAAAGGTTATTCAGTAATTAAAATGTCCTGGATTTAAGAGTGTTTTTGATCACGCCAAGACTAAGTCCAGAGATTTTTTCGATTTTTGAAGGGCGTTTCTTGGTATTATTGGTTAATATTACCAAGAAATGCTATACAAAAACCGACAAAAAGGGTCAAAAGGTTGGGTATTTTGATTTCGGTACCACTTCTATAGTGTGGCGAATGATATTTATCATGAGCCCGTTGCCTTAATTGGGCACGGTGGGTTCTAATAGGGGAGATGGTGAGTGACTGACCCTCTCTACCCTCTCACCCACGTTAAAATTGTCCTTACTAAGGAATAAATCGAGGGGTGAATTCCATAGTGTCGCCGCAAATGAGTTGATGGTCGTCTCCAAATTCGAAAATATCATCGTTAATCAAGATTTTGAAAAAAATTGCGTCAAAAGTTTCGTCAGTTTCCCAAACCCACTGGTCTTCTTTGATGTTAAACAGGGGAGTACCCTTTTCCCAAGACAAGGAAGCGCAGCCGTTTCCACGTATATATAAGGTGTTTGAAAAGCCACAGTCGAAATGGACAATTAATTTTGTCAGCATTAGCGATTTCCCGTGCGGGGTGGACCTTTTGGGTTCCGGTTTTCCATGAGTATTTGGTTTGACAGCCATGCTAAATCCCTTGCTAGATCACTATATCTCAACTTAACAGGAAGAGAATAGTGATTGTCAATCTGAAAATGTCTTGAAATATAAAACGGCACAATTTACACTGCACTATTAAACTGAAGGATTAGCCATGCTCAATGCACTCCAAAAAATTCTAGAGATTCAAGAACTTGATATGAAAATGATTCAGCTGATGCTGCTGAGAAAAGAGCGTCAAACTGATCTGGACAACATCAACCTTGTCAAAGAAAACCTGAGCAGCCAAGCCGCCGCCAAGGAAGAAGAAATTCAGAATCACAAGAAAAATATTCGACTTGTCGAAGGGGAAATCAGTGATATCACAGCAAAGATGAAAAAGCTGGAAAATCAACAGTCCGCCATTAAAAAAGTAGACGAGTTCAATGCTCTCAGCCACGAAATGTCACACACAGACAGAGAAAGATCCGGAAAAGAACTGAAATTAGCAGACCTCATCGAAAGATTGGCAAACGAAGAAGAACTTCTTGCAAACATCAATCAAACACTAAAATCTACTGTCGATAGTAGCAAAGCCCTAGAAGAAGAAATCCTCGACAGTATCCATAAAATCAATGCCGAAGGCAGAATTCTAAAAGCCGAAAGAGACGACTTTGTCGCTAAAGCCGATCCCGATGTTTTCCGTATCTACGAAAGACTCCTGCGTAATAAAAAAGATCGCGTTGTCGTTCCTATCGAAAATCGTTGCTGCAGCGGATGCCATATTTCTCTAACCGCGCAACATGAAAACTTGGTCCGTAAAGGGGAAAGACTAGTGTTCTGTGAACACTGCTCACGAATCCACTACTGGCCAGAAAGAGAAGTGCTTGAAGGCGTTGTCGCCCCTACAAAACAACGTAGACGTCGCACACCAGCTAAGGCCTAGTCAATATTATTATCCCTTTGCTTGGGGAGAGAGACAGTCGCCTTACGAAAGTAAGGAGGAAAGTCTGGACTTTTCTGGAGAAGATACCGGTGAAAGACCGGGGGTCGAAAGGCTACGGAAAGTGTAACAGAAAATATTCCGCTGCGGGTGAATGCCCGCAGACAGGGTGAAATGCTTTCTTTAGGAGAAAGCTAGATACCGGGGAACCGGTACAATGACAAACCCTATCTGAAGCAAGGCCAAGCTAAAGCAATACAGATCTCCGCTGTGCTTTGAACGGGCCGCTAGAGAGGTGTGGCAACACACCACCTAGACGAATGGCTGTCACATACGGCGCGAGCCGTATGTTACAAAATCCGGCTTACCATCTCCCCGAGCTTTTTTTTGCTTCTTAAGAAGCTGTAAAAAATAGAGATCCAGTTTGCTTTCGCTGATCTTTTTCTCATTTCATTCAAATGCCCCCACTCATAACAGATGTTTGCGTTGTGAGCGGAGGCATTTAAATAAAATTCCTAAAAATTCTCGAGCGAAATCAAACGGATTCTAATTTTTTCACCGTCTCTTAAAGTTTTGCGATCTCGTCCAACACACCGGGGAGCTCTTTTTCTATTTTTGCCACAAATCCTTTTAATCTGCTGAATGAAAAAGCTAGCAAGACTTTTGCTTGGTCATAAGTGATTTTATCCTTTTCCGCAAGCATCTGAATCATCTGATGGGCAGTGCTCATCAATTGGTCCACCTTTGCGGGCGCTAGTATCAGCTTGTCGAATACGATTTTCGATTTAGCGTCTAAGGAGGAAACGTCGATCTTTGTCAATTTTTCCAAAAAATCCCGAAGATTCATCACTGCGCCTTCTTTATCCATTGCGGAAAGAAAATCCGTTCTGATTTGTCCGAAAAATTCTGATGATAAATCTCTGAATTTTTTCCCTTTTTCGCTTAAGTTCTCTGGGTTTATAACCATAAACGCCTCCATATTAGTCTTGTTATTGTTATTGTCCCAGTAAAAAAATTAATTGTCAAACTTGTCAGATAAACTCGACTCATCTCACAAACGACTACCTGAAAAAAAATAAATTAAACGCAAAGTGGGACAGTTCCTTCGGCCCCCCATCGGGAAATAACAGTTTTTGGTGAGTCTTATAGCCGCTGATTTTTTTGAAACGCAAAGGCGCGAAGACGCAAAGGAGGGGAGGGGCTTTCTATAATGGTCCCCTTTGTCCAGACAAAATACACAGAAAATTCAGCGGCAAAAACATTGATGACAAGCGCAAGGAACGAGCGTTTGTCACACCCCGGATATAAACATTATTCCCTATAAACGTCCAATCGTGTACAATCCAGCATAATCCTATTCAACAATACTCAACCAATAACGTTTATCCATGATTACACTAACCAATATATCCAAAAGTTTTGGAATCAAACTACTTTTTGAAAACGTCAACATTGCATTCAATCGAAACCGCTACGCCATAACAGGCCCAAACGGTTCAGGGAAGTCGACGCTCCTACGGATCATTACAGGACAAGAGGAGCCCCTTACCGGAACAGTCAGCCTTCCGGATAAAGTGGGCATTTTGCGTCAGAACATTGAAGACTACCATGAATTTAATGTGGTCGATACCGTCATTATGGGTAACGGACGCTTGTGGAAGGCTATGAAAGAGCGTGATGATCTTTACGACCTGGAAATGACTGATGATGTTGGCATGCGTTTAGGTGACTTGGAGGGTATTATTGCTGAGGAAGACGGATATTCCGCAGAATCAAACGCAGAAGTTATCCTTAACGGCATGAGCGTCCCCGAGGTTTATTTCAAACAAAAAATGGGTGAGATTCCTACAGACATGCAATTCCGCGTGCTCCTCTGCCAGGCATTGTTTGGTGATCCTGAAGCGCTTCTCCTTGATGAACCTACAAACCACTTGGACTTGGAATCGATCAACTGGTTAGAAAAGTTCCTCCTCAACTACAAAGGAACCCTTATCGTAATTTCTCACGACAGGCACTTCTTGAATGCTGTCGCTACACATATCGCAGATATCGACTACGAAACGATCATTATTTATCCCGGAAACTACGACAACATGGTTTTAGCTAAGACCGCTGTGCGTGACCGCGCTGAACACGATGCTAAATCTAAAGAGAAAAAAATTGCTCAGCTGCAAGAATTCGTCTCCCGATTCGGTGCCGGTACACGCGCCAGCCAAGTGCAGTCACGTGTCCGAGAGATGGAACGATTACAGCCCCAAGAATTTAAAAAATCAAATATCCAACGTCCCTACATCCGATTCATTCCCACAGAAAAACCCCCGGGTAAGATCGTCTTAAATGTGATGGATTTATGCAAGCACTATGACGGTCCAGATGTGGTTCATGATTTTTCTCTGGAAATTCACAGAGGGGATAAAATCGGCGTTATCGGAAATAACGGTCGGGGAAAAACAACCCTTATGAAGATGCTAGCAGGCGTTACCAAACCTGATAAAGGGAAGGTTGAGCTGGGACATAACGCGCTTATCAGCTACTTCCCGCAGAACCACGCCGAGATTGTCGATAAAAAATTAGACATCAATGCCTTCGACTGGTTAAAAGAACGCCGTCATGGTTGCACGGACCAAGATGTACGTGGGGTCATGGGTAAGTTGTTATTCGGCGGCGATGACGCCTTTAAGAAAGTAGGGACTTTGTCCGGAGGAGAAACCGCACGCCTTATCATGGCGGCGATGCTTTTGGAGGCTCATAACTTTCTGGTGATGGATGAACCTAACGGACACTTGGATTTGGAAGCTGTTTCAGCGCTCGGATGGGGCCTAGAGGAATATAAGGGAACTGCAATCGTCGTCAGTCACGATAGGGACCTGATCTCGAGTTTTGCAACGAAGATTATCGCATTCGAAGCTGATGGAATTCATATCTTTGATGGTGGATTGGAAGAATATCTTGCTGTAAAAGGTTCCTAAGAAGTTTTTATCGCAGTGTGCCCTACGGTCTCGTTCTAAGGGGCCACTGCGGTAAAATTGCCCTTTATGCGTGTCCTGCAGTTACAAGATACGCACAAGTTCAGGCCCGTAATGCTTGATCTTTTGTTGCGCTAGAACTTCTTTTTCCTTCGAAGTCGTGTCCATCAGCTCGTATAAATTTTCCACAGACTCTTCCCAAATTTCCCCGGAAAGATTAACAACAACAGAGCTTCTGTTGATGTTTGCTTTTTTTTGGGTGATGACGATCTGTTCAATAGAAGGGGCATCTGTCATGGTGTGGGGTAGGAAGCTTTCCGCTGGCGTTGACCATAATAGATCGTTGACAAAGTTACCTGCTGCTGCGTTAGGCACTAAGATGAGCAAACGATCGCCCTTGTAAAAATGATGATGGATCACCTCGAGCAACCGTTGTATTTTAACTTTATTGTCGTGAACTTTTAGAAATGTAACGTTCATACTAACTCGGATTCTTTTTGACTGTACAGCCGGGAAATTTTACCCCGCACGAGACGATAAATTTAAGAGCGTCGTCGACTGGAAGGTCGATATGGAGGACATCTTGTCGATTAATCAGCAGCATGAATCCCATCATCGGATTAGGTGTTCCCGGAACAAAAACTGACACTAGGTCATTATTATCCAAAGTGGAACCTTCCGGCAGTGATTCATTAATTAAAAACCCAATCCCATAATTTCCCTTTTTGGGGAACGGAATGAGAACGGCCTGAGAAAACGAAGGGTTTTCTTGGCTGAAAAGACTTCCCATTACATCCTGCGCAGCTTTGTAGACCTTGTTTATAAGGGGGATTCGATGGAAGATCAGGTCACCCCACTTGAACAGATAGTGAAAAGCTAAGGCTTGGCACAGAAATCCCACAAAAGTAATTCCTGCGAAGATCAGTAACGCTGCCATAAGTTTCAGGAGTAATGCGTTACTCGCGGAATTTTGAATCACTTTTGCGAAGGGAATGGTCAA
>CAZENM010000073.1:3638-5504 GCA_964513575.1 uncultured bacterium | reverse complement strand
AAAGAAGTTGACGATGATAAGCGTTAAGGCTACCGGAAGAAGGATAATGAGGCCTGTGATGAACGATCGTTTCATGGGTGAGATCTCCGTTTAGGCGTTTGGTGGGCTATCGGGAAGCTGAATTTTATCTTCGAGTGCGTGAGCGGCTTCTTCTGTGATTTTGTGGAAAGGGGACAGAATAACACCACAAGAAATCACATATTTAAAAGCGTTTTCAATGCTCATGTCCAAGTAGGTAAGCTGCTCATGCGGGTATAAAATAAGAAATCCGGAGGTGGGGTTAGGCGTTGTCGGTACAAACACCGCAATAAGTTTTTCATGCGGCGCATTCCCCAGCGTGCTGAAGTCATCGCGCGTGACCAGACCGATCGACTGGGATTCTTGACTTGGAAAAGGCACTAAAACAACTTGCTTGAAAGAACGATTCTCCGTTGTGAAAATCGTTTTAATAACATCCTGGCAAATTTTATAGATGGAGCTGATGAACGGGATTTTGTGGAATATCCGTTCGCCCAATCCGATGAAATAATTTACGAAAAATAATCGACCCACAAATCCCAAAATAACTGTGAAGGAAAACAGCGCGACTAAAATCACGACCTGGCTGATCAGCTGCTGCACCTGAGTCGCGGAAAGGAATAAAAATCCTCCGCTAAACAGATTGAAATGGGTAAAAGTCTGTTGGACAACACCGCTAAAGGGCTCTGTTAAGAAATTTATCGCAAAAATCAGGATGGCGATAGAGAGAGCTAAGGGAGCTAGAACGATTAACCCGGTAATAAAATATTTTTTCATCGTTTTTTCTTTCTTCCTCCCTGCTTTTTGTATTCTTTATACTTAGGCGCGTGAGGCTTTTGGTTCGGTTTGCCCTTTTTGCCATTTTTTTTATCGGCCACTTTTGTTGAGGCGACAAAATTCCACTGCGCTTCTTGCGAGATCAGATCAACCTGTTTTAACATCACTAATATGCGGTCTCCGGCGTGGAATGTTCCACCGCCTCGATCCCCACGAAGGATTTGCATCTCTTCCGAATAGATGTAGTAGTCGTTTTGTAGTTCGGAAACGTGTAAGAACCCTTCGATCATGTAATCGAGGAGATCAAAAGAAATTCCAAACGGTTTAACTTTTGTGATGACAGCTTCATATTGACGGTTGCGATCCGCTTCGCTTTCTGATTTAATCAGGCGATACTTCTTCAGCATCACTACGCTTTGTTCAGCCTTTGCGCTGATTCGTTCTTTTTCAGAACAGCGTAGAGCGATTTCGTCTAAATGTTTTTTGTCATCTGTTTCACCGAATAGAATCCGGTGCACGACTAAATCCACATACCGACGGATAGGGCTGGTGAAGTGACAATAGTGGGTCAGCCCCAATCCAAAGTGTCCGATGTTGTCTGCGGAATAGATGGCAAGTTTCATTTTGCGGATAAAGCTGGTCGCCAGGTATTGCGCGTAGGTAGATTCCTGGGCTTCATCGAACATTTTCTGAATATCACGTGTCGTTGGAGGGTCTGGAAGTTGGAACCCAAAAGCAGCGGCGAGCATCGCAAAATCTTTCATGTTTTCAACTGCTGGCTCATCGTGGATTCGATAGGTCAGGTTTTTCCCTTTTTTCGAGAGATGTGTGGCTACCAGTTCGTTAGCCTTTAACATAAACTCTTCGACAAGTTGGTGTGTGATGTCATATTCGATTAAATCTGTGCCGGTGGGATCTCCATTCGGATCTACAAGTATTACAAGGTCAGGCATGGAAAATTCAATACTTCCCCGTTGATACCTTTGCTTCTTAAGAAGTCCGCAAAGTTCCACCATCAGGTGAAGTGTAGGGGAGTGTTTGCTGGTCTTTTTCCCATCCAAGACTTCTTTT
>CAZENM010000073.1:0-3628 GCA_964513575.1 uncultured bacterium | reverse complement strand
TAGCTAAATCTTTTTTGGCTTCGGATGATTGTTCTAGCAATCCTGTAGTGAACCATATCCCCTTCGGGATTAAATTCGACCAAAACAGAGACAGTCAGTCGATTTACTTTTTCTTTTAAGCTGCATAAGTTATCCGAAAGATCTGAGGGGATCATCGGAAGGCAGCGTCCCGGGAAATAGGTGGAATTGCAACGGTGATGCGCCTCGTCATCTAAAGCCGTTCCGGGCTTTACATAAAAGGATACATCAGCGATATGCACGCCTAAGAAATAATGACCTTTCTCGTCTTTCGTTAAACTCAAAGCATCATCGAAGTCTTTAGCAGTTTCCGGATCGATTGTGAAGATTTCCCACTCACGTAAATCTTCCCTGTTGCCAATCTCAGCGCGTGGAACGGTTGTTCCGTAATCCAACGCCTCATTGATGGCGGCTGTGGGGAACTCATCGTGCAGATCAAATTCTTCCACGGCAGCGTCGATATCAATAGAGGGGTCGCTAATATTTCCAATCACATGTGAGAGAATACAGACAGTTTCGGTTTCGCGGGAGCCCCATTCTTTGACCTCAACAACTACACGGTCGCCGTATTTCAATTCAATTTGTGGATCGGGTTTCACGATTACTAAGTGTGTCTTTCCAAGGAGTGGGACATGGATGTGGCCTGAGCCCTCCGGCGACATATAATAGATTGTTCCGGCCAAGTGGGTTCGTCCTCGCTCTAAAATAGCGACAACTTTGCCTTCAGGACCCTTTGGAGAGTGAGGTGGAGGTCCTAATACAACTTCTACGGTGTCGCCGTCAACAGCGTTCATCGTAAATTGTTTCGGGATGAAAACTTCTTTGAATGGAAGGTTTGGATCTTCGGGTTTTAAGAAACCGAATCCTCTAGGATGGCTTCTAAGTATGCCGATGACGGTAGCTTCTGCCGTGCGACTGTGGCTATATCTTCCATTTTTACAATCTAATGTTTTATTGGAGACGAGTTCTTCTAAGATTTCGTCAATAAGATCTGTATGGAATGGTGGAATATGCAGTCTTTCCGCTAATTCTTCTTTGGTTAGCGGAGTGAAACTTTTGCCTGTAACAAACTGTTCAACACTCTTGAGGAGGTTTTGATACAATTTAGTGCTTTTGGCAGTTGTTTGTTTTTTTTCTTTCTTCTTGATTTTGCTCATATCGTCTGTGTTATTCTTAATCTGATATTTTAGAGACTAACAGATTACATGGAAAGAAGCAAAATGAGTTATGATCATAAAGCCATAGAATTGAAATGGCAGAAGCATTGGAAAGAGAATAAAACCTTTAAGGCAACAGTCGATCGCACTAAGCCAAAATACTACGTACTGGACATGTTCCCCTATCCTTCCGGCGCCGGACTGCATGTCGGACACGTCGAGGGATATACCGCAACTGACATTATCGCGCGCTATAAAAGACACAGGGGGTTTAACGTTCTCCACCCAATGGGATGGGATAGCTTCGGGTTGGCTGCTGAACAATATGCCGTTCGCACCGGCACGCACCCCGCGATTTCCACGAAAGCGAATATCGATAATTTTAGAAGGCAACTCTGCTCTCTCGGCTTTAGCTATGACTGGGACCGTGAAGTTACCACCAGCAGCCCCGATTACTATAAATGGACACAGTGGATCTTTACCAAGCTCTACGAAAAAGGGTTGGCCTACGAAGCAGAAATGATGGTGAATTATTGTCCAGCACTCGGAACTGTTTTAGCTAACGAAGAAGTCGAAGACGGTAAAGCAAAAGAAGGTGGACACCTTATTGAAAGACGCCCCCTCCGTCAATGGGTTCTGAAAATTACCGCTTATGCCGATAGACTTCTTAAAGACCTGGATCTGATTGATTGGCCTGAAAGCTTAAAAAAACTTCAAATGAACTGGATCGGAAAGAGCGAAGGCGCAATGGTGCATTTTCCCTTAGAAAATTCAGATGATAAAATTAGCGTGTTTACCACAAGGGCCGACACTTTATTTGGCGTAAGCTATGTTGTATTAGCTCCGGAACACCCGTTAGTGTCAAAGTTGACTACTCATGACCACAAGCAGCAAGTTGACCGGTACAAAGAGGTCACCTCCAGCAAAAGCGACATGGACCGCACCGAACTCAATAAGGAAAAAAGCGGAGTTTTCATAGGGGCCTATGCCATTAACCCATTAAATGGACATAAACTCCCCATCTGGATTTCAGATTATGTGTTGGCAGGCTACGGCAGCGGAGCTGTTATGGCTGTCCCGGCACACGATGAACGGGATTATGAATTTGCCACCATCTATAAACTTCCCATTACCCCGGTAATCGATCCATTAAATGAAGAAGCCGCTGAAGAAGTCATCGCCGGCAAGCGGTGCTGGACCGGTGAAGGAGTCTGTTTCAATAGCAGCAATAGCGAAATTAGCATCAACGGATTGAACGTTGAAGAAGCCAAGAAAAAGATTACCGAATGGTTGTCAATCAAAGGATATGGTGAAGCCACAACGACCTATAAACTTCGCGACTGGCTATTCTCGCGCCAACGTTATTGGGGAGAGCCCTTTCCGATTCTTCACTTGGAGGATGGCAGCAAACGAGTTCTGACTCTCGACGAATTACCCTTAAGACCTCCGGAAGTGGAAGATTATAAGCCTTCGGGAGATGGGCAAAGTCCACTCGCTAAAGTAAGAGATTGGGTTGAAATTATAGATCCAAAAACCGGAAAAAAGGCCCTTCGTGAAACTAACACCATGCCGCAATGGGCTGGATCTTGCTGGTACTATTTAAGATTCGCAGATCCACGCAATGACCAAGAAGCTTGGAGTAAAGAAGCCGAATCTTACTGGCTTCCTGTCGATCTTTACGTGGGCGGCGTTGAACACGCTGTGTTGCACCTGCTGTACGCCAGATTCTGGCATAAAGTCTTGTATGACTGCGGATTGGTCTCCACGCTAGAACCCTTTCAAGCTCTGCGGAATCAAGGGTTAATCGTGGCTAGATCCTATCAAGTCGCGTCGGGTGCTTATGTCGAACCCGAAGATGTCGCCGAGAAAAATGGCTCTTATACTCTAAAGAAAACTGGAGAGCCGTTGCGATCTCAAGTAGAAAAAATGTCCAAGTCCAAGTTGAATGGGATCACCCCTGATGACATCATCGAAGAATACGGCGCCGACGCGTTACGCCTTTACGAAATGTTTATGGGACCCTTGGAAAAAGAAAAAATTTGGAATACCGATGCCGTAAGTGGTTGCAAAAGATTTTTGAATAGAGTCTATGATGTGGCGCATTCCGATAAGGTTGTCGAAGAATTATCCGAAGAAGCTTTGAAGCTCGGTTATCGCATGGTCGACGGCGTTTGTAAAGATATCGATGGTCTGCTGTTTAATACAGCAATCGCCAAAATGATGGAATTTATGAATGACTTTATAAAGCTGCCGCACTACCCAAGAAAAGTGGTCTTGTGGTTAGCTCTTGCCTTGCAGCCCTTCGCGCCTCATATGGCCGAAGATGTCTGGAGCTTCCTGAAAGGGGAGGGCGAGCTATCCTATGCCGCCTATCCGGAAATTATTTCCAAGTATCTAATCGATGACACCATCACCTATGTTGTTCAAATTAACGGAAAAGTTCGCGGAAGGTT
>CAZENM010000072.1:0-13583 GCA_964513575.1 uncultured bacterium | reverse complement strand
GTTGAGGGGGAAGTAGGGGGAAAGTTCCATGGGGCAATGAACACCCTTTGGAATGTAAACGAAAGATCCATCGCTGAAAACTGCGGAATTCAAGGCTGCGAAAAAATTGTCCCCGATAGGCACAACGCTTCCTAAGTATTTTTCGATTAATTCGGGATATTTGTGAATCGCTTCCGAAATCGAACAAAGAACCACACCGGCTTCATCAAGTTTCTTTTTGAAGGTTGTTCCAATAGACACGGAATCAAAGACTAAATCCACTGCGACGTTAGTCAATCTCATTTGCTCATCAAGCGGGATCCCTAATCTTTCAAACGTCTTTAAAATGGCAGGGTCGACTTCATCAAGACTATTTAAGGCTGGTTTTTTCTTCGGCGCGGAGTAGTAGCTGATTCCCTGAAAATCAATAGGTGGATAAGTGACATTGGGCCACGTAGGCTCCTTCATTTCCAACCATTTACGGTAAGCCTTTAATCTGAAGTTCAGCAGAAACTCAGGTTCGTTCTTTTTAGCCGAAATTGTACGGATCACGTCTTCGCTTAATCCTTTTGGGATCCGATCCATTTCGACTTCAGTGACGAAGCCATACTTGTATTCTGCTCCTCCCCCCAGCTGGGTATCGGTTGCCATGAGTATCTCCGTTGTTATGGCAGAATGAAAAATAGTCAGCGATTAACATTGAGATTTTACACGATTTAAAGTTTTATTGCGAGCGATTCATCCTCCCTTCTACTTATTATACCATATTCGATTTCTTTCCCGGGAGTGATAGTGAAAAATTAGTATGCTATTCGTCTGGACGCTTTATTTTAACCCCAATAAACAGTATGTTAAGCCTAAACACGATTAGGAAACTTTGAGATGACGAAGATTTTTCCACTTTTTTTCACCGGCTGCCTCTTTTTGAGTCAGTTTTTGTCTGCCCAAGCCTGTGTAAAACCCTGGTGTTTTGAACAGCCCGAAGCCTTCGAAAAAGTTTACGTCTGTCCCGAATCTGTCATTCACGATTGCGATGGTACCTATTATTTTAATGAATGGGGCTGCAAGGAAAAAGTGCGTGCGGTAATGAAAGATTGCAAGGGGACCTATGTTCTTCGAATCTGGACCCAATGTCCGTATTGCGGCACCTGCTATAGAGGAAAACATCCTCCCGAAGGGATGGACTGCCACCTGATCCCTAAATAAGGCTATCTATGTTCACTGGAATCGTTCAAAAACTCCTTCCCGTCACGCACGTACAGCCCCAATCCGGCATGCTAAAATTCGCTGTACAATTGGAAGATCAGGGCGGTCTTCAGTTGGGAGCTAGTATCGCAATCGATGGCGTGTGCCAAACCGTTGTGCGGATTGACGGCTCAGATGTCTGGTTTGACGCAATCCCCGAAACTCTCGAAAAAACGACCCTGAAAAACCTTATCGTAGGACAGCTTGTCAACCTAGAACGAGCTGCCCGGTTTGGGGATGAGATCGGAGGACATTTCCTATCAGGACATGTTTTCGGGCTGGCCAAATTGATCCGAATCCATGAAAATCAATTCACATTTCAGTGCCCCGGCGAATGGATCAAGTATTTTTTTAAAAAAGGGTACGTCGCCATCGACGGGATAAGTCTCACACTCGTGGATGTCGATCTCGAAGGGTACTTTACCGTTCACCTCATTCCCGAGACCCTTAAACGAACGACCTTGGGATATAAAAAAATCGGAGACTGGGTCAATATCGAAATTGATTCCCAGACACAGGTGATCGTCGAAACAGTCGAACAAATTCTAGCCGAACGGTGTCAATAGCTTAAATTGATTTCACCCGTTATTTGAATAGTGTTTACGAAGAGCTTTTGTACTAAAAAGACAGGAAACTACTGCGCAAACATTGAAGATCAGGGTCATTAATTTTACAACGTTATGGTAAGGAGTGTGTAGAAGTATAAATGACTGCTGCGCGACTTTGGTCACTGCGGTCGCGATCGCTAATTGGGCCTCTCTTCTCCGATAACTCACAATAGGACGTGTTAATGCTGAACGAGACAGGTTTCTGTTAGCCTGTAGCTGTTTAAAAGCACTGCATGCCACAAATCCCATGACTACGATATGCATCATGCTGGCCATATCAGAGACGAGCCGATGATCTTCTTCTAAGCCTCCCGAGGATAAATTTCCTATCAAACCTAAACAGGCCGCGACTTCAAATTCGACAACGATATTTCGAATGAAAATAGCTGTCGCCGCAAAGGGATTTTCAAGACGGCCATTTCTGAGATATTCCTGAACATTCTCGAGGGTGTCAGGAAGTATTTGAAACGCCTTGATCACATGTTTAGTTGTGACAAGTGGAAGACTGTTACCAAATATCGAAGCGGTATCTGCAGCTCGATAAACGGCATTATGAGTCTTCAATATTTCAATTACTCCACTTAAAACAGCCTCTTGAAGCGTTGTTCTTTCAGTGTCAAAGGGTCTTAGAGGAGTTATAGAATTGGTTCTTATTGTATCCGGCATCGCTGACATCACACCCTCTCAATCAATTAGTTAATAAAAAAAATCAGGAAAAACAAATAAGATCTCTATTTTTTCACAGCTTCAGAGTTTTTATCCCTTCCATTTTTGTGTAGGGGAGGGGGAGATTCGCTTACTGGACTCTTTTGATGGTGCCAATGATGCATAATCCGATTGACTATTGGACCCAACATAATACCCATGATCAAGATGAAGAATAAACCGCTAAATAACGCATAAAATCCGGCAAATATTTTTCCATCATCGGTGAGTAATTGTGTGACTGGACCCATTCCGGATAAGATCATCGCTGCGTTTACAAAGGCATCCACCCATGGCATTTTTTCATAGGTATGATATCCCCACATCCCTAAGAATAGCGCAATACAGGTAAGAAATATCCCAATCAAAAATCCTTGCAACAAGTGGCGTAGAAATATTGAAAAAGGGGGGATTGGTTCATAAAATCTTTTTAACATGATTGTATTCTTCCCATGATTACCTAATGTAAATTCTAAGCCATAACTTTTCTCAAGTTATCGTGATAGCATCAATCGAATTTAGGTTAAACTTGAAAAATCTACTCGATCCTACACATTGATTTGTGTACAATGATGTGTAGAAATCGGGAGGTTTTTATGCCCAGCAATTTAAATTTTAATCCCCATCTCTTGACCAAGGCCCAACAATTGAGCGGTCTTAAGTATAAAAAAGATGTCATCGATTTAGCTTTGTCCGAATATGTCAACAGGCATGAACAGCTGGAAATTACAAATTAAATTATTGAATTAAATTTCCAAATGTAATATGATTGCTTTTGCAAAGTTATAATCAACCCACAATTAGGAGGGTAGCATGTCTCTATTAACCAAGCACACGACACTATGTCGAAGCCATCATTCCATTTCGGACTGTTCTTTTAACGGTTCTGTTTCAGTAGTATTGTCCAACCTCATCTATTCTGTTTATCCTTTCTATATGTGGCGCTAGCCCACACTTCAAAATTTTTTAGTCTTTTTTACCAACTTGAATTTGTAAAATGTAATTGAAATTCCGTTACGAGCTATTTTGCTATAGATACAAGCAGCAAAATTGTATTTTTGGGGATTATTCCTGCAAAAAATAAATAGCTCTAGAATTTTCATTTTTCTTACATTTTCACGTTAATATTTTATTTGAAACTACCGCAGACATTACTTTGCGGTCGTTTATGAACATTATTATCTATTTATAATTTTTTTGGAGGACCATTATGTCAGCAAATCCACCCGTCTCGGTTTCTTTATTTGATTCGCTTTTACCCAAACCACAGAGCAACGAGGGAAAGAATATAAGAATAAACACGGTCAAAAAGAAAAATGACAGCGAGCTTGATAAGCTTAATAAAGAACATATGCAAAAATGCAAGATAGCAAGACTATTTTTGCAGATTGCAAAACAAACCACAGTTGCAATCAAAACCCATTGCTATACAGAATTCGATGCCTTAATCAAAAATTCTGGTTGTCAAATCACAGCCCTTGAAGTGTATCGATTGGTTCAAATTCCTGATTTGGAAGTTGAAGCAAAAAGAATTCGGACGATTGTTGATAAAAATATTCGAACGCTCAAAGAAGAAATATCTTATTCTGGCGCTACCTGTAAGCTAGGTTTAGGGAATAAAAAGAACGAAATCGGAGAAGCCCTAGAACAATTGGGAATCGATGTAGAGATCGATCCAGTCGTTGCAAGGCTTGTGCGACTCCGTTTACTCTGTATTGTGAACAGTAATGAAATTGAGAAGTATAGCATTAACGTGAACGGTGAAACTTTAAAGAAAGAAGGAGAAGTCACAATAACTAAAGAAGCAAAGCTCCTGAAACTGGTGAGAAAAATAGATATACAATTTCTTCATCTATTGGTGAATGGCATTCAGGCAGAGGAGTCTGTATTGGCCGCTGATTTTATTTCAAAAGTGGCTAATGAGCTCAATCCGCAGGTGATTGATCGGGCACCCCTATTAAAAGAGGCGCTTAGTGACAAAAATCGACGCAGTTCTGAGGAGACGAACAAGGTGCATTCATCCACAGTGTCGTTTCCTTTGCTATATAATACTGAAGCAGCAATTCGTGGGCTAAAAACGGGTGTGATACTCATAAAAAATAAACTTAAAATAGCGAATAAGAAAATTGATCATGCAGAGCCCTTTAGGATTCTTATAGATGCTGAAACCCATCGCATTTTAAACGAAGAAAAAAGGAAAGACATTGCTCCGGAAGGACCGTTAGTGGTCATCGAAGGGTATGTAAAAAATGGCGACAGGCTGAAGGAACTGATCCAAGATAAAGGACTGATCCATATCGTCAATGCCAATAGCGCGAAGATTAATCAATACGCCTCTAAAACATCCCAAGACAAGATCGATAATGAAGAAATTCAGAGTGACCTAGAACGTTACAAGGTGGATGGAGACATCCCTAGTACAGTATTCGAAATTGATCACTTCTACTGCAGTACCTTGGAGAAAGAACAATGATTAAACAACCCAAGGCACTTTATCTTTTGAATTTTATTTCGATGTGGGAGTGTTTTAGCTACTATGGGATGAGGGCATTGCTCATCCTTTTTATGACGCAAGAACTTCGATTAGGGGACCAGGAAGCATTTGGACTATATGCCTTATACATTACCTTGGTCGAATTTTGCGGGGTGATCGGCGGCGTTGTCGCCGATCGTTTTCTCGGGCTGAAGCGAGCCATCACATGGGGAGGTTGGACAATAGCTTTGGGACACCTGTTGTTGACATATCCCGATTCCGAATTCACCTTTTTCATCGGCCTTGGGTTAATTGTGGCCGGGACAAGTTTTTTTCGGACCAATACAGCGGCATTTTTGGGAAAATTCTACAGCGAAAATGATCCAAGACGAGATGCCGGGTATACGATTTACTACACAGGGATTAATATTGGAGGATTTTTAGCCTCCATTTTTTGCGGATTTGTCGGAGAAGTCTACGGCTGGCATGCGGGATTTGGCCTGGCAGCGCTAGGAATGCTTGCGGGGAATATTGCCCTCTGGGTCGGAGGACGGCTGCTAACTGATTCGGCGCAAGCAACGACTTGCGTAGAAAATAATCATCGAGGGAATCTCATCAGCGCATTGATGCTGTCGCTGTTAGTTCCCCTATGTGCGTTAGCACTTTATAACCATGCAACAGTGAACTTGTATTTCCCCATTGTCATGGTTTTAGTGATTTATACTGTCAACAACACGATGAAATCATGTTCATTAGCGGAAAAAAAAGGGCTTCAGCAGCTTTGTGTATATGTGTGCTTGCTCATTCTATTTTACGCGTGTGAGGAACAACTGGGGTCGACTCTAGTATTATTTTCGGAAAGGCATGTCGATCGTGAAACCCTATTCGGAATGATACCCGCGGCCTCACTAATTACATTTAACCCTCTTACGATGTTAACTGTAGGACCTTTGCTTTCAAGATGGATTATTAAAATTCCCATGACCCCCTTTGGTAAAATTGGAATTAGCTTCAGCCTCCTTGGAACGGCATTTATCGTTCTTTGGATCGGTTGCCATATTGCAAATGAAAAGGGAGATATTCCGTTAGCATCTGCGATTTTCAGCATCATCCTGATTGCGGTGGGCGAAATACTAATCGGACCAACGGTCTTTGCAGCTGCTTCTAAAGCCGCTCCAAAAAACCACGTGGGACTGACAATGAGCATGGTGACGCTTGGATTTTCATTTGCAAATCTATTAAGCGGATGGATCAGTCAAACGATGGCTGTGACAGATGCGGCAACATCGCTAAACACTTATAAAAATGGCTTTTACATAATTGGAACCATTTCAATTGTATTAGCTGTAGGAATTGTAGTTTTAAACCGTAAAACAAAGGCATTGGCATGATGATTAAAATCGAATTAGTTACACAAGCACCCTCAATGGATGTCTTATGGGCCACCGGAGTTTATGAAGAAACTTCGGCAGGTGTGGTTCCCCCCATCACGGCTCTAGCAATGGAGCAAAAACCTCACTCTCCCATCATCGAGACATTATTCATGAAAGATGAGCATGCGATCTCTTACGTGATGGCTAGATTAGGGGCCAAAGGTCATTCAACACGACAATCACGCGAAGAGGCAGGCGTCCTCTTGAAGAAAAAAATCGATGAAGGGATCGCAAAAGAGATCGTGGTAGATATTCGACACCTTGAAGAAGATGGACTCGAATTGCTTACAGGAATACTGCTCGCGCATTACCGCTTCCATCCACATAAATCACAACTAAAACCAGGTGAAAAGCCTTCTATCGAGAAAATTTTCTTGTTGTGCCTTGAACCTCTAAGGTTGATTGACAAATTAGAAAAGCTTCAAGCTGTTGTTGAAGGGGTCTATTATGCTAGAAATTTGACGTCAGAACCTTCGAATGTCTTATTTCCAACAGCCTACGCAGAAAGGCTTCAGGAGTTAACCGAAATAGGGGTAGATGTCGAAGTTTTAGACGAAAAGCAACTCACAGCAATCGGAATGACAGCAATTTTAGCTGTCGGTCAAGGAAGTTCTCGCGAATCTTCTGTCGTAATCCTAAAGTGGAACGGTCTCCAAAATCAAGACCCTCCCATTCTGGTCGTTGGAAAAGGAGTTTGTTTTGATTCAGGAGGGATTTGCCTAAAAGAAATCTCGCACCAGTATTGCATGAAATGGGATAAGGCCGGAGCAGGTGTTGTAGCAGGCTTAATAAAAGCCCTAGCTTTGTCAAAAGCTCCCGTGAATATTGTTGGTGTCCTCGGGCTCGTCGAAAATATGCCCGATGGCAATGCAATTAAACCCGGTGATGTCATTAAAACAATGTCCGGACAAACGGTAGAAATCGTCAATACCGACGCCGAAGGTAGACTGGTTTTAGCCGACTGCCTTTGGTATGCACAGAAAAGATTTCAGCCTAAATTAATCATCGATCTCGGCACCCTAACGATGGAAACATTTTCCTCCCTAGGAACTGCCTACGCAGGTCTCTATACAGATCATTATGAGCTTGAACAAGAACTGAAAGCAGCGGGGGAAATGTCCGGAGATCTTCTTTGGAAGTTACCTATGGGATCCTATTTTGCCCGGCAGATCGAATCCTCGGTTGCTGATATGAAAAACATCGGAGTGGAATTTTGGGGTGAAAATGGCGCTGCAGCCGAGTTTTTAAAGCGCTTTATCACATCGAATCCTTCGGAAAATAGGGGTGCGGATGTTAAGATTCCATGGGCACACATTGATATTGCAGGGGTCTCTTGGGCAAAAGAAGAGGATCTTCAGGCAGGAAAAGGAGTGACAGGATTTGGCGTTCGATTACTCACAGAATGGATATTTTCAAAGTGTTCTTAAGCTGATTTGATTGCCAATTTATTGCCGATTTGTTATTCAATTTGCATCGAAAATGCCCATATCAGGCTTAGATAGAAGAAACTAAAAAAACATGATGATTAGTAGGTGACGCAATAAGTTTTTCACCTATCAAGACTTATTGCGTCACCTACTAGCTAAAATGGCATAAAATCCTGAATAAATTTTATCAACTTAAGGTTAAGAATGAATACATATTATGATGTCGTGGTTGTAGGAGCTGGCCCCGTTGGATTCGCAACTGCCTGCAGCATCAAGGCTCTCAACCCAGAGGCCAATATCTGCGTTATCGATAAGCGCGAAGACCCCACTCGCAACCACGGTCTTAATATAAGAAGTGACGCAGTTAGAAAAATCCAAGAAGTTCTCTATGATACTCAACTCTTTACATCAGCAGACAAGGGGTTTCGTGATCATTTGGTTGAAGTTTTTGATGGATGGAGCGGTAAATTTATTAGAACGACTAAAATTGAAGCCGATTTAGCTGAAAAAGCAAAACAGATGGGTATCGATGTCTTCCGTGGGAAAGATTATGAAGTGACAGAAAGTAATTTCAATTCCCTATTCGATTACAATGAGAATGCCCAACTTACCGACACGACCAGACGGTTGCAGGAAATATTTAAAAATGCCCTGATTGTCGTCGGCGCTGATGGCGCGCACAGTACCGTTAGAAATGTTGTCATGCAAAACAAACTTGTTGACCAAGAAGTTTTACGACACTTGGTAGAATTAAAATATCAAACGGAGGGTGTTGCTAAGCCAAGGAGTGCGTTTGCTGCCTCATCCGCTGCGGTTAAACATGGTCGGCTGGAGTTTGAAAGTATGAATAAGGCCTCTAGTTCAAATATCAAGCCTGTGACTCTTCATGTTTTCGTAAACGAAACCACATACAATGCTGTACGCCAAGAAGACAAAAATGGAAACCTCAAAGGAGTCTTTGGTAATTCTTGGACATTAGCGGAGCTCAAAGAAAAATCTCGTTCAGATGAAACGATCCGCAGCTTGTATAGACAATTAAAATCACATGTTAATCAGAAGAGATCGGCAGGTTTTGGTTGTTATCAAGAAAAAATTTCTACGCTTATCATGAATATCTACCGCAGCGAACGCTGTGTGAAAGAGTACAAAGGAAAATATGTGTTGCTAGTTGGAGATGCTGAATCCGGAATTGTCTTGGAAGGGGGATTTAATAAAGGTTTAAAGGGGGCTGCCGTATGTGCAAAAGCAGTGGGTCTCTTTACCAAATATACAAAATCTGTCTGTACACATATTCCTGATGAGCTCTCCGAATTCGAAGATCAAATTCAGCAAATTTTTGCGGCGGAAAGAAATTGGGCAAAAATAAAAAATAATGTCCTTGAAAAGGTAGAAACAACTGTTGGGGGTTCCCATAGCAGTTATGTACATATAAGAGAGGCTCTTGATTCTTCAAGCTCTAGTTCTTCTAGTTCCAGCCCTTCTTGTCAGCTGCTCTAATTTACAGTACTAAGGGATCAGCCTCACACTTTCAATAGGTATTGGATGTGTGAGGTCTGCCCCTTCAGACTACCTTTCCTTTTTGATAAGGACAGAAAAATCATATACTGTCCTTCTTTATAAGGAAGAAGTTTGTACTTTTATTCTGCTGTTATGGTGCCTTCCGTTCGATCATTTGCTTGATTTGAGTCTATGACCCTTTCACGAATGCTTGTATGCGTTTCAATCGAAATTCACCAAAAGAATGCTGCCTTCCCTTCTAAATTGATCATTTTAACGATTTTATTTGTGCGCGTGTCATAGATAAACGCTTCAAAACGAAAATCCGACATCTCAACTTAATTCTTACAACTAAAATGTTTAAAGCCTTTCATATAAGCAAGAATTATATTTGATTGTTTTAATAATTGTATTGCAGCTTAAAAGTTTATGGATTCTCTCGTGAGGTGAATTAAGTTGAATTGTTTTAATAATTACGATATAATGAACCCGGTTAAATATTTTTATCAAGAGGTTTCATGTTTCCAACAACGCCGATATCTTATTTCTTAGGTGAATTTCTTACAAAAGGTCCAAAAACTGCAGAGTCTTTTAAAGAAGATCCTGATATTGAAGGGCTTGTTTGGGAAATTCCCCTGGAGGATTCCCGAGAGGAGCAGTTCGATAAAATTCGAGAACTGGGAATTTGGTATTTCGGCCCCAAAGAAAGAAAGGTGACGATTTTAGCTTTACCCAATAGCGGAACTGAAGATGAACTTACCCATAACCTTTTTAACCTAACAGCGTTCTCTATTGGAAGAGTAGTGTATGATGAAGTATTGACAGATCTTCACTTAAAAAAAATACAAGAGCAACTCGGATGCTCCGGCTCGGGTCTACTTCAATCTATAAAGGCTAAAAATACTTTAATGAAAATGGCGTCTGGGATTTCTTGTTCGGAGAACGATTTTATTCCTAGATTGCATATTATCGCTAACAAACGATATCAGGCCATGCTCAGAAAAATTCTAGAAAATCCCGAGAAAAAACAGAAATTTCTCAGTCTTGGAGAGCAAATTTTTGAGAGAGTTCGGCATCAAGCAGACAAATACATCAATGAAATCCCAGATATTTTTGGGATACTCATGCAAAAGAAGAGTCTTAAGGATGAACTTGATCGTATTGATTTTGCAAATCTTCAAACCGATGAAAATAAGATCGAGTTTTATTTATCTCTTTCTATTTTTCTGGAACAAAGTTATCGCCACCAATCTGGTTCAGGGAGTCCTTCTATGAATTTAAAAGAAGTGTTTCTTGAATCCATTTCAATGTCATTAAATGCGCTTTCAATAGCATCTTCCAAGAACGAAAATCTAGTTAAAAGTATCATGGATAATTATCAAGAGCTATCCCAAATCGATAATCCTACGCTTCAACAAACACGTTTAACTGAAGTAACTTCCGCCGGATCCAGTAGTCAAATAGGTCGTGAAATAAAAATTGAATCAATTCTTCCAGAAAGAGAAGCCAAGGTTAAAACTGCAATATCATCCGTACAGGAAACGATAGACCCCGCGGATCTAGATAGTGCGATTTCAAAACACTTGGGGTTAATGCACCGAATGCTACGTGATGATACTGAACAGGATCTGATAAAAGAACTTGGATTATGGAAAAAGGCTTGGGTATCCGGTGACATTAAAACTCTTAGAAGATTCCGAGGAAGTATCCTTGAGCTTGAATACAGTGGAGAAGAAATTGAAAAAGTCAGCTCTAGAGTACTGCAAAGTATTAACACTAATAGTTCATCTCTGTACATTCTTCCCTTAAGTGCTGTGACAGGAAACGTCAATCTGGTGGATGCATTGCGACAGAAAGGAGTAAATCCCGTCCAGATTGTGCGTAAAAAACCTGAAACACCCGATGTGCAAGGGTTTTTTTATAAAATAAGCTCACAAAATGGCGAAGAGGTGGGGAGCCTCCTTGGAACTATCCATGTTGCGAACAAAAATATGCTCAGGCTAAATCTATCCATGATTGAAGCCATTGAAAAGGCCGACCGCATCTACTTGGAAATGAAACCAAGTAACTCAATACCTAACATGCAATTAAGTTTTCCACAGAACTTAACACCCGCTGAAATCGTTAAAATCCAGGGATATGTTGACTTGGTTTTCCCTGTATTACTAAAGAAAATCGAGGAAGAAGGTGTGTCGATACAAGTTGTCAATAGCCTCAAAGGAAACTTTCAATATGGAAATCTGGAAAAAAAGTTTGTCTTGGTCATAACTCTTCTTGATAGGTTATCACTGCACCATAAAAAAATTGTACACAAGGAAGATTTCCTTGCTCAAATTCCAGTTGGAATCGATCATCTTTTAGTAGATCTCGCCATGACTAACCAAAAAGAAATTCTTGGTCTTGAAGAGGCTTCTCCTTCGCGCTTTGCCCTATTTAACGAATTTAATCAATGGAACAATCTATCCACGAAAGCAATTCAGAGTTTTCCATCGACCGAGGCAGAAGTTGAACAGTATATTGCGACAAAGATATCCGAAGTCGCAGATCTATGCGATGCCTGGGTAGTAGGTGATGAGGCCTACGTAAAAAATTGGGGAGATAATTTTAAAGCAAACCCATCATTACATGCAAAGTTTTTACCTGAAAGAGATGCTGAGATGGCGCATAATATTCATGAAGCCCTCGTTCAAAGAAAACCGGGTGATTTGCCTTTTTTCGCGGTAGGCGCAGCGCACGTAGTAGGAAGCGGCGAGAATGTCGTGTGTCACCTTCAAAGGCAAGGATGGAAAGTCGAACGTATATAGAATAAAATAATGATAGTGATCGAAGCCGATCACTATCCAGGGTATCGTATTTATTATGGGAAAAAAGGGAATAAAATTGTCGTACTTCTATGCGCAGGCTTGAAAAAATCACAAGCTAAAGATATAGAAAAGGCTAAACAATATTGGAAAGACTGTGAAAATTTATAGGGGTTATTTATGGGAAAATTAAAAAGCTATAAGGAACATTTATTGAAGGAGCTTCAAGATCCTGTGTTCGGGGCCGGGCCTGCGTAAGTTGCGTAAGTTGGTCTCGCATCTCGCACACTGTAAAAATATTTTCAAAAAATAAATCCCGTTCAGCACATAAATTTAATAATATCTATTCAGCGAGTTTGCGCAGCTTGGAAGACAGTAGCTCTCGCTGCCCGAGCCTGGGCTGTCAAAAATCGCCCGAAAACAAAGCCTGATTTTGAATCTATAGATCTTCCAAGAAATGAATTGCCCTAAGTCCGGAGGACGTCTGATTTTAGAGCCCACTGCGAGGAGCGGCAGCGAGGAGCTGTGGGTCAGATAGAATGAAACCCCAGGAGCCCGGAGGGCGATTGATGTGGTTTATGGACCCCTAAAAGGTGATGTTTTACCACTGGATAAAAATAAATTGATTGTTGAATTTTTTGTTCTGCTATTTGAAAAGAAACCCATATCATGGTCGAAAATTATCTACATATTGGAACCACATCAATCGCCCTCCGGGCTCCCGGGATTTCTTTCTAACTAACCCACAGCTCCTCGCTGCCGCTCGTCGCAATGGGCTCTAAAATCGGACGTCCTCCGGACTTAGGGCAATTCATTTCTTGGAAGGCTTTTAGGCTCAAGTATAGATCGTGTTTTTTTACAAATTTTGACAACCCTGGCCCGGCCCTGATCACCGGCCCTGATCACTTTTCTTAATGCGTTTACTTTAAGTTAGAGTAATATCAGATACGATATTTCAACTTAATTATTACAGTAGAAATGTCGTGTTGTAAATAAAGCTGTAGTTGTGTTAGTATAAATTACCTGAATGTTTTAATTTCTGAGTTTTTTATAAAATAAATAAAAGGAAAGTAAATGTTTTTATCACCTTATACTTCGGCAACAATCGGTTCGAGTTCTTCATCAGAGTCCTCGTATTCTACTGAATCAAGAATTAAAAAAGTTCTCTCCAAGGAATCAGACGGCTATAATTCAGTGGTGAATAGAATATTTGACCAAGAGAATCAGGAACTATCAAAGAACGAATCATATAAACTAATTCAGGAAATTAAAGCACTTCACAGTTTTAAAAAAGCTATTGATTTAACATTGGGAAAAAAGGTTAATACATTCATTGTCAACACTCTTTTATCCTTTAAGCTACGTAGAAATGAACTCGAGTTTGGTTGGGAAGTCAAATCTGAGTTGTTTGATTT
>CAZENM010000071.1:0-13720 GCA_964513575.1 uncultured bacterium | reverse complement strand
CAAGGCCATGCCTCAATAAGAAAGAATTTAATTTTACCAATTTATTCAATCTCTTATAGTTAAAGAAAATTGAACCACAAATGGACAAGGTCTCCGACATAGGAACGACCTCACTTCAACAAGGTGTTAGGAAGATATGGCAGACAAAAATCGGGAAAAATCCCCTCCCCCAGAGGATCAATTCAAAGCTCCGGATCGTCCGATTGAATGCGGTGAGTGCAAAAAGCCGATCTGCGTTCATTATACCGAAATGGTCGATAAAAATGTGTTTCAGACGGCCATGTGTCAAGAGTGCCCGGAACTACGAAAGCGCCTTCACGGACTCCCTTCCGGCACCGAACACGGAAAAGGGGGATATGAAGCTGAATTGGCCTGCGGAAATTGCGGGACCACTCTAGAAGTCCTGCGCACCGGAAACTCGTTAGGCTGCAGCGTTTGTTACGACATTTTTGACGAGATGATTATTCATGAACTTATTTCCGCAAAACGGATTCCCGCTCGCCTAATCTCCGCAAAACGTTCCACGCCGGTGCACATTGGAAGAATCCCAGGGGAAACACGTGAAATCAATCCGACAATGCGCCTTCTCGCCCTTAATGAAGCGTTAAATGAAACCCTAAAAAGAGAAGATTACGAGCAGGCTGCATGGCTTCGCGATCAGATTAAAGCCTTAACCGACGAAACCGGAGAAAAAAATGAGCGCGAATGAACCTCAACAACCTTCGATTCTCGAACTCAACAAACCCTGGGCAAATAATAACAATACCATCTGGCTAGCTTCTACGTTAGAAATCGCGCGAAATATCGAAAAGTTTAAATTTCCGGGAAAACTTTCAGCGGACAGAAGAAAACAGATTGTTTCTTTAGTTTCAAAAGAATTTCAAAATGCCGAAGGGTTTCCCAAACCTCTGTTTTATAAAGCGGAAGAAATCAGCCCTGTAGAAAAAGAATTCCTAAACGAACATTTTTTAAGCAATGTAAGCTACCAACAGGCACATGCGGGTGAAGCCTTTATCGTCGAAGAATCCGGAGAACTGCTAGTTTCCATAAACCTTAACGACCACATTCACTACCACTTAATAGATACTACCGGAGAACTTGAAAAGTCATATAGCCGATTACTAACCCTGGAAACAGGGTTAGGAAAAGCATTAAATTATTCTTTTTCACCCAAATTCGGATTTCTTACTTCAGACCCCACCCGGTGCGGTACGGCATTAACGATTAGCCTTTTCCTACAACTTTCCGCCTTGATTCATACAGAAGCGATCGACGAACTCCTTGAAAAAGAAGACGATGAATCTATCCGAATCTCGGGCTTTCAAGGGAGCGCCACAGAAGTCATCGGGGATATCTTGACGATTCAAAATAACTTCACCCTTGGAGTGAATGAAGAATCTATCCTTTCTTCCATCCGCGCCTTTTCGACAAAACTTTTGATGGAAGAAAATAATGTCCGCAACCAAATCAGAAAGAAAAATAATCCCGAGATTATGGACAAGGTCAGTCGTGCTTACGCGATCCTTCTCCATTCCTACCAAATCGAGGCTATAGAGGCTCTTAATGCCATCAGCTTATTAAAGCTTGGGCTTGATTTTGGATGGATCTCCGGAGTCACTATCGCAGACCTTAACCAACTATTCTTCAATTGCCGCAGGTCTCACCTTTCCCGCTTTATGGGCAAAGTGATCAACCAAGAGGATGTTCTTCATAAACGTGCAGAATACATCCACGGGGTGCTAAAACCGATTCAATTGTTAATATGATCCGAAAGAAAAAACAAGGCGTTGTTTGGTTGGAATTCGAACTATTCCAGCCTTTTTCCCACAAAATCAGCCACGGTGTTTTTTTACGTCACGGAGGCGTAAGCATGGACGCTTTTGACTCCCTGAATGCAGGACTGAACCGCGGCGATCTCGAGTCAAACGTTTCCGCAAACAGAATAAAAATCTCATCGGCATTAGACATCGGAACTATCCAATTTCCCAATCAGGTGCACGGCTCTAATATCTGCATAGCGATAGATAATATTGATAAGTGCGATGGATTAATCTCCCAAGATCGAGCGATTGGAATTACCCATGCTGATTGTCAAGCAGCTTTACTTTACGACCCTGTCCATAATATTTGTGCTGCTGTGCATGCCGGCTGGAGAGGGATGGTTAAAAACATCTATAAAGAGGCCGTTCAACAGCTGGTTGAAGCCTTTGGAAGCAACCCCAAGGAGATCCTGGTTGGGATCTCTCCAAGCTTAGGACCCGCCCATTCCGAATTCAAACACTATCAAGATGAATTCCCGGAACATTTTTGGAAATACCAAGTCAAAGACAATTACTTTAATTTATGGAAATTGGGACGAGACCAACTGCAAGAGTGTGGAATCCAGAAGGATCACATTGAGATTGCTGAAATTTGTACTTATGAGACAGATAAAGACTGCTTTTCCTATCGTCGTTCCAAAACAACCGGTGTTCATGCAACAGTCATAGCGGTAAGACAACCTAAAGAGGCGATTATGGACCTCTTACATAATACGCTTTTTCAATAACATATTCGCCATTAGTCACTCCCCGGTGTTCATCGCTATATTCAAAAGGAGCTCTTAAGCTTTTATAGGATTGTAGAGTTCCTGGAAACGCTTCTCCTATTCTTTCTTGATATTCATCTTTCCCTAATAAAGGAACCGCTTTCACACGAGCCGCTTTTTTTATTGCCATATTGATGATCGCTGTTATGTCTTTCTCAGAGACATTTCCTGGATATGTTCTTTCGATAAATACCGCCGCCTTATTCTGTAAAGTGGATTCTCCCTCCCTCCCGGTAGTCGGTAGCAGCTTAATAAGCGCTCTTGAGCGAAACACTTTGGTTTTTTTGTTCCGTACCCCCATCATTTGGATATTTCCTTTTTTGATATATCCCAAAAGACCGCAATTGTTGCGGGGATTCCCATCAACAGTTTGGCAGCTACCGGGAATTTCGGTACCGCAGAGTAATAAATCATCCGGGTCATCAGAGTTTACGAGTTCCCATTCATCTTTTGCGGATTCTTTATTTTTCCTTGTGAAAATTTTGAGGTCTTCGAAGAAGGAAGTTTCATCCAAAGACATCTTAACCATCAATTTGGTGATGACTCGAAAACATTTATCCTGATCCTCTTTTAAAGAAGAATCCAGTAATTTTATACATGCGTCTTGAAATCTGTCAGTATAGCTTTTTTTCACATTCGCAGATGCCGAGGAAGAACTTGCTATTGGAATCTCGTTTGAATCACTATCAAGAGGATTTCCAGTTAAGTTTCTGTACAGCCTGCTAAATCTTTCCATGTCCAGGTGACGGTCGTTAATAAGAACTGTTTTCATCCATTTCCGGAGCTGTTCAGGTGTTGGGTGTAGATGATTCTTGCCATTTTCAAAGACCATTTGCACAGGATCTTCCAAAATGCGCCATTCAGCAATAATCCTCGGTTGATTGTGTTCTAAGGTCAATAGAGTCTTATCACTTAACTCATAGCGCTCTTCGTAAAATGTTCCCTTAAGTACCGAACTGATAAAATCACCAAGACTTAGGAGTAATTCTTCCGATAGTGTGGAATACTTTGCGGCGAGAGTGATAATAGCCTGTGGATTGCGAGATTTCCCAAAAGTCTCCTGAAAGGATCCCGCGATATCCTCCAACTCTTGAATCCCCAGTTTTTTACGAAATGTCGCGTTAACAACATCTTCAAAAGTCGTTTCTTCGGTAACTTCACCGATTGTCCCAAATTCAAATAAGGCTATTAATGATTGAAGAGTTGATAAAAGTTTCTTTTGTTGTTCTTTAGGGTTCTTTGAAGCCATGTTGTCTACCGCCTCAACGATTTTACGCAATAGCATGGGGTTATTTGCTTTTGATTCATTTAAAAAAATTAAGGCCTTCAGAAGTATTTTGACCTTCGTGCGGTCTCTTAAAAAATCGCGGTTAAATTTCCCGATAAAATCACGCACAACCCCTTCGTCTATGCCTTTTTGCGTTAAGTTGTTCAGCTGTGTTAGTAATGTAAGTGGATAACAGGAAGGGAATTTAATGTTTTGAAGGTTGAGTGAACGATTCTTTATCCCATCAATAAGAGCTCTTAAAAGCGATGGGCGCAAATGAGGAGCCTGCATTGAAGCTATTTCCTCAATATGGGTTGCAAAACCGCCGTTTTCTAAGCAGTTCTTGATTTCATTCTCGCTCAAATTCCCTCTCATAGCTAAGAGCAGCAATGCAGTGAGGAACAACTTAACTTTTACCTTTGTCTTTTTTGATCGGCGAGTCAGCAGTTTTCTAACTTCATGTTCGTAAGGGGTATTTAGAGTGAATTTTTCGATCTCGATTTCTATGTCTTTTTCATGAAAATTCGAAAAAGAAGAAATAAGCCAATAGAGCGGATCCTCGCTATCTAATGTAACAAGAGCTCTTTGAGCTTCGTGATCCCCACAAAGTGCAGCTTCGATGAGTGGTTTTGAGCGTAACGGATCCATTTTTTTTACAAAAAACTCGGATAGCTTATCTCTAACTTTTGAAAAAGCAACAGATGCCTGTATAGGGTGAAAGCGGAAAGCAATGGTATAGATTTCTTCTTTTTGCTCCTGAGATAGTTGGAAATTATCGATATATTGGAGAATCGCTGAACCTTCATTCCTTGCGCAAATTTTTCCCAATTCAAACCTTTGTAGAGCAGAAAAATAATTTTCCGCACGTCCTGAATAAGCAATTTTTTTATATTTGCGTATTTTTTTCGCGACGACATCAGGTGCTTTTTTAGCACATTCTTTTAGAATATCGAGCATTAATTCAGGCTGGAAAATTTTTACGAGTAATAAAATACTGGGGATTTCCCGGGGGTGAATTTGTGCAGCTTGTTTGAGAAGATTCGTTTTTTCCTGCGGTGAGAGTAGAAAAAAATTAGACAACGACCGCAATAGATGGTCTGGATTTTCTTGGACGCAAACTTGAGCAATCTTATTTTCCCACTCTTTGATTACCGGTTTAAACTCTTCTAAGTTGAATTCGGGAAATCCAAATAATTGTCTCCAGCCTGAAAGTGTTGCCGGCGGAGATTGTTTAAATGCTAACTCAATAAATTCATTGTAATTCTCTTTATTGAGAACATCATAATTTCCAATAAAACATACGGGGTCATAATTATCAAAAACATAGATAGGCTGTGCAAAAGCAAATTTTAAAAGCTCAATCCTAGAAAATGGGTTTTCTATATTAAATTCTCGAATGGACTGACCCGCCTCACCATTTTTGATACACAATTTTGCGAGAATCACCCGATCCTCTTCTTTTGGGATATTGAAACAATGAAAAAATCTGGCTGTTTCATGCCCTCTTTTAAAAGCGAAAATTTTAGCCAGTTTAAAACTTTCATCCGGATCAGTAATATTAAAGACCTCAAAAAACTCTTTAATAGAAATAGAGCTGTTTTTTGCGCAAATTTCAGCTAACTCAAAACATTGGGTGGGGGTAAAAGGTTCGAACATGGAGATGTTTTCCATCACTTCATTGGCACCTAAAAGAGTTGTTGCACACGATTTCGCAACTCGAAATTTCTCGTCGGGAGAAGTGATATTCATTCCCTTAAAAACTTTCATAATTTCCTTAACCTGGAAATTTTTCGATAATTCCGGAAGAACTCCTTTTATCAGATAATCTCCAATCAGAGATTTAATCATCTCCTCTGTTTGAGGATCTATTTCCTCCTCATCATAGGGTGGTGTTCCTTCCCTAATAAATTTATTTATTTCATCCATTGTTGCGTTTTCTGCATTTGATGAATAGTCAACGAAAAGTGTTTGTGGATGATATTTCAACTCATTAGGGAGAAGCTCAAACAAGGGAAATCTGTTATCGATAATTCTCAGAGCAATTAAATCTGTCGGATTTTTTATTTGTGCGGATTGATAGTTATTTAAGGCTTGCCTAGCGGAAGTAATGATTTTGTTTTGTACTAGATCAACCTCTTGCGGATTATTTGTCCGTTCTGTAACCCAGACTGACAAGTCATAAATACTTTCCGGAATATCACCGGATAGATGTTGGGAGGAATTACTAGGTTCCATAATTTAACCCCTGATGAAAAACTAAAAACTAACCACTCTAACTTCATATTAGAACTATTACGATTATTTTTTAGTCTTTTTTTTATATTTAACCCGACTTCTACAGCTTAGAGTTATTTATTTAGAGGATAATTAGTCTCATCTCGCAAATGATTAGCAGTCTTGTTTAGAAACGCAATCGATCGCCACAAATTCGCAAGTTTTTTAGGGCATTTTAAACGCGAAGGCGCAAAGACGCAAAGGGGAAGCAGACTTTTAGATAGCCTCAAAACAATAAATTGATTGTTAGTTTGAGGTTTGCTGAAAGCCCCTCCCCTCCTTTGTGTCTTTGCACCTTTGCGTTTCAAAAAATCAGCGACTCCACGACTCACTAAAAACTGTTATTTTTCGACAGGGGGGGCCGAAGGAACTATCACGCTTTGTGTTTAATTTATTATTTTCAGGTACTCAATTATGCGATGAGGCAATAATTATGGAAAAGACATTATTTGCTAAAGATTATAAAAGAACCATTTGGTAACAAAGACACTGCAGTATACACACAGAAGGCAATTCTACCACAGAGAAGCACCCTCTGTGGTAAAATTGCCCTATCACTTTATGAAATGTGAGCGCTTACTAACTTTGTCATTTGGAACATATCCACAGGTTCTTTTGTGCCAAATACTTTGGCTAGGGAAGCATCCGGATTGATGATTCTCTTGTTTTTCTGGTCTTGGAGATTATGCTCGCGGATGTATTCCCAAAGCTTTTTAGTAACCTCGGTCCGTTTCATTTCAGCTGCCCCAACGATGTGAGCTAAATCTGCGGATAACTTACTTGCCGGCATTGATGAGGGCGCGCGTGGTTTTTTTTCTTTAGGAGCGGCTGCTTTTTTTTCTTTCGCTGTAGATTTCTTTGCCGTTGCTTTTGTGGCTTTAGCTGTCTTGGCTGTAGTTTTCTTTAACCCTTTCTTTTTTGAAACGTAAGGCGTTCTAATGTGGTCGGGGTATTTTGATTCCAATTGATCTAACGCATTAACGATTACATCACACTCGGGGTATGTGGAGCAGGAATAGAACGTTTTTCCGAAACGAGAACGCCTTGCGACCATATGTCCGGTGCAGTCTTGCGCGGGGCATGCAGGCATATTTTCAAGACTAGGAATTTCTTCCCCTTTTTTCGGAATATTGACAATTCCTTTACATTCCGGGTAGGTACTGCAGCCCAAAAAGGCGCCAAATTTTCCATGCCTAAGCTTCATTTCCTGGCCGCATTTTGGACATTTTTGATCCCAATCGAATCCGTCGGCATAATCGTCTTTATTGAAAGTAAGCTGCTCAAGCTGGGCGGAATAGTTACAATCAGGGTAGCGGGAACATCCATAAAAGTACTTTGATTTAAACCATACTTTTTGAAGTTTAGCTCCACACGTTGGACAATCGATATCGGTCATCACTTTTGGAATGTATGCCCCTTTCTCGGCAGTTTCTAGAGTGGGAAAAAATTGTGCCCAGAAATCGCGTAAAAGAAGTTTCCAGTCTTTTTTATTCTCGGCAACCAATTCCAAATCATCTTCCATCGCATCGGTAAAACCGAAGTTCATTATCTTTTGGACGTTGCATTCCAAAAACTCCGCAATCACCCGTCCAATCTCTGTTGGCTTCAATCGCCCTGATTCTTTAACGGTATAATCGCGACTTTGAATCTTATTCATGATTGTCGCGTAAGTAGAAGGTCGTCCTATCCCTGATTTTTCAAGTTCTTTGACTAGGGAAGCTTCGCTAAATCGTGGAGGAGGACGTGTAAATGCTTGTTCAGAAATCCACTCTTGCAGGTTAAGAAGCATTCCTTCATCCAGATGAGGAAGAATTCTGCTTTCGTCGTCTTTTTCTTCATCATCGACTTTTTCTTCATACGCGGCTAAATAACCGGCGAATTTCAGTGTAGATCCTGTCGCGCGTAAAAGAACGCCGCTGCCGGCTTGAATATCGGCAGAAACGGTATCGTAGACAGCAGGAACCATTTGAGAAGCAACAAAACGTCTCCAAATCAATTTATATAGCATAAACTGTTCACGACTGAGGTATTTTTCAACAAGTTCAGGCGGGTGATTTAAGTTCGCAGGGCGGATAGCTTCATGGGCATCTTGAGCGGCTTTTTGTGTAGCGTATTGCTTGGGTTGGTCGGGGAGGTACTCTGTGCCATAAGTTTTTAGGATAAATTCTCTAACTTCCTGAATTGCTTCCGGCGCAACACGAACGGAGTCAGTACGCATATAGGTAATCAAACCCTCTGCGCCTTCATTCCCTAGGTCAACCCCTTCGTAAAGACTTTGCGCCACCTGCATGGTTTTTGAGGAAGAGAACCCATGATGGCGGCTGGCTTCTTGTTGGAGTGTGGAAGTAATGAATGGGGGAACCGGATTACGTTTTTTCTCTTTTCTTTCGACGGTTTGAACTGTAAAGGGACCCTTTTTCATCATTTCCAGGATTTTTTCTGCTGTTTCCTGGTTTGGAATAAGGAGAATGTCTTTACCTTCTATCGCTTCTTTTTCGAAGCGTTTACCATCTACTGAGTAGAGAGAGGCTTTAAAAGTTTTTTCGTCATGAGGAGTTTTAAAGAAAGCGCCTAGGTTCCAGTATTCGACAGGCTTGAAGGCTTCAATTTCTTTTTCTCGATCAACAACCAATTTTAGCGCAACGGATTGTACCCGTCCGGCAGAAACAGAGGCATCTTTACCTCTTTGAATGCGGCGGTTGAGGATAGGAGATATCTTATAGCCTACCATCCGGTCTAACATCCGGCGAGTTTGCTGGGCGTTCACCAGGGGCTGATCGATTTCTCTAGGGGATTTTAACGCCTTTTGCACCGCGTCTTTTGTGATCGAATTAAAGGAAACCCGTTTAATATTTGTTTCGGATGGAAGAAGTTCCATAATATGCCAGGCAATTGCTTCTCCCTCTCTATCGGGGTCGGGTGCGAGGTAGACCGTTTCGCATTCTTTGGCTTCTTTTCTCAACCGCTTAATAACTTCTTCTTTTTCCGGCATGATGGTGTATTTCGGCTCGAAGTCGTTTTCGATATCGATCCCAAATTCACGCTCAGGAAGATCCCTTACGTGCCCTAGGGAAGAATCAAACAAAAACTCATCCCCAAGAAATTTTTTCAAGGTTTTGATTTTTGTTGGAGACTCTACGATAATAAGTGATTTTTTCTTACCCATACAACACCCTTATTAGGATCCTATTAATCCGTTAAATATGAACACATTTCCTATAAATTTTGCCGGGATACTCTTTTACCGCTTTTTTTAACAGGAGTCCCATCAGCAGCACATTCAGTCTAGAGGCGGGGAGTTTCGTCATCACAGCAATCGTCTCCATCTGAACTTCTGTCGAAGGTAGCAGTTTTAACAGTTCCCGTTCTTCTGGTTCAAGTAAAATCGAGGGGGTCGATTCCATCGCTTTCTGTTTTAATGCTAACAATGGATCGAATTGATTGGCAATATCAAACGCATTTTCAACGAGTTGCGCTTTATTTCTCTTGATCCAGTCATGGTTTCCACGAAAACTTTCTTGATCAGCTCTACCCGGCAAAGCAAATAATTTTTTTCCTTGTCGTAGCGCTAACTCCATTGTTAAAATTGCCCCGCTTTTTATTGGAGCTTCGATGAGCAATGTGCCTAAACTTAATCCGCTGACGATTCGATTCCTTTGGGGGAAATTTTGTCTATCGGGGGGTGTTGCCATTGGAAATTCAGAGATCAGAACTCCTTGCTCAGCGACTCGATCGGCAAGCTTACTATTTTCGCGGGGGTAGAGGTTTGCCAACCCCGATCCGATTACGGCAATCGTCCGACCATGGGACAATGCGCCTATGTGGGCACAGGTATCGATCCCGCGGGCGAGTCCGCTTACTACGGTAAACCCGGACTCTGTCAGCTCTTGAGAAATTTTTTCCGCCATTTCCCTTCCATAGATCGATCCATCTCTTGTTCCGATGACGGCAATTGAGCGTCGATCGACCGGTTTTATTTCTCCGCGCACATATAATACGATGGGATGATCGTGCAGTTCTAGTAAGCTTAAAGGATATTCATCACTGGTAAAGGGGATCGTACGTGCGTTAAACCTGCTGATTAATTCAAAATTTTTATCAATAAGGGGACTGTTTTGCCACTGATTCCAGACGGCGGCAATTTTTTCACCAAAGAGTGCGGTAATTTCGGCGGGGGTTCCTTCGAGCGCGGCCTGTGGAGAACCGAAATGAGCAAGAGCACACTTGACTCGGATGGGACCCATAAAAGGAATTGCGCTAAGAATGATAAGAGATTCAGTGTCAGTCATTTTCCAGCCTTGTATAAAAAAAAGCGGTATTTTCCTTTCGGAAAATACCGCTCAAAAGAGTTATTCCTTTTTACTAAAAGGAAACTGTAATTCTCCCGCGAATAGCAACAGCGTTACTTTTTATTTCATCGAGAGAACTATTTATCCTATTACGCCTACTGACGATTAAATTGAGCTCTGGAATAAGGTCAACTGCCTCTTCCTCCTTTAAGTCGTCATAAGCGAGTGAGCTATATTTCTGACTCACAATAAGTCTCCAGCTACCTTGAAAGGTAGTTATGGGTCCTATATCAGCCTCTAGTTAATATTTTTAGTTTCAACAACTGATAAACACTTTAGTTGAACTAAAAAGTTTAACTAGAGGCTGGTATCAACCCAAGTTATTTCCAACCTTGCCATTGTGCTCGTAGGTCAAGACTTGTATGTTGACCTACTCCCTCCGGCAAGTTCCATTTTTATGACTATATCTTCAAGTTTGTTTCCCAAGGCTGTGGCTTCGAGCGTTGTTTTAATTGGCTCATGTCACCTCCCTATTGGCTCCGTTGTTCCACGATTTTGGGATTTTAGGTCTTATTCAATTGCCATAACATGCGTCAATAAATTAACGCAAGTTTCTTATTTATTTTGAGTTCTGGCTTCAATGTAATTTACTAAAGAAAGTCCACCTTCGCCGTAATAATTTTGAACGACAAAGTAAGCTTTCTGATCTAATGTTTTGACTGTCGGCGCAGTTCCTTTCCAACCGGCGTAGCGTTTCCACTCCTGCCAAGCTTGGAGCTCCCCTTCTTTATCGCCTAGTTCTTGTTGCAGAAGGGCAATTCTAACTAGGTTAAAGGCATTCAACAAGTCGTTATCTTTTAACTGTGCTTTTAGCTGCAATGATTGGTCTAATGCCTCTTTGTACTTTTTTTGTTCGATCAGTAGGGAGGAGGAGGCATAGCTTAAATAGCTTTCAATTTGGTCAGCGGATACTCGAGCGATCGTTTCATTTGCTAGGGGAAGCGCTTGATCAACAGCTCCCCGTTCTAATAACGCCTGTGCTAAGTCCCCTTGATACTCGGCTTTCAGCTCGGGCTGGCGCTGTAGAATAGGCAGTAACTGATTAATGGCCTCAGTTTTACTGGCGGCATCTTTTCCGGCAATCACTTGATCGTATAGATTTGCGGCATTAATGAAGTTGGTTTCCGCGTGAGTAGCCTGCTGGGAGCTGAATCGATAAATAATAAATAAGAGCACGAACAATCCAATCCCCCCGTAAAAGAGGTAAGAGCTGTATTTCGATAGGGTATTGAGAATGCCCTCTTCGTCTAGATAATTTTGTGCTTCGAACTGGGGCGCTGCGGTTTCTTTTTTCATAATGACTCAGGGGGTTTAGGGATCAAAGAGTATTTTATATCTTCAGAAAAAATATTGTAAAGAAGAGATTTTTAGAAGAAAGTTGGTTTTTTCAAAGGAGGGGCAATTTAATGCATGAAAGGATAAAACTCCTTAGACTTTTAGGCGAAAAATTTAGAGGAGATTTAAATCCTCAACAGATTAGCCACTATTCTAATGAGTTGGCCGGAGTTGATATTTCCTCTACATTAAATTTCATTTTTGATCGGATCTATATTCCATATGCTTACATGCGTCCATTAAACGAGGCATTTCATCGGGCATTAGAGATTATTTTGAAACATACACCTCCTCCGACTCTAACTTTTAGCAACCTGCAAATTATTATATTAATGGGAAACCCAAACACGATTTCCCTTTGTGAAGGGCAGATTTCAAAGCTGTCAAAGAAAGAGTTCTTAGAAGGGCTAAAAATTAGCGTAATCAAGGACTCCGCTTTACGAGCTAACGTTTTATTGGACATCCATAGCAATCAAAAAAAACTAACATCTAAACAGGCGGCGGAGTTGTTTATCTATGCGCTTGCACATGGCTCGACTTCTGTAGCAGAAGTCCTACTAAAACGGGAAAAGAAGGCTCTGATTGATCAGGCTGAAAAGATTCAGGAATCCTTATTTCTCGATTATGATCTACATAGCATGGTTGAATTAAAAAAATTGGGGTTAGCGGAAGGTGATGTGATTGAATCATGGTCGACGCGCATTGCCCTAAAAGAAACGTCTGCAGCAGCTTTTGAAACGGCATTAATCTCGGTGTTCCTAGCGACTGAAACATCTTTATTCGAACGATTTGTGCGTAAGCTTGCTAAAAAAATAACAAAAAAAGAATTGCTCGCACGAATCCTTCACGAGATTGAATGCTGGGGACCCTTTGTTTTCAAAAACCGAGGAATCACAAAATCCCAACGGACACGTAGTTATGGAAGATTCTCTGCGATAAATTCATCTCACCAAAAAATCTTTGGTTTAAAATCCTATGAGGTGATGCTGTCGCTCAAAGACGCACTCATACAAGAACCTAAAACACCGCTTAAGAAGATTTTTCACAAAATTGCGAATTGGAGAGCCGACATACAAGCTGAAATGGGGGGCAGGGATGTGCAATATTTTAGAAATTTTAAAACCGACAAAAAAGCACGACTCACCACCTTTTTTACATCAGGAGATCCGTTCAATAGATATAGCCCTTATGAAAAGGTAATCGAGGAGCGATACCTTCGCACAAATCCGGAGGGAAATAAACGGACAATAGAGCTTGAGCAATCGGTGATTGACCATAAAGGAAAAAAAATCGCCTTAACATTTCTTGATTTTGGAATTTTTACCGGATGGCAATGGAGTCATGACTGTGATTTTTCTAAAATCCTCCCCTACCTAGAGTATCTTCACAAACAGATTTTATCGATCAAAGACCTTAACGGTTTAGACAAAGCCATAGCAGAAGCTTATTGGGCAGGGGTAAACGCAACTCCATTGGAAAGAGGGAGTTCCCACCTTATGCTTATCATGAGAGCCTTATGGTATAGTTATCATGGATTTACCCCTCCCGCAACACCATTTGAATTGGGCTTATATGATTGTTATGCATTATGCACAACACAGGAGGAGTTCGTGAAAATTACGCTCTCGATGCAGCACGGGATTCGGAGGGACACAAAATACCTGTAATGGATATTTCACCACAGATAACGCTTAAGATGAGCCTGTAGGATACACTAAAATCTTATTACAAGTGACCTATGCGATGAAATCACTTCCGTGTGCAACCCGCAGACCATTTGCGACTCTTCGTTATCGTGAGGACGCAAAGAGATGATAATATTCCGAGGCTTACATTGGAATTTTCACGTAAAAAAAATACAAAGTCCGAATCAAGGCCTTTTAATGAAAAAAACACAAAGCACACCCA
>CAZENM010000070.1:0-13761 GCA_964513575.1 uncultured bacterium | reverse complement strand
CCTGACGTACCAGACCGAACCGCTGGTATCGATCGACTTCAACCACAACCCGGCGTCGTCGAACTTCGACTCGACCCTGACCAAAGTGTCGGGCCGCCTGGTCAAGGTATCGTCGTGGTACGACAATGAGTGGGGCTTCTCGAACCGCATGCTGGACACCACCGTTGCACTGATGACCGCCAAGTAATTTCGGTCTTCAATAAAAAAAGCCTCCCGAGTCCTCGATGCTCTTGCAAAAAGGGCCCCAACGATTGCCCACAGAAAAAACAACGGCACAATCGACGACATCCCTGTTAGTGAGATTGTCGTTGGAGATAGGGTCCTCATATTCCCCCACGAAATCTGCCCGGTGGATGGCGAAGTGATAGAAGGGAGCGGGGTCATGGATGAATCCTATCTGACCGGCGAGCCGTTTATGATCGAGAAAGTTTCCGGGGCGGAAGTGATTTCGGGGGCGATTAACGGGGAAGCTTCGTTGACTATTCGCGCCACAAAGCTCGCGCAGGATTCGCGCTATTCACAAATCATACAAGTGATGACCGAAACGGAAAAAAAGCGCCCCTATATGCGCAGGTTAGCTGATCAGTTAGGAGCGTGGTATACTCCTTTAGCTCTTGTTATCGCGCTTTCCGCCTGGTATTTTAGCGGGGATGCTGTCCGATTCCTGGCTGTCTTGGTGATTGCGACTCCGTGCCCCTTGCTTATAGCCATTCCCGTGGCGATCATCGGATCGATTTCTTTGTGCGCGAGCCGGGGAATTTTGATTAAAAATCCAGTCGTTCTGGAGCAAATCGACCAGTGTCAGACTATGATATTTGATAAAACCGGAACGTTGACTTACGGCGCGCCTACCCTGACAGAACAGGTGACGTATTGTGATAAAACTTCGGAAGAGATCTTAAAATACGTTGCAAGCATCGAACGGTACTCAAAACATCCTTTGGCCACAGCATTTTTAAATAAAGCAGAAGAGGAAAACATTTCCCTCATAGACGCTACCTCGATCCACGAAGCAAAAGGCGAGGGATTAAAAGCTGTTGTTGATGGACATGATATTGTGATCACCAGTAGAAAACAGCTTCTAAAGCTAGGGTTGAATGAGAGCGCTGAACTTCTTCCCAAAGGGATGGGACTTGAATGCGTGGTGCTTCTGGATGGAAAACTTGGCGCCTATTTTCGATTTAGGGATTCTCCGCGTCAAGACAGCAAACCTTTTGTCACTCACCTAGGCCCCGTCCATGGAATTACGACAACCATGATTATATCCGGTGACCGTAAAGAAGAGGTGGAGTACCTAGCCGATGTTGTAGGAATTTCAAAAGTTTACGCCGAAAAAAGCCCTGAAGAAAAAGTTGAGATCGTTGTAGCGGAAACCAAAAAGGCCAAAACAGCTTATTTAGGGGACGGCATTAATGACGCTCCAGCATTGATCGCGGCAACGGTAGGGATAGCCTTTGGCAGGAATAGCGATATCACGGCGGAAGCTGCGGGCGCTGTTGTCATGGATAGCACATTGGAAAAGGTGGATGAATTCCTCCACATCAGCGCTAGAATGAGAAGGATCGCCCTTCAAAGCGCCGTAGGCGGAATGGTATTTTCTATTCTAGGAATGATTATCGCCGCTTTCGGACACTTGACTCCGGTAGCGGGAGCTGTCGGTCAGGAAATCATTGATGTTGTGGCGATTTTAAATGCCTTAAGAACTATTTGGAGACCTGTCGTTCTGACAGATATTAACAAATGATAGGAAACTCTTACCAAGAAAAATAAGGAAAAGGGGTTTCCCCCTTTCCCTTAAAGACTAGTACTGCAAATCAAAAAAAATCAATAGCTATTTTTGCGTCAAAGCCTCGGGGTTCGCCGATCGCAAGTTGGGTTGTATTGACTTAATACTACCCAACTTGCGGTCGACGAACAGCGAGAGCTTTCACGCTAAAAATAGCCATTGAATTTTATGATTTACAATACTAAGGATTCTTATCGTCGATGATTTCAACTTCGGCATCTTCGATTGTATCGGTTCCGCCTTTTTGTTCATCGTGGTGATGATGCGGCTGCTCATGATGCTGTTCCGCGCTTTCTGCGTGGGGAGCTCCGCCGCCGGCCTGCTGCGCTTTGGCCATGGCTTCTCCAATCTTCTGCATGTGGCTTTCCAGCTCAGTATGGGCGCTTTTGATTTTATCCAAATCATCAGTTTCCAAAGCCTTCTTCAGGTTATCAATCTTGCCTTGAACGTCATCAACGACATCTTTTGGAAGTTTGTCTTTGTATTCATTCAAGGATTTCTGCGCATGGAACATGGTGGTGTCTGCGGAGTTTTTGAGCTCGATCTCTTGCTTACGCTTGATATCTTCCTCTTTATGGAGTTCCGCATCCTTTACCATCTGCTTGATTTGGTCTTCGTTTAGACCGGAGCTTGCTTCAATACGGATTTTTTGTTCTTTTCCGGAAGAAAGATCCTTCGCTGAAACGTGTAAGATTCCGTCTGCGTCGATGTCAAAACAGACTTCGATCTGAGGGACTCCTCTAGGCGCAGGGGGGATCTGATCCAAATCAAAACTACCGATCTTCTTGTTATCTCTAGCAAGCGGGCGTTCACCTTGGAATACGTTGATCGTCACGGCTGGCTGGTTGTCGCCGGCTGTCGAGAAGATCTGTTTCTTTTGGGTTGGGATGGTTGTGTTTCTTTCCACCAAAGGTGTCATCACGCCGCCCATTGTTTCGATTCCAAGCGTCAGCGGGGTAACGTCTAATAGCAACACATCTTTGACGTGGCCGGTTAAAACACCCCCTTGAATTGCGGCGCCTACTGCGACCACTTCATCCGGGTTGACCCCTTTATGCCCTTCTTTTCCGAAAATCTGTTTTACCATCTCTTGGACAGCTGGCATACGGCTCATTCCACCCACAAGAATCACTTCCGCGATGTTTTCTTTGGTGAATCCCGCGTCCTTTAATGCTTTTAAGCAAGGCTGGCGTGTTCTTTCTACGAGGTCATGGGTTAACGTTTCTAATTTGGAACGTGTCAAGGTAATGGCTAAGTGCTTTGGACCTGTCGCGTCCATTGTGATAAATGGTTGGTTGATCTCTGTAGATGCTGTTCCCGACAACTCGATTTTAGCTTTTTCAGCTGCGTCGCGTAGTCTTTGCAGCGCCATTTTGTCGTTGCGCAGATCAATTCCTGTTTCCTGCTTAAAGGTTTCAAGCAGCCAGTTCAACACGGCATTGTCAAAGTCATCTCCACCTAGGTGAGTGTCTCCGTTTGTCGCTAAGACTTCAAAGACTCCGTCACCGATTTCCAAGATCGAAATATCAAATGTACCGCCGCCAAGGTCGAATACAGCGATTTTTTTGTCGATCTTTTCCTTATCTAACCCATAAGCTAGCGCCGCTGCTGTGGGCTCTGGAATAATACGCTTCACGTCGAGTCCTGCGATTCTTCCTGCGTCCTTCGTTGATTGACGTTGCGCGTCGTTGAAGTAGGCGGGGACGGTGATCACAGCTTCAGTGACTTTTTCGCCAAGGTAAGCTTCTGCGGTTTCTTTCATTTTGATCAGAATTTGCGCGGCAATTTCTTCGGGGGAAAGGAGTTTGCCATGAATGTCAAACACCGCATCGCCGTTGCTGTTTTTAGTGACTTTAGACGGAACTGTTTTGATTTCGGAAAGACACTCGGAGTATTTTCTTCCGATGAATCGTTTGGAAGAGAAAATGGTATTTTCGGAGTTAGTCACTGCTTGACGTTTTGCGGGAACTCCGACCAGTCTCTCATCCCCTTTAAAAGCTACAACTGAGGGTGTCGTGCGCGCGCCTTCGATGTTCGCGATCACTTTAGGGGTTCCCCCTTCCATTACGGCAACGCAGGAGTTTGTTGTTCCTAAGTCGATGCCGATGATTCTCCCTTTTTTACTTTCTGTTTGACTCATAGCCAAAACTCCTCATTTAAAAATTTCTTCGTTTAATTAATTATTTTCAGTCTTGTCCGGTGCTTTTGAAACTACCACACGTGCTGGTCTGATCGTACGGTCTCCTCTACGATAGCCTTTAACGCTTTCGGAAACAACGATGCCCGGTTTGTGTTCTGTTGTGGTGATCATTTCTATCGCTTCGTGCTTATGTGGGTCGAAGGCGGTTCCTGTTGATTCTATCGAGATAATTCCGTTAGAGGATAATACATCCAAGAATTGCGATAGAATCATCTTGAAGCCTACGGCCCAGTGTTTCACGTCTTCCGACATGTTATCAGTGTATTTTAACGCGTTTTCCATATGATCAATGGGGGATAAAAAGTCTGACGCTAGGTTATCGATCGCAAACTGAGTTAACTCTTGCTTCTCTTTTTGCAATCTTTTGCGTGCATTTTCGGACTCAGCAAGGAGTCTTAGGTACTTATCTTTGTACTCTTGTAGTTCGGTTGTAAGTTTCTGATACTCTTCCTCGGATATCGTTCTGGTTACAGGCTCTTGAGGAGTCTGTCCTTCAGCAGTCCCGGGGTCTTCAGATTCTAATTCTGACATCGGTTGGTCTCCTAGTTATTGTGCCGGTGTAAATTCTAATAATGGGTTAGACTCTTTCTTTAAAAAGGTTCCCTTTTCCTCGTTCGGTGTACGAATCGAGATTTTAAATTGATAAATATCACGGGTTAAAGTTTTTGAAATCGCCTCAGCAAAGTAGCGGAGTAATCCAAAAATCGATTTGTACTCTAAGCGAGAGGGGCCTAAAATCCCAATTGACCCTACTGTTTGCAAGTTAACTCTGTAGGGGATCGCGATGACCGCGCAGTCATGTCCGTTAGAGGTGTATTTGCTGAGGTCTGAACCTATCCAAAACTTTAACGTTTCTTGTTTTGAGGTTTCATGAAGCATTAATTTCATACTTTGAGAGTTTTCAAACAGTGAAAGCGATCCTGCAAGGGCTCCGGCATCTTGAAATTCGGGATAATTAAGCAGTTTTGAAAAACCTGTGCGGTAGATCTCTTCATCGATAAAGTTTGAATATCCTACGATGTAACGCACCATCACTTCATTATAAAGTTGTTGTGCGAGCAACTCTTCTTCTTTTTCCATTTGTTCCGGCTTTCCGTGTCCGGTGAGTCTCCAATGAAAATAGGCTTCAATTCTTTTAACTGTGAAAGAGCTTAGCTTTTTCTCGACGTTCATGACTTCTGTGTGAATCTTTCCGAAGCTGGTCATTAAAATGCAAACGCAGCGGTGAATATCGATCTCTACAAACTTGATATTCACGATAAAGTCATGGTCGAAGCGCGGGGCATTCAAGAAGACAGCGCATCCTGCAAGTTGGCTTAATGTATCAGCGGCTTGCTGAAGATAACGGGCAATTTCTTCTGTTTCAACGGAGCCTAGTTTTTCGAGGCTGTTGATTTGCTGGGGGGTAACGACTCGGGAATCCAGGTGTTCGCTTGCATAAAGGCGTAATGCTTTATCGGTGGGGATCCTTCCTCCGGAGGTGTGTTGTTGAACCAGGTAACCTTCCTCTTCCAAACGGGCAAAATAATTGCGGATGGTAGCGGAACTCAAGGATTCGAATTCCGCGTCTTTGAGCGTATTCGACCCTACGGGTTTACCGGTTTTTAAGTAGTACTCCACCAGACCTAAAAGGACAGATCTTTCCCGCTCTTGTTAATGGGAGCGTTTGATGAGAGCAGTTTTCAAGGTCACACCTCTTTGTTCCTTATGGCTTCATCATAAAAAATGGTGAATTTTTTTGTCAACGAAATTTAGCAGAGTTATTAACGGAGTGCTAAATCTGAGGTTTACCTAGGGAAAATAGAGGGAAAGGGAGGGGGCGCAGCTGTATATAACTCTTAAACAACAAATTTGCAGGCTTGTTCAGAAACACAATTGAGCAGCACAAATTCGCAAATTTTTTAGGGCATTTTAAACGCTAAGGTGCAAAAAAATCAGTGACGATGGCTTTGAAATCTATCTCCCATTATCCATTTCCAAGGGGTGTTAAACCCCAGGGAAATCTTTGCTCTCATCTTTCAACAAGATCGGCAAAATATCAACAATCGAAGGGAACCAGTTAAGGCCCCGGCTGTAAACCAGGTGGGAAGCTAACTGACAGGAGATGATCGCCTTTTTATGATGATCGGGAATTCGTTCCAGCAGTTGGTCGCGATAGTTCTCTCTGAGGATCGGCAGGCAATACTCTAAAAATGTTTGGATCAACGGGTCTTTGGGGTCTGACGAAAGAGGAATGGAATCAAGGTAATCTAAAAGGGCATAGGTAAAATAATTAATCCTCTCCGAGATTTTTTCAGAGATATCTGTAAGGTAATCACCGGTCTCTTTGTAGGTTCTTAGAAGAAGAGTCGCCTCATTGAGGGCGCAGATTCGGAGTCTCTCTAAAATTTCTTTGACCAGCTCAGGTTTTACTTTAACGAATTCTTCGTCCCCTAATGTTAAGCCGCTTAGCACTTCAAAGGAGGAACAGATGACTCCACATTTGTTTGCGGAGCTGTCTTTAACGATCAGGACCCCTAGCTTTTCCAGATGGCGTCGAGCTTTTGGGGTTAGATAAAGGTTAGCGCCCTCGATGATGGCTTTTGAGGTGGGCTTGCCTGTTTCATCCAAAAAGTCTTTGTAGCTGGTGTCGCTGAGTGTGCGGGGCCTTCCTCCGGCGGGAATAAAGATATCGGCTTTCGCTTGATGGAGGTTATTTCTCCAAAGTGAGTTCATCTCACTCCCTTGCAGCCAATCTTCTACCACTTTGCCATCTGTTTTTCTGTAGCACAGGGTTTGTTGGGTAAGGGAGGTGGGGTTGCGTTTCGTGAAGCGGTCTAGAAGGTATCCTCCGTTATGAAGAAGGGTTGCCGGATAGAAGCGGATCGGTTGCCCCTTTTTGAATAGATTGACCATTTCTTCCAGATTCAGACCCTCGGGATCAAAAATTGTTCCTGAAACGTCTGTGAGAGCTACTAATTTGGCTGTTTTCGGATAGGAGTTGTAGAGGTTGACAAGTTCATTCCCCGCGACATCGCCATCAGGGCCTCCGGACATTTTAATCGTGAAGGTATCTTTTTCGGGATTTATCCCCAGGAATTTTAACATCTGTTCCAGGTAGACGTGGACACCTAGGGAGGTGACCCCATATTCTTTGTGGTTGATACCTAGGCTCGGTTTACTTGAAATAAACGCTCCGCCCGCCTTATAGTTATACCGGATACTAATGTCCGCAATCCATTGGATGATATTGTCGTGCATGTTTTCATCGGGACCCAAATAGATGTATTCGGGACGTTTCCAGTAATCTAGAACATACTTAGCCCTTAGCTTGCCATCGGGTTCACAGTTAATGATCGTCAGCAAGCTTTCAATGAAGGAGCGCTGAGCTTGGTACATAAACTCACGCTTCTGCTCAAGCTTGTAGACGTGAATTTTTTTCTCGATCTCGGCAGGGTCTATTTTGGAGGCGACGAGTTCATTTTGTAAGATTTTGGTTTCTGTTTCGATTCTGGAGCTGGTTTGTATAAATACAATCGCTTTAGAACCCCCCTCTGGGATATCTTTATTTTTTTGTTGTTGCGTGTAGGCTAGGTTGTAGCATTCGGTGAATACATTATTCTGTTCCGTGCGGGATTGTTCGGGATGTTCCGGAAAGACTGTCCGCAGGCCTCCGCGGGCAAGGTCTTTAAAGCGGATATGAAAGCCAAAAAATTGCATTCCACGAATGAAAAAGATCCCAAAGGGGAGCTCAGGAAATTTTTTAGATCTGTCGAAGGGGATATCATCCAAGTATTTGGGGTTCAGTCGAAAGCTGTAGGCGGTGAAATTTAGGCGGTAGAAGTTTGTCTTTAGGGTGTTGTGAACAAAGCTCATTCCCATGCGCAGGACAGCTTTTCGCATCGTGTCATTTTCTTCATTGCCCGTGTCTAATTTTTCAACGTCTTTTAAATAAGCATCCCGGAGTTTCTCGTAGGCTTCCTCGTCCACATGGTCGGGGTCGAATTTTCTTTTAAAGCACTCGCATAGCCGTGCGATAACATCCGGGTGGCGGCAAAGAGCCTCTTCAATGTTTTCAGGGGTGTATAAGTTCGAGTCAATATGCACTAAAGCCTGATGGATGAAAATCGTCATGCATGCCAAAAGATTTCCCATATTCCCGGTGATCAGGTTTTTGGCCACAAGTTGGTTCTCGATCAAGTCATGAGTTTCAAAGTACTTTACCGTAATGAGTTCCCTGAGAAGATCGGGGATTTCCGCGACATCCCACACGGCCTGTCCATCACTGCCATGAAGCCCTAAAACCATAACCTGGACGCTATCGGTGCTATATGAATTCAGGTAGGTCGAGTTTACCCGCTTCATAAATAAACCATGGCGGTGAATCACCTGGGCAATGCTAAATAAAAAGTTATTTTTCGGAGTGTTTTTCCAAGCCATGACAACCTGCATGGATGGAGAATCGGATTTTTCCCAATCCTGGTTGTAGCGTACTTCATATTGGCAGTTGTCACGCGTTTTTGCTCTGAAATACATATCTAAAGCCAGAGCCATTCTTTCTGCGGGCATTGATCGAAGGAAGATCGTATTGATGCCCGAGATCAGTTCTTCGAACTCAGCATCGGTAAGTTTTGGGTTTCTTTCCTGGACAAGCGCTTTAAGTTCCAGTTTTTTTTCTAGGGGGAATGGTTTTTCTACCGTTTCTACAGCCTCTGTGAAGTAAATCATCGCGATGCGTAGCTTCGCGGTGATTCCGGAAAAGGGTGGAGGAGTTGTTGAAATAAAGGTTTCGTATGATTTAATCCCATACATCGAATAGTTTTTTAGGATTAGAAGATCGGCATCAGGGCTATCCAAACAAAGAACGATCGCGGCGCGACGTAGGTTGATGGTCGAGTAGTAGTCCTGAAGGGCAAATCCCATTAAGCTGTGAGCGATCAGCATCATGTTGTCTTGGGAGATTTCCTCGAAAAAATTCGAGGGCATTGCCTTTTCCAACCATACGTAGTACTCTTGGAACTTTCGAGTTTCGTTCTGAATGGCTATTAAAAGCTTTTCGTGGGAAGTGGCTATGTCTTGTCTATTTGATGCCATGATTCATTCTCCACTTTTTGGGGTGCATTCTTTATTATATAAGTAAAATTATTATTAATAACAATGTTTTTACCCCAGGCTCAAAGCTCGACTTTATAAGGTTAGATTTATCATTGAAGCGCAGAGGCTTATGAATCCGAGGAGCATGTTGTAACTATAACAGGCTCTGGGTGTTATGGAAATAGAGGCCTATCTTAGAAGGCGTAGGGCATTCAGACCCACCAGAATAGTACCACCTTCGTGCATCACTACAGCAGCCCATAGGGGTACATAACCGCCCAGAGCCGGAATGCTAGCGACAAGGATGGCCAGTGTTGCGAGGACTAGGTTCTGTCTGACGATTTTTTGTGTTTGCTTGGCCTTTTGGAAGATCCAATCCAGCAGCTCGATATTGTCATTTAATAGCACGACATCGGCAGCGTCGATGGCAGCAGCGCTTCCCACTTTTCCCATGCAGATTCCAACGGTCGCTCTTGCCAGCGCGGGGGCATCATTGATTCCATCACCCACCATGGCAAGACCTTTTTCCTTTGACATTTGCTCGATGTGGCGGAGTTTATCTTCCGGCTTTAGCTCTGCGTAAAAATCATCGATTCCTAGTTCAGCCGCGACCTTTGCGGCGCTTTCTTTGTGGTCTCCGGTCAGCATGACTACTTTGGTGTCTCGTGTCTTGAGTTTTGCCAGAGTTTCACTGATTTTCGGGCGAATCGTATCGGTAAATTCCAGTAGGAAAATGTCTCCGTTCGCTTCAAGCAGGGCGATTTGGTTGCCTATGGATTTGCTTTTTGAGATTTCAGTCAATACGATTTCGGAAGGATTGATGAAATCGGGGTTGCCGATTTTACATCTGATTTGTTGGTTGTTTTTGGTGAAAGTTCCTTCTAGGCCAAATCCTGCGACCATTTTATAATCTGTCAGGGTGATCTGCTCATCGGCTCCCGTCGTCGGAATTTTCGCGATAGCCCGTGCGATTGGGTGGACGGCATTTTCTTCTAAAGCCTTTGCTGCTGCCAAGGCAAAGTTGGTTGTCAACTCTCCCAAACCCGTGACCTTGCGGATTCCAATATAGGAGAGCTCTCCGGTGGTCAATGTTCCTGTTTTATCAAGAGCAACTAAGTGGCAACTTGCTAGAGCATCTAGAGTGATGCCCCCCTTAAGTAAGACTCCTTTTTTCGCGCAAGCGCTTACAGCGCTAAGATAGGCAATTGGAATGGCGATGATTAACGCGCAGGGTGACGCGGCAATCAGAAATGCGAGCGCTCGGTAAAGGGCGCCGTTTTCACCCAAAAATGGTAGTCCTAATAAAAATGGAAAAGTTGCTGCAAATAGGGCGGAAAGACCGATAATTGATAGAGCGTAGCCCCGGCTAAGTTGGTCAAACCATCGTTGTAGTTTTGGTCGCGCCTCTTGGGCTTGGGTGACGAGTTCAATAATTTTGGAAAGTGTGGAGTCAGCGCTCGTATGCGACACGCGCATCTTAAAGGCCCCTTCCAGGTTGCGTCCACCCGCAGGGACTTCGTCGTCGACAACTTTCGTGACCGGCATGTTTTCACCAGTCAAATGAACTAAATTTAAGCTGGAAGCCCCTTCGATCACCGTTCCATCCAGGGGAACGATTTGCCCCGATCTAATGAGCAGCAGATCGCCGATAGAGACATCTTTAACAGATCTTTCGATGATGGTTCCATCCGGATTGATTACACTCGCCTTTGTCGGGGAAAGGCGGGACAGAGTATTAATGGCGTTTTTTGCTTTACGTGTGACTGCATCTTCCATAGCGCCCGAGAGTGAAAAAAGAACCAGAAGAAGGGCTCCTTCAAGTCCGCTACCGATGAATACAGAGGAAAATGCCGCTAAGGTCATCAGAATATCGATGTTAATTTCGAAATTCGTTAAATCATCAATGGATTCAATCAATGCGGGAATTCCGGCAACAAAATATACCGAGATCAGGAGAGCATATGAGATTGGCATCCAAGAGGGGAAAAAAGAAAGGATGAACGAGATCAAAAGAATAAAAGAGGCCAAAAGCGCCGCTTTTAGCGTGAGGTTAGCTCCCCAGTGCCGGGAATCACTCGTCAGAAACGGACTAGCCGTTTCTTCCAGTCCCATATCAAAAAATTCATCGAAAACAACAGCAGGTTTTATAGTCATCATAGTTGTAGTAAAAAGTAAATCGTTCCTAGGGAGACCACCGCTAATCCAAGATTCCATACGATGGCGGGAATGGGGAGATTATCCCCTTGTGTTGCGCTAATCCATGCGGCGGCTATTAGAATGAAAGTGCCTGCGGCAAATAGCCCGATCCAGGAAAATAATATTAAAGCAAAAATCAAGATGATCCCGGTGAACAGCACTCCAACACCGGCACCAATTCCTTGCTTTAAGGGGTGGACTTGCGATTCTAATGTCAGCCCAAGCTCTTCTTCAACCATGACCCTGAGAAGACGGTCTCCATCAGCCATAAGCACGTCTAGAACATCTTCCAGAAGCTTTCCCTCGAAACCCTTCGCTGCGTAAAGCACGCCTAGCTCTTCCCGTTCCTGCTGACGATTGTGGTCGATTTCCCATTTTTCTTGGGCAAGGATACGATGGAGTCGCTCAAGCCGCGACCAGCCAAGCCAGGCGCTGCGTCCAAGTTTCCAGAGGAGCCAGCCCGTAAGGAAGATGGTTAGGACAAAAACAATTTGTTTGATATCGATGGCTAGAGAGCGTAATAAAAGAGTGATTCCCCCAACCGCGATCACCGTATCGCGAGCTGCGTCCGCAAAAGAGTTAATATGGCCGGGGATTTCGGTGCCATGTAATTCATTTGCCGAGACAATCCCCTCAGCGCGCGCTTCGGCAACGTGGGTAATTGCATCTTTTCCTTTAAAATGATCATGTGACATAAGAATACTTCAATTAAACTTTTTGAGAACTTACTTTTAAACTTAATTGCCTTTTTTGTTATAATAGAATCGTCAGGATGTCACTATTTTTTTGTAAAAGTAGTGATCCGGAAGAAAACCAAAGAGGTGGTGATTATGACTGAACCGATTGTTAATAGCAATGATCAGTTGCGTGTCCAAATGACGAACCCTAGCCTAGAGGTTGATCCAGCACAAAATCCTCTTGTGGGAGCATTACTTGCAAGCACAATTTCTATCAGCACAACACCGTCAAACACAGGGGCAATAGAATTCGGAACCCCAAAATTATCTCCTCCAAGTACCGAAACCTTCGCCATGAAGATGCTCCTTCAATACAGTCAGATCATTACTAACCTTTTAGATAACTGGAATACGCAACTCCATCAACAGGCCGATGTTCAAAGAGAAGATCAAAAGCAATCCGATATCACGAAAAATGAAATAAAACATCAACAGCAGAGTAAAGATGTTGCGACCGAGAATATCGCGAAAAAAACAGGTCAAAAAATTGGCGTCTTAGATTCTTCTCAGTTAGTAGATCCCCATAAGGAAAAGATTTTGACGGGGAGGGGGCGCGAAGCCCATGATCCAAGTCTAATGATAAATGCATGGCAAAGCGGGATCGCTTCAGTTTTTGCGTTGTATTCCCAAGACTTCCAAAATTCTATGGGGATAGATAGTTCTAAAAAGGTAGATGGAATCAGCGCTTCTCAACACGTGAGTTCAGTTGCAGGGGCGAACGCTGCTGATCTTGATCGGTTTCAACCTTCCTCAGCCATGACTTCTGCATTGGTCATCGCGACAGGATTTTTAGGTTCTTTTAAGACTTCTGAAGTTTCAGGCGCCGTTCAGGTAGATAATAAGGTTCTGCAAGACGCATGGAGTCAGATGGCGGCTCCGCATAACCCCAATGATGCTGCTACACAGGTGGCAGGATGGGTTTCCGCCCTTTGGGGTGTGGGATTGACTTATTTTACCGCAGCCGAAGAAGTGGGGAAAATGGAATCGGGGAATAAAAATACCCCAAAAGATTTAGAGTTCGCTGTGAAATATGCAGAAAATCTAATCGCAGGGCTTGCTTCAGGGCAATTTATGGCTCATATCCGCGCGATTGTCATTACAAATACTCAGCCCGGGGAAAAGCTAGACCATCAGAAAATTGAACGCCTCTGCAATATGGGAAAAGTTGTTTTGTTAACCGTGGCTTTAGCGCAAATCATGAAGTTAGAGCTTAGTTCGGAGTTTAAGGGGAAAGTCTTTCAGGGACATATTTCCGGAGATGATGTGATCGCGATGCTGCGCGGGGAATTAGATTTCACTAAAAATGATCCGCAAGGTCTAGCGGGCATTAAGGGGAAGTTGATCGCACAAATTAATAATGTGCTGGATCAGATGCCTCCAAAAGAACGCGAGGAGCTTATGGGAAATATGAGGGCTTACTTTAATACAAACCCATCCGTAGAAAAGCTTTCTGATGTGAATAGAGTGGTCGGAGAGGTTTTTAATGCGGAAAATATAGATGAAAATCAATTTAAGCAGACCCCTGCTTAAATCCCTTTATATCTTGCTGATGGTGGGGATTTATTTGGTTCGGTTTTATGTCGCTCCTCCGGAACTCGATTATTTTTTTCATCTTCCCAGGCTTCGCGGCCCCTCCGGGACTCGCCACAGCCTGGGCTGAGATGTTTCAGCCCTCTGAGGTTGTGAAAAAATAGAGATCCAGTTTGCTTTCGCCGATCTTTTTTGTCTTTTCATTCAAATGCCCCCGCTCATAACGGATGTCAGCGTTG